>JBDLRS010000100.1:0-6851 GCA_039799965.1 Pseudomonadota bacterium
CACGGGATCCTTTATTCGAACATTCACGGACGGCGGGGACGCCGTCCCTCCTGTGTCGTGATTCCGATCATGATGAGAAGATGTTGGTGGGGAATTCGAACGGTTCGGCGGCTCAACGCACTTGTTATCTGATGCAAGGAGGAACGGCGTCCTCGCCGTCCGTGCCAGGCGCGCACGGGATCCTTTATTCGGATATTCACGGACGGCGGGGACGCCGTCCCTCCTGAGTCGTGATGCTGAGAAACTGCCCACGCCTTGAATCGAACAAGGGACCTCAGAATTATGAGTTCTGCGCTCTAACCAGCTGAGCTACGTGGGCACACCGAAACTGAGCGAGTATAGTGCCAAATCCTCCTTCTAATTACAAGCCCACCCTACCCCAGACACCGCCCTAAGCCACCTAGACCGCTAGGGTTTTAGGAATCCACGAATATAGTGGCAACCCTTGTCTGGGGGTAAGCATCTGAACTTATTATGGCGAGACAGGAAGTCATCGACGGGCCAGGAGTGGCCGCCAAGATATTGAGCCGGTTCCCCGCTGAAGAGCGTGAGCACCTTGTGGCGGCGATCCGCGCAGAGGCCCCGAAGGTTGCTGCAACATTAGAGCGGCGAATAGTGGACTTCACAAAGGTAGAGCGGATTCCCGCCAGCGCCCTTCAAAACCTCCTTCGCGAGATCCCTCACCGCGATATCGCTATCTCTTTGAAAACTGCCGAGCAACCGGTTCAGCAAAGGATCCTTGAGAACGTCTCTGAGACCAAGCTTGAGATGATCAAGGAGGATATTACGCTCCTTCCACCGATGGAGGTCACCGACATCGAAGCGGCACAAGCGCGCATCCTTAAACGGCTTGAGGAGCTCTATCCTGACGAGAGAGATTCTAACGTTCCCAAACCGTTTAAATCCCGATTGGCGTAGCTTTTTCCGGCAAAAACGACCGCCTTCATCGATTTCGATAGTTCAACTGCAACTTCGTTGAAGCTACCGAGGCGATCCTCAACGTATCTCAGCGATCACCACAGCGACCTTAGAACAAGCCGCCGAGGATATCACCATCATGAGAAATTTAGACTTTACAACGCTCCATTAAATTTACGCTCGAGCCCCCTCCAACACTCCGCGTAATCCTGCTGCAGAGCGGAGGACTCGGCGGCGTACTTTGTAAGGTGCTGCGGATAGCGGGTCTCGAACATAAACGCCATCGTGTTTGAGAGCTTCACGGGTTGCAGAGGGTCGTTGGTCGCTTTGTCGAACGCGGTAGCGTCTGGTCCGTGCGGCAACATGCAGTTGTGAAGGCTCACGCCCCCTGGAACGAAACCATCCGGCTTGGCGTCGTACCGCCCATAAAGAAGACCCATAAACTCCGACATAATGTTCATGTGATACCACGGCGGACGGAACGAGTGCTCCGCTACGACCCATCGGTCGGGGAAGATCACGAAATCAACGTTCGCTGTCCCCTCCTCTCCTGATGGCGAGGTGAGTACGGTGAATATGGAAGGGTCTGGGTGGTCGAAGAGAAGCGCTCCAACGGGAGAGAATGTTCGCAGATCGTACTTGTACGGAGCGTAGTTTCCGTGCCACGCCACGACATCGAGGGGTGAGTGATCGATCGTGGTCTCGAAGAATTTGCCGCACCACTTCACAAACACCTTACAAGGAGATCGCTTGTCCTCGTATGCCGCGACCGGGGTTTTGAAGTCTCGAGGATTGGCGAGGCAGTTAGCACCAATGGGTCCCCGATTTGGGAGGGTGAACTTCGCTCCGTAATTCTCACATAGGTAGCCACGAGCGGGGCCATGGAGCACCTCGACCCTACATTTCATGCCGCGTGGAATAATGGCTATCTCAGCAGGAGAGATGTCTATCTTTCCAAGCTCTGTAAAGAAGCGCAGCTCCCCCTCCTGCGGAACAACCATGATCTCGCCATCCGCGTTGTAGAAATATTCATCCACCATCGAGGTGTTTACAAAGAAGATATGTGCCGACATTCCAGTTTGCGTGTTGACATCACCAGCAGTTGTCATGGTGCGGATGCCGGAGAGAAATGTAGTTGGTTCAGTTGGCGCTGGTGGGGGACCCCATCGAAGTGGCCCGATTGGAAGGGAGTGTTCTTCGATACACGGGGCCGTTTTCCAGAACGGAAAGGAGGTTGGCGAGAACCGCCCGATGTGCGCGACCGATGGCTGCATACGGTAAAGCCATGAACGCTCATTCATACCGCGGGGGGCGGTGAAGGGAGACCCAGAGAGTTGCTCAGCGTACAGTCCATACGAACATTTTTGCGGTGAGTTCTGTCCGCTAGGAAGCGCTCCAGGAAGCGCCTCTGTTTCGAAGTCGTTTCCGAAGCCGGGCATATACCCAGGAATGATTGCGCTCTTCATAGAAAAACCTGTATTCGAGTAGGCGAATTGGTTCTACGGCAACGACGATTGTATCATGGGGTCCAGGGGGCGGGCTCTAAGAAAAATCAGGAGCGGTTAGGTTGGCGGAAGTGTTGGGCTTGTGGGTGCGGAAGGCATTTCGAACTCGCCACATTTGGAGGGCGACCAGCTTGTCCGCCGTGGCTTTAGGGAAGGTGGATCCTCCCCCGTCGCTAAAGCTATGGGGGACAGGTCGGTCGCCGTAATCTCTCGCGTCGCGAACAATCGTGACCTCGCGCAACACGGCGGTCGGGGACGACCGCCCTCCCGAGTGCCGGGGCGATTAATTATCGAGCCCCCGAAAGGCCGCTGGATTATCCATCGTGACAGCGTACCCCCGTACAGGGTACCGTTCTAAGGCGTTAAACGCTTGATGAACCACTAGAACAAGGGAATTCGATATGCTCTCCAGGCTTTTTATCCGTAAACCTCTCGATATGATTCGTGCTGAGGCGGAGGACGAGACACGAGGGTTCCACCGCTCCCTGACCGGCATGAATCTGTTGTTACTCGGTATCGGCGGTATTATCGGCGCCGGTATCTTCGTGTTAACGGGACAAGCGAGCGCGTCGTATGCTGGGCCCGCTATCGTCATATCGTTCATCCTCTCGGGTATCGCGTGCGCCTTTGCTGCGCTCTGCTACGCGGAGCTCGCCGCGATGATCCCGATTGCGGGAAGCGCCTACACCTACGCTTACGCAACGCTTGGTCAGCTTGTGGCGTGGATTATCGGATGGGATCTTATCCTCGAGTACCTTTTTGGCGCTGCGACCGTCGCGGTCGGTTGGTCGGGATACGTAGTGAGCTTTTTAAAGGATTTTGGGATTCATATCCCAGCCGCGCTCAGCAGCGCGCCTTTTAGACATTCACCTGGCACGGGATGGGAATCGACGGGAGCTATCATCAATCTTCCGGCGATGGTGATCGTTGCGGCGTGTACCTATCTCCTGTACGTCGGAATCAAGGAGTCGGCAAAGTTTAACAATCTCATCGTTTTCGTTAAGCTCGCGGTTCTCGGGCTCTTTCTCGTATTTGGTGCCATGCACGTCATCCCAGACAACTGGGTTCCTTTCATCCCCGAGAATACCGGCGAGTTCGGACACTTCGGATTGAGCGGTATTTTTCGAGGGGCGGGCGTTATCTTCTTTGCCTATATCGGATTCGATAGCGTTTCGGCGTTGGCACAGGAGACCAAGACCCCCCAGAGGGATATGCCGTTTGGTATCATCGGCTCCCTCATCGTGTGCACGATTATCTACATCGCGGTGTCGCTCGTATTAACCGGCATCGTAAAGTACGACCAGCTAGGGGTAGCTGATCCTATCGCGGTCGCGGTGAACGCCGCTGGGCCGGCTCTTGAGTGGCTACGCCCCTTCATTAAGATCGGCGCCGTTGCTGGATTGAGCTCGGTGGTGCTCGTGCTTCTCATGGCGCAGCCTCGAATTCTGTACACGATGGCGCATGATGGGCTCCTTCCCCCTGTGTGCGCGAAGCTTCATCGGCAGTTCCGCACCCCATACGTCACGACGATAGTGACGGGAATCTTCGCGGGACTTGTCGCGGGGTTGTTCCCGATCGGACTGCTGGGTGAGTTGGTATCGATTGGAACCCTCTTTGCGTTCGTGCTCGTGTGCCTCGGGGTATTGGTGCTTCGGTATACGAATCCGCAGGCGCACCGTCCCTTTAAAACCCCCGCCCCGCACATCGTGTGCATCCTCGGCGCCCTTTCAGCGGCGGCGCAAATGGCATCGCTTCCCGTTGAAACGTGGGAGCGGTTGGTTGTGTGGATGGCTTTGGGGTTGGCGATCTATTTCGTGTATGGGCGAAAACACGCGACGCTGAGGTAGTGATATGTTTGCAGAAGGATTTTTGATTGCGTTCCATGAAAGATCACCAAAGGACGATATCGATCCGGAGGGCCGGCTATGGACGAAGGTTTCGCTGCGGGGTCCTGTCCGAGTGTTCATTCGATGTGTTCATTCGATCGGAATTACGCCGCCTTCGCCCTTGGTGATGACGTCGGCTGCCATACGGAGAGGTCAAAGATGATAGCGGTTCCCTCGCCCTCTTGGCTCAGGATTCTGAGGTTACTACCATGATGTCGAGCGACCTCTGAGGCTACAGAGAGTCCGATTCCCGAACCTTGCACCCGTCCCTTTACGTTAGCGCCACGCACGAACCGTTCGGAGACCCGCGTGAGTTGCTCCGCGGGAATGCCTACGCCGTTATCATGAACCATTACTCTAATCTTCTTGTCGAGCTGAGCGATACTTACCTCGATTCGCCCACGTGGTGGAGTATACCTAATAGCGTTGTCCACCAGATTACGAACCATTCGCTCAAGGAGCTCCACGTTACCATGCACGAGTGGGACACCCTTAGGTATTCCTACGGATAGCTCGAGATGCTTCTCGTCGCAGATAGGCTTTACCGCCATAACGCAATCCATCAGGAGATCGGCGATAGAGAGCGGCTCCATCGATACCTCATGATCGGTCGCTTGAATCTTTGAGATGTGGTGGAGGTCGTTTAACATCGCGGCGGCTGATCTTGTGCTTCGAAGCGCGACGTTTAGATCGTGCGCCGAGAAGATTCCCTTCTCCTGCATCGACTCAAGCGCACCTTGAATTGAGGTCAGTGGGCCACGAAGATCGTGCGAGAGCACCGCAAGCTCGGTCGACACCGCTTTAAGCTTTCGGTACATAATCAGAAACACAACTGCGACGATAATACCAGTCGAAAAGATCGCTAGGACGAAGCTCGATAGTCCGAGTCTTAATCCAGCGGCACGTTCAAAGTAGTTTTGGAGGGTCCCATTTGAGGTCACAACGTAGAGGTAGTGCCAACCTCCTCCAAGGCGAATCGGAGCAGCGGAGAAGGGAGCCTTCGTTTCATAATCATGCGGATCATCTCCGAGCACGACGTCGTGCGGACCGACACGCCCCTCACTCAGGAGCTTCACAGGACGAATATCGATGAACGGTAGCTGAGATCTTCCATACCGTTGCGGAGCGTATTTCAAGATTCCGTGTTCATCAACGATGTAGAGTCTGACGTTCGGGTTGATAGCCGCGACCTCATTGAGACGCATCTGAAGTTCAGCCTGAGTGAACTCCTCGCTGTACACGCGAAGCTTATCAGCGAGCTGTTTGGCGACGTTTCGGTACAGTGTCGATTCCGTCTTCTGGAGCGCGTTAGTTGAGAGCTGTGTCGCTGCGAATCCTTGGAGGATTATCAAGAGTCCAACAATGACAGCGCCGGCGATCAACACCGAAGCTGGAACGTAGGTACGCGCCGTACGAACGCTGAGACGAAGTACCTCCCAACCGGAGAGTAACGTCTCGCGGAGTCCAGTTAACGTTTTAAGCAGCCGCTCGCGCATCGCTATTTCCCGCAAATTTATACCCAACGCCCCACACCGTATGAATATAGGTAGGGTCGCTTGGGTCTGGCTCTAACTTCGCGCGCAGACGATTGATGTGCGTATTAACCGTATGCTCGTAGGCAGACGAGGTGTATCCCCATACCGCCGTCAGCAACTGGTCACGAGAGAATGTGCGTCCCACGTTTTTCACGAAGAATGCGAGAAGCTCAAATTCAGTCGCGGTAAGGTCGAGCTTAGCGCCTCGAGCGAAGGCTTCATGCGCCGCGAAATCTATCTCAACGTCCCTTACCTTTAGGTTTTTAACGCTCGACACCTCCTCACCGGTTGTTCTGCGAAGCACCGCTTTTGCCCGCGCGATTACCTCTCGAGGACTGAACGGCTTCGTCATATAATCATCGGCCCCGAGCTCAAGTCCAAGAATTTTATCGATCTCCTCCGCCCGAGTTGTGAGCATAATTACCGCGGCTCCCACGCCCTTGGAGCGTAGCTGCCGACAGATCTCCATGCCGTCCTTACCAGGGAGCGCGACATCAAGGATGACGAGGTCGTAGCTGTCGGAGAGGGCGAGCTCTAAACCACGATTACCATCGAGGGTATCCGTAACGAGGAACCCATTTTCTTTAAGGTGTTGGACGAGCATCTCTCGAACGCTCGCATCGTCCTCTACAACGAGAACCCTCTTGTCTGATGTGGTCATAGATAAAAACCCCGATATAACCGTCTTTTCGATCGTTATGGGGCGTTTGGGGCGGAATGTGATGGACGGGGTAAGGCATTGAGAGGATGAGAGATGTTTGCTCCCCGCAGAGCCCGTGAGAGCACCAACCCTTTGGACCATCAATCCGTATCAAACATACTTCGTCGAAGCTCATTTCGCTCTGAATCGGCACGATTGTTGCCGCGGCGTTTAGCATCAACAAAGGGCTCATCGTGGAATGGAGTGGGTGCCAACGAGCACAGAGGTAACGTAAACCCTTGTTTTGGCTCATACATAGCGCCCTTTCCACGTGAACGTGCTCGTGCACGTAAACGTGAACGTACCC
>JBDLRS010000101.1:0-35177 GCA_039799965.1 Pseudomonadota bacterium
TGGCCGACCTGGGTGAAATAAAATTCCTCATCAAGGTTGGCGATCCTTACGGGCGGTCATAGCCCGCCCGTCCATAATCACAGGGCGAGACGATTGCTGTATTTCAGAATGGTCATGCCCGCGTATCGGCAGATCGACGATGTAGTAAGGTTGGCCGACCTGGGTGAAATAAAATTCCTCATCAAGGGAGGCGATCCTTACGGGCGGTCATAGCCCGCCCGTCCATAATCACAGGGCGATACGATTGCTGCATTTCAGACTGGTCATGCCCGCGTATCGGCAGATCGACGATGTAGTTGCGGCCATGGACGGGCGGGCTATGACCGCCCGTGCCCTCTACCTATGCGAAGCGCCAGGTCGAACCGGCCTTCGAATCGAGAACCTCAACACCACGGGCGGCGAGGTCTTGACGGATTTCGTCCGATCGCGCGAAGTTCTTGGCGGCCCGAGCCTCGACCCGTTCGCCGAGAAGATTGCGCGCCTCCGCTGGAGTGCACTGAGTTGCTTTGAGGATATGCGCAAGGATCTTCAGTCCTTGCGTCTCAATCTCATCAAGACTCTCAAAGAAGATCCCCAGAATAGCTCCAAGCTCTCGCAAAACCCCGACTCGATGCTCGAGCTCGGCCGTTGGCGCACCGGCGGCGTCTAGCGACTGCACGATCTTGGCTCGGAACTGCTCCAAGGCGACGAGCGCCTCGGGCGAGTTGAAATCGTTATCCATCGCGGCTTCAAACGCGGCGATCACCGCGACGGTTTCGACGTCGTTCATCAACGACTCTGACACGCGAGCGCTTGGCACACGAGCGAGGAGGCGGTGAAAATCGAGCAGTGAGTTTAAATTATCGCGGAAGAGCTTATCTGAGAGATCGACGCCTGACCGATAGTGGTGACGCGCAATAACGAACTTGAGCGGCTCCGTCCCATACATCTCCAACGCATCGATGATGCGTATGAAGTTGTTGAGAGACTTCGACATCTTCTGACCGTTGATGTTCAACAAGCCCGAGTGCATCCACACGTCGCTGAAGGAACCACCGGTGTAGGCCTCCGATTGCGCGATCTCGTTTTCGTGATGTGGGAACTTGAGATCCAACCCCCCACCGTGAATGTCGATATGGTCCCCGAGGGTCTCGTGAATCATCACGGAGCACTCGATATGCCATCCCGGGCGACCGGTCCCCCACGGAGAGGACTGCGCCAAGGATGTCGATTGGTCAGCTTTCCACAACGCGAAATCAAGGGGGGTTCTCTTTTGCTTATCGAGCTCCTTTCGGACGCTCTCGTACAACATCGCTGTATTTTGATTGGAGAGCTTACCGTAGTCATCCTTCTTGGAAACATCGAAATAGACGCTTCCGTCTTCGGTTACGTACGCGAATCCCTTTTGAATGAGCTGTTCGATAAAAGTGATAATCTCTGGAACGCACTCCGTTACCTTCACGAGCCGATCAACGGGAAGGACGTTAAACCTCTTCATGCAGGTGTAGAACTCGTCGGTGAACTGACGGGTCATGACCATCGGATCGATGGAGAGCTCCTTCTCCTTGTTAATGATCTTGTCGTCGATGTCGGTGACGTTCTGGACGAAATTGACGTCAAGACGGCGATACACAAGGTAACGGCGAATCATGTCGAAACGGAACGCCATCAAACCGTGTCCCATGTGCGAGTGATCCTGCGGCGTCAGTCCACATACATACATCTTGACCTTGGGGTGTACGGGACTCCTGTCGATCGGCTCGAAGACCTTTTTCTCACCACCAAGAGTGTTGTAGATGGTTATCTTGCGGGCGCTGGCACGGTATTCGTTTTGACTTCGTAACATGTAAGGCGACTCTTTTGATATTCGACCCTCATGCCATGAGAGTCACGATACGGTTATGGTACGCTAGCTGGTCAATAAATTAAACCCCAAACCCGGGTTACAACGAGCTCAAATCAGAGCACATTTCGGCTGGTGGAGAGCGCGTTTGTTGAGGGAATATCGCCCCTATGGTCACGATCGAGACATTTGAACAGGTATGCGACAAGGTAAGGGGGCTGCTTCTGTCCCCGATAGCTCTCTTGTGTTCGATTCCACTCATTGTAGTGTGGAGACTTCTCGGATCTTCGCCCGCCGATCCCGATCTCTTCGCGCGCGTGGCCATGGGGCGGCTGGCGATCTCGCTCGATTACGTCCCCTTGCACGATCCCTTCGCCTTCACCCCTACATTGCCAACATGGGTGGACCATGAGTGGCTCTCGGGAGTGGTCTTTTACCTGATCGCCTCCACTTGTGGAGACCCAGGGCTTGTCCTGCTCAAAGTTCTGCTCGCATCGTCCGCGGCCGTTTGCGTGGCTCTCGCGTCACGGCGATACGCTCCGGAGTTTTCCGCGCGGTTTATGTGGATCACCCTGTGCGTACTGCACGCCGCAAGCGCATGGACCAGCACGGTGCGGTGCCAGGCGTTTACCTATCTCTTTCTGCCGATGCTCTATTGGGCGATCATCGAATATCGGAAAGACCGAAATATCTTCGCGCTCTCACTCACCCCGCTCCTCGCGATAGCGTGGGTTAACATCCATGGGGGGTACGCCCTTGGGTGTGTAGGCATCGCGCTTCTGGTCGGCTGCGAGACGCTCGAGAGGAGACTCTCCAAAAGCCTCATCCTTATCGCCGTAGGCTGGGCACTCGCTCCCATCTTCACGCCGTATGGGTGGTGGGGATTCGTGAGCTTTCTCGTTGACTCGCTCGGGATGGAGCGACCAGGGATCGTGGAGTGGTTTCCCCTTCACACGGATGTCCCGTCATTCATAGCTACTATCCTCCTGTGCGCTCCCCTCTTCGTTGGTCTCGTCGTGCGAAAACGGAGCGGCGATCTCTTTGCGCTCGCCGCACTCTCATTCTCGGGATATTGCGCCCTTCGGCATACTCGGTTCCTCCCCTTCTTCATGATTACCGCCGCAATCTTCGGTGCGCCATATGTGGATGCCGCTCTTGAGAAGGTCCGCTCTCTGAGGCCCACGCTCTACACATCCACCACCCGATGCGGAGCTCTCGTCTGCGCCACCTTCATGGCGATCGGTTCGCTTCATCTTATCTTGCTAGCGATCTCTCCCAGCACCTACCGTCTAGACTACAAGAGTTTTCCGATCGGGGCGGTTGAATGGCTGCGGACCCAGGGAATCACCGGGAAGTTGTTGGTCGATTTTAATACCGGTAGCTACGCACTGTGGCGGGTCTATCCGAACATGAAGATATCGACAGACGGGCGATACGAGGAGTGCTACCCCAACCAAACCGTTCTCGACAACGCGCTCGCCTTTCACCCTGAACGTGAAGCCGGAAGATCGGCATTTGAGCGGATCAATCCCACCCACATACTGCTATCCTCTACACACGGCATCCAGAATCTAGACGCTGCGTTCGGCGAGGGATGGGCTATCGTATACCGAGATCCGCAGGCCGTCGTGCTGGCGCACGCAGCTAACTACGACGCCGTGTCAACAACGGAGCTCGCTCCCGTGCCACTGGATATGTGGGCACCGAGATTCTGACATGCGCAGGCCCTTTTAACCTACATTTGCTCCTCTTGAGCAGGGGCGAAAAAGAGATATAAGGAGAGCCAGAGCAACAAGCACGTTGGCACCAGAGCCGATACGTGCGTGAGAATAGCCGCCTCATGAATCACAACGGTGTGGAGTAGGAGGATCTTGCTCACCGCGAACAGAATACCGAGCGAAATTGTTAAATTTTTGAGCCGAAGATCGAAGGTCGGCGCGGGACGCATCGTAGCTATCGCGAGCGACGGCAGAATCCACGCGAAGTGATGGAACCAGATGATGGGCGAAACCAAAACCATTACTACGATCAGAACTCCCACCATCTCCAGAAAGTCCTGTTCATTGCGTCTCCGCATCCCAGCAAGGCATCCAGCGAACACACCAAGCAAGGAGAGCATGACCAACCTTCTCGGTAGCTCCTGGCCAAAAAGACCTAACGGTAGCAGGAGCACCCTGTCTACGGCGAAATTATACTCGGCTCCACGCAGGACAGGGTTATTGGACGTCGCTGAGATTGAGGCGAGGAAGTGCGTGATGTGGTCAAAGGAGCCGAGCTCAACGACGGGTAAAGTGGCGATCGCGACCACTCCCATGGCGCACCATCCCACCGTCCTCCATCGACGAAAGAGAATTGGGGCAAGCAGGAGAAGCACTGGGGTCATCTTAATATGAATGGCGAATGCCAGGGCGAGCCCTGCTCTTCTCTCGTGACGCCGAACACTCTCCAGCGTAAACGAGGTCAATAACCACAACACGACGGCCGTTACTTGACCGTGTCCGATGCCTGAGGCAAGCGGCTCAAAGCAGAGAAAGAAAAACGACACGAAGAGGATTCGAACTCGCAGGGATACCTCCCGCCACCACGAATACCCTAATAACTTCGCTACCTGTAGAACACTCCCGACGATGGCGAGAAAGGACAAGCCGCTCCATACGAATCGCAGGGTAGGCTCGCCCAACCACGCCACCTTCGATAACAGGTACGCCACTAGGGGAGGATAGAGATATTGGAGCCTAAAGAACTCTCCCGGAACGAACTCCACTTCGTACGGGCGGGCGTATATATTTCGCCCCTCATTCATCGCCTCTCCGGCGCGCAGATACACAGCGAAGTCGGGGAGTAACGAGTATCCAGCGACGTAGACGTAGAGGTACACTCCCAGCGCGGCCATAGTGGCGATCATCGAGGTACCCACCCACTGATTGCGTAGAAGCGCTACAGCCCGTTTCTCTAAAGAACCAACAAAATCCATATAAACCTCTCAGGAGACCGCGGCGCGTAAAGCACCACAGTCGTTCGAAAAAGGTATGGGTTAGGGTTGTAACGAAAGGGTAACGGAGGGGTAACGAGAGGGTGTCGTCTAATCCCTCAACGGGCAGCGGAGGGAGGTCGGTCATTCCTGACCGCCGCGTTGCGCGAGGCCAAGGTCGTTTGCGATGCGCAAATATTTCGGCGACCAGGAATGGTCGCCCTCCCGGATTACGGGTCGGATGGAGCAACCCTCCTACTTCTCGTACACCGCGATCCGCTCGTTGAAGCTCTTTTCCCTCTCCTCTAACTCACCGGAGATGGATTCCCACGACTGAACCATCTGCTCTAGCTCGGTTTTCACAGAGGCAAGAGCTTGAGCGGCCTGGGAAATACCAGCGCCGTCACTCTTTGAGGATAGCTTTGCGAGCTGATCCTGATGCGCAGACAGATCTTGCTCAAGTTGACCGATACGCTTCTCCAGGCGGGCGACTTCATCCTTGAGCGGGGTTAGAACTCTCGACCGCTCTTGAAGAAGCTCAGCTTTTTCACGTTTGAAATCACGCTCGCTTCCCGAGGATGGCTTCGAAGTCTTGTTTGATGGCTTCTTAGGACCGGAGTCCTCCTCTTCCCACCCAATGCTGTCGAGGAACTCGTCGTACGTACCCTCGAATACAAACGGTGCGTCACCTTGGAATACGATAAGACGATTCGCCGTGCGTCGAAGCATATCCTCACTGTGGGTTACGATGATGACAGCGCCCTCAAAGGTCTCAAGGGCGTCAGTCATGGCCATGACTGACTCGACGTCCAAGTGATTCGTCGGCTCGTCGAGAAGCAAGACATTACTTGGTGAGGCCAAGATCTTTCCGAGAAGCACTCGACTGCGCTCTCCTCCTGAGAGAACAGAGATCTTTTTGAGCGCGTCGTCACCTTCGAACATCATGCACCCGCAGATCGCACGGACGGCTGTTCGGCTGAGCAACTGGTTCACCTGTTGAATCTCGCTTTCAATCGTGCTCGAGAGGTTCAAGCGGTTGGTGTTCGTCTGCGCAAAAAAGGAGAGCTTCGTGTTCGGGCTGATCGCGATCTCTCCCGAAAGAGGTTTCAGCTCATCGGCCAGTAATTTAAGCAGGGTCGACTTTCCACGACCGTTTTTTCCGATTACACCGATACGATCGTCCTTCTTCAAGCTGAAGCTTAGGTCGCTTACAAGGGGATGCGGGGAATTCGGATAGCCGAATGAGATATTCTTCACTTCAATCGGGAACCGTCCTGGGAATGGGGAGTGAACGAACTCAAAGTCAAGGGTGGCCTCGCTTGTGAGCTCATCGAGCTTCTCAATCTTAGCGAGCTGCTTCACACGGGACTGCACTACCGTTGCTTTACTCGCTTTGGCCTTGAAGCGGTTAATGAACGACTCCATTCGCTTAATCTCTTTCTCCCGATTAAGGCGAGTGCGCTCATACAACTCTTCATCTTCGGAGATACGGCTAAAGAGCTTCTCGGAATCACCTTGAATTTTGCGGATGCCGGAGCGATAGATCAGCGCGCTATGAGTGCTCACCTCGTCACAGAACGAGCGATCATGCGAGATAACAATTATCTCCCCTTCCCACGTACAGAGGAACCGCTCAAGCCACCGCATCGAGACGATGTCTAAGTAGTTTGTCGGCTCATCCAAGAGGAGCATATTCGGCTCAGAGAGGATCAGCTTGGCGAGGTTGATTCGGATCTGAAAGCCTCCCGAGAGCGAGGTGGGAGACACAAAGAGCTCGTCATCGGTAAAGCCTAGTCCGTTAAGAACGATCTGCGCTTTGTACCCCTCAGCCACAGGGTCTCCGCTCAACGCTGAGCACGCCTCTTCGTACACCGTTGGATGCGAGAACGAGAGATGCTGCTTGAGGTACCCGATTCGGTATCCTCGAGGGGTGCTGACATCCCCCTTATCTGGGGTCTCCTCACCAGCGATGATCTTGAGAAGGGTGGACTTGCCACTTCCGTTGCGACCAAAGAGCGCGACGCGCTCGCCGGAGTTAACGGTCAAGGTAGCGCCGGTAAATAACTCCCGCTCGCCGAAATGCTTCTCTAAATTGCTGATTTGTAACATGGTGGGGGACCTTATCATGTTTTGGGAGAGAGAAGAAAATCCCTCCTGTTCTCCCTTTTGGCGAGAGTGTAGGTCCGGAGGTCCACTACCCGCGACTACCACCGAGGAGGGGATTGTCGCTCTTAAACAGCCAAAATGTAATGAACTTTTGAAGCCTTACCGTGTCGCTCTCTCCATGCTACAAAATCCCCTACTAGCCATGACCACTAATACGCGCGCCCTTCACATCTTTCGCAGAGACCTCCGAATTCAGGATAACACAGCCCTCAACGCCGCCCTCGCCGCCTCAGACGAGGTCGTGACCTGCTTCATCTTTAACGACGCGCAGGTGGGCGCTCATAAGCACCGATCGTCAAACGGCCTCTGCTTCATGATTGAGAGCCTTGAGGAGCTGGCGGAGGAGATCTCATCACGTGACGGAAAGTTGTTTTTCTTTCACGGTGACCACGCCGCGGTGGTTGAACAGGCTCTAAAAGAGATGAAGATCGACGCCGTGTACTTCAACAAGGACTATACCCCTTTTAGTCGCGCACGCGATGAATCGATCGCACAGGTCTGCGCCCGGCACGGCGTGCCGTGCTATCAATCCTCGGACGCGCTGCTTAAGGAACCAAGCGCGTTCGGCAAGGATGACGGTCGCCCGTATACCGTCTACACGCCGTTTTTCAAACGAGCCTCAAAGGATCCGGTGGGGCGCCCAGCCAAACTATCGAAGGGCACATTCGCCAAGCCACGCCCCTCGCTCAAAACGGTAGCTCCCCGCGATTTTTGGCCAGAGGAGTCCGCTCCTGCGCGAGTAAGCAGGGGCGGTCGAACCCATGCGATCTCAATCCTGAAAGGGGTTACGAGCTACGCGAACTACGAGGAGGAACGAAACCTCCCCGCGCTCAAGGGAACTACGCTCCTCGGCCCACACAACAAATTTGGCACCGTCTCCATTCGGGAGGTCTACCACATCATCGCTGACGCTCTTGGGGTCGGGCACACCCTCATTCGTGAGCTTTACTGGCGCGATTTCTTTACCCACATCGCGTGGCATTTCCCACATGTGTTCGGTCACGCCTTCTATCGCCACTACGACGCCTTGGAGTGGAGTAAAGATATGAAGCTCTTCACCGCGTGGTGCGAGGGGCGTACGGGCTTTCCGATCGTTGATGCGGGAATGCGCGAGCTGGTCGCTACAGGGTTTATGCACAACCGAGTGCGTATGATCGTGGCCTCTTTTTTGGTGAAGGACCTACATCTCAGTTGGAGATGGGGAGAGGCGTTCTTTGCTCGGCATCTGACCGACTACGATCCGGCCGTCAACAACGGGAGCTGGCAGTGGGCCGCTTCAACAGGGTGCGACGCACAACCATACTTTCGAATCTTCAATCCATGGCTGCAACAGAAGCGGTTCGACCCGGACTGCATCTACATCAAGCGATGGATCCCGGAGCTCAAGAATATGACCACCAAGGCTGTTCATGGGCTTAACGATCCAGAGATCGCTCGGCCTGAGCGGTATCCGGCGCCGATCATCGACCACTCGATCCAAAAAATAATCGCTGAGGAGATGTTCAAGGCGTGTCAGCCGGCTAAGAGGTAGCCTGGCCAGGGGCGGACTTACCGCACCACGACACCACGAGAGCGATTTTTGAGCGCATCTCTCACAAAACATCGATCTGCGTTTCGAGGACGCCTTACCGTGAAGGCGTAGAATCCATCTTGATCACTCTTCGTCCTACGGGACCTGATCCTCTTACAGCTCAGATAGATGCGCTTATCCGCGAGCGCTACCTTGGAAACCGTTTTGATATATCCATGAATGATAGCTTGGCGGCCGTAGCGCTTCGTCCGTATCGTTATCGTGCGATCCGTTCCACTCTCACCCGGTGCCGCGATAGGGGTCGGAGCCGGTGGGATCTCTCCGGTCCACGCACTCATAACTGCTCGATAGGCGTTAACACGACCGTTTGCAACGACCTTTCCAGTAAGAGCGGCGAGGGGATCCGATGATGCTATCAGACCGCTCCTGAGCTGGGCGTAGCTCAATGCGGGATTTGCGGCCTTCATCAGCGCCGCCACCCCAGCGACATACGGAGTTGCCATCGAGGTGCCACTCTTCGTGCCGAACTGGTTGGCCAGGTAGGTACTTAAAATTCCACTTCCCGGCGCGGCGACGTGTACGGAATACGGTCCGTAATTTGAGTAAGAGGCCCGATTATCGGAGGAATCCGTAGCGGCTACCGCAACAATGTTATCGAAGGGAGCGCTTGCAGGATAGGTTGGGAACACATCGTTATTTTCATTTTCATTGCCCGCCGCAGCAACCACAAGCACCCCTCGATCGCGCGCGTATTGGATGGCGTTCTCGAGTACCGTGCTTGAAAACTCACCACCCAGGGAGAGACTTACAATTGAAGCTCCCCTGTCGACCGCGTATTGGATTCCGGAAGCCACATCAGCATCCATACCGGTTCCATTTGCCCCTAACACGCGAACAGGAAGGATTCCAACCTCCCAGTTTATACCGACAACGCCCGTACCGTTATCACCGCTCCCGCCCGCAATGCCGGCGCAGTGCGTCCCGTGTCCGTTCTCGTCCACTGGATCTCCGTCTAAGTCGTAAAAATCGTATCCGAAATAATCATCTGTATATCCGTTTGCATCATCATCGATCCCATTGTTGGGAATGTCGCGGGTGTTGATAGCGATGTTACCGATGAGGTCGGAGTGGTTGTAGTACACTCCGGTGTCAACAACAGCGACGATAACGTTGGAGGAGCCGGTAGTCACATCCCACGCCCGATAGGCATCCAGGCGACTCAAACCATACAGGTCTTCAAGATAGGGATCGTTTGGAGTTTTCGAGATAGCGCGTATACGGTTCGGTTCACAGTGAAGCGGTATACCTCCGTTTGCGTCGAGAATTCGAGTGCACTGACGCTCAATATCCGCTACATCAACCTGAACTGGCTCGGCCGTCGACACCGGAATCCCCGCGCTTTCAGACACAACCGCAACGCGGCCTTGAGACATGACCTGTTGAACCTTGAGCTCGACGGGAAGCCGGAGATTCTGCACAGCGTACGCGCCCACCACGCTCGATTGCCGAGTGGGCTTGTAGGAAACAACGATCTCCTTACCTCTCATCACAAGAACTCGCTCCTGAGCGTGCGCTGTGACTATGGAGAGCAACACCATGAGTCCACCCCAGATGGAGGCGAGTAGATGTGTACGTTGGGCAACGTCAGGGGGGGGAGCGTGTTGGCGCATGGAGGATATGTCGGCATATTCTCCTCAACCCGTAAGCGAATAATAGTGCAGCTAAGATACTGGTGACTCTCAGTTTTCGGGGCGAATCTCTACGAATTTATCGTAAGCGCAGGACACCGAGACTACCGAGACCCCGCGGCGCGTTTTGGGTTCTCTCTTCGCCACGCCATGATCTCAACCGCGGCAAGCCCCGCCTCCAGCCCCTTATTTTTGTCGTCATCAGCGCATCGCGCCTTCACGTAATCAAGGGTGTCAACCGGGAGGATCTCATTAATGATCGGAATATCGTGCTCAAACATCACCCGCTCGATGCCGCTCTTGGCGAGATCTTTGACCATCTCAAAGTGGTACGTATCGCCCTTGAGGATCACACCGAAAACGATGATCGACTCAAGGCTCGGATCATTATCAACGAGGCGCTTGGCAGCGAGGGGGATTTCAAGGGAACCGGGCACCACATGTACCTTTGCCTGGGTGCATTTCGCTTGCTGCAAAACACCGAGACACCTCTTGACCATTGGCTCGGTGAACTCTCGATACCATTTTGAGATGATTATCGCGGTACGCGCGTTTTCGACGAGTGGGACCTGGGTTGTTGCGTAGGAGGTTTGAGCCATAACCGATGGTCTATCTCATAAGTTGATTTGAAATCTCGAAGAGATGTGAGGGGGTAACCCGAGGGAATCAGTTTGCATTGTAGTAACTCGCCATCGCGAGCTACCACCACGTGCCGCCACCTAATCTTCCACATGGAAAATTAGAGAAGTACCGAAGGAGGGACTTGAACCCCCACACCCTCGCAGGTAGCGGATTTTGAATCCGCCGCGTCTACCATTCCGCCACTCCGGCCCGTGAGAGTTAGGTTGTAAACCGAAATCAGACACATTTCAAGTCGGGGCGATCAACCTCCTGTAAGGGCCCTCTACGAATCATCCCCAACCGCAGCTCGAATCCTGCTCTCTACGTCCGCCAATACCTCTTCAGGAGCCCTGCCGTTGGGCTCTACCGGCTCAAGAAACTCCATCTCGATTGTGGTCCCAAAGGGGATCGGGAGGAATTGGTACCTGAGGATTCGCCAATTCCCTCGGATCGCGACCGGTTGAATCAGCGCCGAAGGCATCGCCTTAATGAGTGTCAGAAACCCACTCGGTCGAAACGCCTTCATCACACCATCACGAGCGCGCGTCCCCTCTGGAAAGATCGCCGCCACCTGCTGACCGTGCTCCTTCATCTCGCCGAACTCACTAATCGCTCGCAACGATGCCTTGGCGTCCTTTCGATCAATCAAAACCGATCCCAAGGTTCGTAACGCCAATGATATACTTGGAATCCACCTACCCAGCTCCTTCTTTGAGATGAATCCAACCTCACGAGAACGACACGCCCACATCATCATCGGAATATCGTACATACTTTGATGATTTGAAACGAGGAGGATCGAACGACCAGCGGGGAGAGTTGGCTGACCCATGTACGAGAAACGAGCGCCGGCGAGGATTCGAATGTTCCACACGATGCAGATGTTCATGATATCGAGCGCCCATTTCTGAGCGCTGCGTCCAAATAACGCGGCGATGAGTTGCACCACGTGAAAGACGCACAAGATAGAGAAGAACACGAATATGTAGAACGGCGTGCAGAGCCAACTTATGAACGGTCCGCACTCTCGCTTTTTTTCGGGGCTCATCTGCATAGAACCTACTCCTCGGCGTCCATTTTGATCCTTCGCCGTTGCATAGCAACCCCATGAATGATTTTGAGCCGAAGATTTTCGGAACTACTACCACCAGGTGTAAGCAGCGGGGACGATTCGATCGCTGAAAGCACACGCTCCTTGTCTGAGGCCGGAAGCTCAGACATATGGAGATGCCGCACTCTATCCAACATAATCGCCAGCGCGACCGAGGATGCCCAGATCGGGCTGGAGGGGAGAGCCTCACGGACAGCGAGCACATCAGCACGGATGTCGGCTGGGAGCGGAACCTCTTCAGGAAGCGTGCTGTAGGCCGCGACGGTTAAAGTCCGAAGGTCCACGTCGTCACAATCTTGAATCACAAGCGAGAGCACTCGCGCTATCCGCGGGTTAAAGGATACCCCCTCCTCCCGAGCCACACCGAGCTCATCGTTCCCTCCGAGATCCGCTACCCGGGCGTATACTACGGCGAGCTCCTCCGCGACCTCCTTACCGTAGAGGCGGCCGAGGGAGCCCACTAAGCCAGGACACTCTTGTGTGAAGCGATCCAACGTCATGCGTTTACGAAACCAACTAGGAACATAGACAGCTTATGTCACACTGTTTGACTACATAACCATTACGCCGTAGGCTCAGAAATTCAAGTGGTTAAGAGAAACAATATCCCCTTTTAGCCTGATGCCACCTGGTGAAGTTCCTTTGGGGTGGCTAGTATCTCATAAGCAGCTTGGGCGCGAGTATCCCCCAGTACCAAAGCATGGAGGCACATGACTCGGTCGACAACGTTCCGCTCACTTCTAACAGCTTTTGTGTCTGGTACCCTTACAATAGGCTCTATGACTGCACGCGCCGACGACTACATCGCCCCTCACCTCGTCAAAGTCTCAACCCCTCTCTACAAGGCGCCCGCTCAACGATTTAAGCCTAAGCTTGGTACCTATGAGTACACGGTTGGATGGCAAGGGATCCCGGCAGCGTCATGCACCCTGACCGTGGATGAGCGGGACGGAAAGTACCTGATCGAAGCCGCGGCCCGCACCTACAGCGGCGTCGACGTGCTGTACAAACTCCGCTACACCGCCACCGGCATTTTGGACTCCGTAACGCTGCAACCAGAGAGCTTGGTGATCAACCACGACGAGAACTCCCGTCACAAGAATATCGATATGCGATTCGATGACTCTGGCCACAGGATCACCGCCGTACGGAGCAAGGGCCCGCAAGATCCTGACAAAAAGCTTGTGTCCTTTGACCCAGACAACATGACCCTCGATCCGATCGGGGCGGCGTTTCTCGCTCGAGCGCTTCCATGGGAGATTGGTCAGAGTAGAGACCTCGATGTCTTTAACGGAAAAAGCCGCTACTTCATTACGCTCTCCGCCGTTGAGAGGACCTCGATCATGTTTCAAGGCGAGATGCGCAAGGTTATCGTGATTACTCCTCGTGTACGCAATCTCTCAACAACAAAGCCTCGCTCAAAGCTCCGCGAGGCGTTCATCTATATCACCGACGACGATCAGCACGAGGTCTTAAAGATCGTAAGCTCGGTGTTTATCGGAAGCGTTACTACAGAGCTCGATTCCTTCGTGCCCGCCTCAGCGAATCGTCCCCCTTTCGTCGTCGCTCAAGCGGCGAACTCCGATGAGGCTCGCGCTCAGATGCGCGCGGCCAATTAGCGTCACGGCCAAGAGCCCCACTCCTCGGTGCATTTTCTCCCATAAAATTTCTCGCCCGCCGTCCCGCTCCAAAGCTCTTGTACGAGCCTTGAACTGAGGGTATTCCAGGAGAGGAGGAGCAATGGACTTACTATGCCCTTAACCTAAAAAGAGAAGTTACGGTGGACTAACCCTAAATTCGGTAGTTGCGGGTCTCAAAATGGCGCAGGGATCGTGCATACCACACCCGTGGCCGGACTCCCCTCTATGGTGAGAGCGAGCACCCCATCCCGTCTTGGCCCGGTGTGTGCCATTATAACGTGGCTATGAAGTTGAAAGAGACCATCTACAGCGCGTTGCGAAAAGGCACCGGAGCACCTTCAGAGCGACACTCCTTTCAAGGAGCGCAGTTCGTCTTTGCGACACAGCATGAAAAGACCGAGGCAGCCCGCGAGCCGTTCGCGCGAGTGCTTGGCGCCACCGTCAATCCACTCTCGATCGCCTCTGACACCCTCGGCACATTTACGGGGGAGATAGAACGACCGGGCTCGATGCTTGACGCCCTTCGAGGAAAGATACGCCTCGCTCGGAAATTGACCACCGAACGGTGGGTTCTTGTGAGCGAAGGGAGCTTTTCATCCGCTGATGGGTTCGGACTCGTGGTGCACGGTATTGAGATGCTAATGCTGCATGACGGTATCACCGGAACAGAGATCATCGAACAACACATCTCGTACGACACGAACTACGCCACAGCGACCCTAACGAGCACGGCCGACCTCGATCGGTTTCTCACGCGGATATCATTTGGTTCACACGCCCTCGTCCTCTATCCGGAGGGAGTCCCCCTTGATGGCAATGTCAGGAAAGGGATAACCGATCGAACTGAGGCGGAGAGGATCCTTCAGGCTCACCTCACAACATCCCCAAATCGAGCCGTACTGGCGATGAGCGATATGCGGGCGCACCTGAATCCAACTCGGATGGTCGCGATCAAAGCCTGCTGCGAACTTCTGGCGAATCGCCTCAACACGAAATGTCCCTTATGCGAAAGTAGCGGGTTCGGACTTGTCGCCGCGGTGCCAGGGCTTACTTGTGAGGAGTGCGGAGCCCCAACGCAGAGGGCTCGGGGAGAGCGGCACGCCTGTCCCTTATGCAAACACACGATTGAACGGCCTCGCTCGGATGGCAAGGCATACGCATCAGCGGCTGAGTGCGAGTGGTGCAATCCATAGGACGATTACTGCCCCTGCGCTACTGCCCCTGCGCTAGCGAGTACGCGGCAGTACCACCGTACCGCATCAGGATCTCGGTCGAACAGACCCGAATCCGTTCAGCCACGTCAAGCGCGACCTTGTGCATATCGTACTCACAGACCTTGTGCTGCTCTCGAACCTCCACTCGCACCCGATACTGATTCACACAATCAGTAAAAAACGAGCCTGTTGGCCACACCTGCGTGCCACGGTTACTGATAAGGGTCAAAGCGACGTGCGGCGGTAACGCATCCGTAACGGTTAGGGCGAGGTCGTTGGGCTGTTGATTGCTCTCCACAAAGAGATCGACCCCCACAACCTCACCTGCAACGGGAGGGGTTTGGATGATGCGGTGCGAACCAGAGGGTGTGCCGGTCCTTTGCGCGCGAATTGCGTCGAGAGGCACATCTGGCTTATGCGAAATAGTGGCTAAATGAGCGATAATCGCGTCGGTCAGGGCCTCGGTGGAGCACGACGGAGTAGCAGCCGCTCCAAAATCCGGCGTGTGAATTCCCTGCTTCAATGTCGCGAGTAACGCAGCCTCGATGCGAGTTGCGCTCCCACCGAAGCCGAGATGACGGAGCATCATGAGCCCACTCATAAGGAGCGAGATTGGATTCGCGATCCCCTTTCCGGCGATATCGGGAGCGGTTCCATGAACCGCCTCAAAGATAGAGACGTGATCACCGATATTCGCCGAGGGCGCAAAGCCGAGCCCACCAACGAGCCCAGCGCAGAGGTCGCTGATAATGTCGCCCTGCAAGTTGGGGAGTACGATTACTTGAAAGTGGTCAGGCCTGCGAACGAGCTTCATCGCGAGATCATCAACGATGACATCGGTCGCCTCGATCTCCGGATACTCCTTGGCGACCTCTTTGAAGGTCTCCAGAAAGAGTCCATCGGTGAGCTTCATGATGTTTGCCTTATGACCGCACGTTACCTTCGTGAAGCCCTGGGCGCGGGCCATCTCGAAGGTGTAGCGATGCACCTGCTCGCTACCTGGGCGAGTGATGAATCGGCGACAGAGCGCGACATCGTGGGTGAGGAAGTGCTCTATCCCTCCGTAGGTGTCCTCGATATTCTCGCGAACGATCGTGATGTTGATAGGAATACCGGCGCGAGAGAACGGGGTCTCAACCCCCTCCAGAGATCGGAATACACGTTTATTGGCATAGGTGTTCCACACCTTTCGCGCAGTGACGTTGATGCTCTTTACCCCCTTCCCTTTGGGTGTTTCCATCGGGCCCTTGAAGAGCACACCGAGTCGCTCGATCGTTTCTTGTGCCTGCGGCGTCATTCCGGTTGAATGGCCAGCCTTAAAGACGGAGTATCCCATCTCCACTGGCTCAAATTCTATCGACACACCAGCCACGGTTAAGATACGCAGTACCGCCTCAGTGATCTCAGGTCCTATTCCATCGCCAGCCGCTAGCGCTACCTTTGTTGCCATAGTTTCACCTCGTTCGATATGAGACCCTTAGCTCATACAGTAATCAGGTAATCGCCCCACTTTATCTCGCGCGGTCGGGATTCTCGCCGCTTAGATGAGCCTTCGTATACAGGAGTAGCAACTACATCGGAGATAGCGATGCGGTTGGTATCAATCCGCACACCTCGGTTGCCCAATTCGCGCAAAGCATCCTCTACCTCATGCGACTCGATCAGCATCTCGATGATAAGCTCATGTTCAGGGCCGTCATGGGGTTCGCCACGATTACCTCCCTTCACCACACACTCGGTAACAGAAAAGAATACGAGAGCGAGCTCCTCAAGTTTCTGCAACACCTCATCGCGGTGCTCGATATCACTATACACGGTAAGTTTGCGCATTCTTTTTAGTCGCATAGTTCCTCCTTACGAAAGAAAGGTAAAAACATACTCACTCATCGAGAAATACAGCGGGATTCCGATCACGATATTGAACGGAAACGTTATGGCGAGCGCCATCGTGAGGTAGTAGGCGGGGTTGGCGTCAGGAAGTGTAGCGCGAACCGCTGGGGGAGCGGCTATGTACGAGGCGCTCGCTGCCATCGTGGCGAGCACCGCGGCTCCGCCGACACTAAGACCTGAGAGAGCGCCTACGGTTACCGCAACCGTGGCGTTCAGCAGAGGGAGCGCGACACCAAAGCCGATCAAGAGCAACGCTGAGCCACGCACATCTGCAAGCCGGGACGCCGTGGATATCCCCATCTCAAGGAGGAAGATACAGAGGAGCCCCCTGAAGAAGCCACCGACCGGATCGAAGCAGGGGGCGATACTCTTCCAATTCTGCTCACCCATGATACTTCCCAAGACCATACCCCCAACGAGGAGGAACATCGTGCGGCCGGTCACGACCTCGTGGATGACCGCGCGTGAGCTACGGTTGCTCGCTTTATTCTGAAGAAGCACCCCCAACAGAAGGGCCACCATAATTCCGGGGCTCTCTAACAACGCGACGAGTGAGGGGAGGTACCCCTCAAGATGTGGTAGCTCTGGCCTGGACATCAGCATCTCGGAGACAAACGACTGGGCGGCGATGAAGGTCACTACGGAGACGGAACCGTAATGGGCCGCGATAGCCGCGCTGTCAGAGACAGAGAGTCGTCCGAACCACCGCGTAACACCGTAGGCGACAAGAGGGGTCAAAAGCCCGAGCGCCACCGTGGCGATCACAGGACCGATAAGTGAGCCTAACGGGGCCGCCGCAAGCTCGTGCCCCCCTTTGAGCCCTATGGAGAAGAGAAGAAAGAGCGATATGCCCGAGTATATGTCCCGTGGTATGGAGAGCTCACTCCTGACGAATCGAGCCGTGGCCCCGAGGCAAAAGGAAAGTGTAGCTGGATTCAGTAAGTTAGTAAGAACGGCAGCTTCGTTATAAGACATACATTACACGCTTCCCAATACATGTTTTGTGTTTCACCTATAGGATGAATCTTCTGTTTGGTAATGTAAAGAATATCCCCGCTTTTTTTTGAAAGTGCCGGTGTCCCACCCCGTGGATGTGGGAGTTGTAGAGTTTACAAAGCATGAAGCGGCAAACCTCCCCCACCAAAGAAAAGAGAGACCAAGCGAGTCAGGCCAATAAGCCGGCCGATGGGAATACGAGCGGCTGGACCTTCCTCAGCAACCATAGCCACGTGATCATCTGCCTCGCTCGAGATCCAGAGATGCGGGTACGGGATATCGCCATCGCGGTTGGGATCACAGAGCGCGCGACCATCCGGATCATCTCCGAGCTGGAGGAAGCCGGGTACATCACGAAAGAGAAACTCGGTAGGCGGAACCGCTACTCAATCGTCGCCGATAAAAACTTGCGGCATCCGCTTGAAGCACACCACTCCATTCGGGGAATCTTGGCGCTAGCGAAGAGGTAATTCCTGCTTCGAATGGTTTGAATACAGAACAGCAATACTAATTTTCTGGTGTACTGAACACGCTCTTTCGCCTAGAGCAACGGGGATGCACTACTTACTACCCAAAGCGCCAGAGAGCGAGTTCTGCTGCTGTTGAAGACGAGACATGAGCCCCTCAAGTCGGGCGTACCGTTCTTTTAACCCATCGGCCATTCGCTGAATTCCTTTTTCAGCGTCAGAGATACGCCGATTGAGGTCCGAGATGAGGCTCTTATTGTTGTTAATTGAGATATCAAGCAAGCCGCTGTATCTGGTGTATCTGTCGACGACACCACCGGTTAATGCGACGCTATCTGCGAAGGTCTGAATGATACTATTCACGCTTCCCGGCTCGGATGAGAGCGCTTGCTGAAGTTTTGTCGTATCGAACTTGATCGTTCCGTCGCGCTCGGTGGTAATTCCGAGATCTGAGAATACACGAATGAGCGATCCACCACTCGCTGTTGTCGATGACAGTTGCGCGCGCAGAGCCTGAAGCGCCGTATCGTCTGTTCTCGTCGCTGCGAGCGGGGCAAAGGTATTTTTTACCTCGGAACCGGACTCGTCTCGGGTGACTACGTTGTTCTCATTGATGAACTTCACCACGTCGTTGAAGGCCGTGACGAAGTCCTGCATCTTCGCGGTCGTGACAGCGGCGTCCTCGGCGATCTTGACGGTCGCGGTGCCGGCTGAAGCGAGGCTGAGGGTCACACCGGGAATGACATCTGAGATCGAGTTCGTACTTCGCGTGATCGTACCAATACCGCTGATTGAGATGCTTGAGTTGCTCGCCGCTGACTCCGAGTACGGAGTTAAATTTGTCAGTGCCGCCCCTAACGATGTTCGGGCGATCGTACCCTTCTCGGTACCCTCATAACTCCCCGATATAACGATCTTGTACGATGGGCTCGCCTCTGTTCCGACGTTTACGAGAGAAGCCTCTGCCTTCGTCGCGCTCGCATTAAAATCGGAGACGAATTGGCTGATAGTGTACGAGCCATCGGTTACCACAACACTAACCGTTTCCTGATTTGTACCCGTGCCAACGGTAAACGTAACGGTTCGATCCGCGGCTGCCTCCCCACCTGTGAGGGTACCTTGGAGAGGGCTCGTGCTTGATGAATAGGTTTGATCGAAGCTGTAGGTATGATTCTTCGCCAGGTTGTTCACGGTCACGTCGTAGCTACCGTTGGTGGCGGCGTTACTCGTCGTCGCGCCAACAACGGACTCTTTGCTACTCGAACCGGTCTTACTCACACCACCACCAGAGAGCGCCGTGAACTGTTGGAGCGTCGTACGGAGGGCATCGAGCTTTTGCCCCAACGTCTCAAGCGCAGTATTGGTTTCTTCGAGCTCTCCGACCTTCCTCTGGCTTGGGGCAACTCGGGCAAGACGCGCTGAGGCGATCGACGAATCGATGATCGACTGAGAGTCGATACCTGACGCGATACCCGAAAAGCTTAGTGCTGCCATGCCGTTCCTCTAAGGAATATCCCTTAATAAGCGACCGTCCTTGGAACAACACCCGACTGTTACACGCTAGTATAGCGGAAAATCCTGCCGCTGGGGTGCATCACTACCGTCGTCTAGGGCCTTTTTTTGCCCTCTTTTGAGGGAAAATGATCCCTTTCAACCAATCATGCAAAAACGGATCCAGATGTGGACAGAGGTCCGAGACCTTGGATGGTGTTGGCTTCCTCTCATCCCGGATGTGGCGGACGACCAGCGGCACCAATCCCGGATTGCAAGACCATACGTCCGGACAGATGTCCCCATCGACAGAGACCTGAATAGCTCCAAGGCCCCGTGCAATAAGGGTCGCAACTATGGCAAAAACGGCACCGGCAGGGAGGTGACCCTGAAGGACCCGAGCCACGCGCGAGATGTGCGTTCCGGGCCCTTGAAGCGCCATCCGAACCAAAGGAACGACCTCTCGAACAGCGCCTGAGTTAACCCAAGCCGTTAGTTTGCGCGCCGTAGGAACAGAGAGCTGTTCACCCTTCATGATACGCAAGAACTCCGAAACGGAAAACGCGGCGCAGAAATGATGGAGCGCGCCAAACACGTTCATCGCGTCTCGCTCCTGATCGGAGCTGGCGTTCATGACGGCTTCCACCAGCGCCATCTCAAGGGGAGAGCAGCGGTCAGGGAAGTCATGCCATCTGTGACGGGTCACATGATCGTGAGTTCGAGGTGAGATACGAGGAGCATCATCAGGCTGCGTCGAGAGTAGCACCGGAGAAGACCGCCTCTCCTCTACAACATCCAGTCTACGAGACGCACCCTCAAGAGCGTGCGCCAATGAGCGCATACGTGCGCTCGTCATCGATCGCTTCTTGGCGAGGACGCCCAGATCGAGGGCTAAAAACTGTCGGATTGTGAGTGATTCCTCGAAGGGCGCGCGGGGCGTATCAGCTCCCCAAAAGGTACCGAGCGTAAGATCCGCCACCCGATCGAGGTAGGGATGGGCCTTGAGATGGACCACCCGATCTCGAAGCTCTAACTCGCACTGGACGCTATTGAAGGTAGTCTCACTTGACCCATCCACGGGGTCTTGTTCGCTCTCGTGGAACTCCTCAAAAGCTGGCTCAGCGGACTCAGCCACCTCTCCCTCCGCAAGAGCATGAAGCACTGCAATGAGGAGGCGCTCTTGAGCTTCATTAAGGGTGCGTAGATGGGAAGAGTTCTCGTCATCGGCGGCAATAAGCTGTTCAAAGGTCATCTCTGCGAGGGGACCAAGCGAAGAGGCATCATCTCCCAGCAAGGGACCAACCTGGATGGACTTCAAAAACCCGAACCGCGGAGAGACGGCAAAGTTCCTGAGCGCGTTCCGAAGCTCTGTCCGTTCCTGCTTATGTGTTCTCATCGCGGTCTCCTGGGTTGCATACTCGCGCCCTTCGGATCCTTAGATGCGCTCCGCAACCATCGAGGATCGTCAGCACCCACGGCGCTCGCTCCTCGTGGAGGTGTTCGGGGACGTAAACGTACAGATATCCGACAAACCACCGTAAATATGAACCTTTAGCTTTGGGAGACTCGGCCGTATGACCGCAGAGAAACCACGTTACGCGAAAGCGTTTAACCCGTGAGATCCCCGGCGGCCCAATCCCCTATACGGCTCCTTCTCGCTCCATCTCGAAGGTGAGCACATCCCCCTGCAAGCCCACCCGAACGACGCCACCATCCTTCAGTGCGCCAAATAAAATCTCATCAGCGAGTTTGTTCTTGAGCTCTCGCTGGATAAGTCGGGCCATAGGTCGAGCGCCGAAGACAGGATCGAACCCCTTCGAAGCGAACCATTCGCACGCCGCGTCAGTGACGTTGATTGTGACCTTGCGGGTCGCAAGCTGGCCCTCAAGCTCTTTGACGAACTTGTGAACGACCTGCAAGATGACCGCTGGAGGAAGTGGGCTAAAGAATACCGTCTCATCAAGCCTATTCCTGAACTCAGGCTTAAAGAGGCTCTTTATAGCGGTATCCCGGAAGGTATTCTGTTGAGAGCTACCGAAACCGAGCGCCGCCGCCTTCTCTGATCCAGCGTTCGTAGTAAAGATCACCACCACATTTCTAAAGTCAGCCTTTCGCCCCTGTGAATCGGTTATCGCAGCGTTGTCCATGATCTGGAGAAACACATTGAAGATATCAGGATGAGCTTTCTCAATCTCATCGAAGAGCACTACCGAGTATGGGTGCTTCTTCACCACATCTACGAGAAGTCCCCCCTCCTCGTATCCGACGTATCCCGGAGGGGCGCCGGTGAATCGGGCGACGAGGTGTTTGTCACTAAACTCACTCATGTCAAAGCGGTGGAAATTAACCCCCATCTCATTCGCAAGCGCTTTCGCGAGCTCGGTCTTTCCAACACCCGTTGGACCCGCAAAAAGGAAACTGCCTATCGGTTTCGCCTCGCTCTGCAGACTCGCTCGGCTACGTTTGATAGCGCGAGTTACAGCCTCGACAGCGGCGTCCTGTCCAAACACGAGCTTCTTGAGGTTTTTCTCCAGACTTCGCAACAATTTCTCGTCCGAGACACTCACGCTGGTGATCGGAACGCGAGCGATCGAAGCCACGACCCTTTCGACCTGATCCTCAGAGATCGTTTTCTTTCGTTTGGTCTTGGCGAGAAGTGAATTGGCCGCCCCTGCCTCATCGATTACATCAATCGCTTTGTCAGGAAGGAATCTATCGTTGATGTATTTGGCGGATAGCTCAGCCGCCGCGCGCAGGGCCTCGGGTGTAAAGGTCGCCTGATGAAAGCTCTCAAATTTTGATTTGAGCCCCTCAAGAATCTTCACCGTCTCCTCAACTGTGGGCTCCGGAAGCTCTACGGTGGAGAATCGACGACTGAGGGCCGAATCCTTCTCTATATTTTTCTTGTAGTCAGAATGGGTCGTACTTCCCATACACCGGATTTCGCCTGATGCAAGCGCGGGCTTCAATAGATTCGCCGCATCAAGAGAGCCGTTGCCAGTTGCGCCGGCTCCCACGATGGTGTGTATCTCGTCGATGAAGAGGATCGCCTTAGGGCGTTGCTTAAGCTCATCGAGCACACGCCGAATCCGCTCCTCGAATTCCCCTCGAAATTTCGTGCCCGCGACCATTGCTCCCATATTAAGGAGAAACACATCAGCCCCCTCAAGCTGCGGAGGCACGTCATCGCTCGCGATTCGTTGTGCGATGGCGTGCGCCATGGCGGTTTTACCCACGCCAGGCTCACCGATGAAGAGTGGGTTGTTCTTCTGTCGACGGCACAAGATCTTGGTCGCCCGTGTTATCTCATCCTCCCGTCCGATAACAGGATCGAGTTTACCAAGACGCGCCCTCTCAGTAAGGTTCTCAGAGAACTGCCCCAGCGCGGAACGACCCGAGCGGGCGGATACGGACTCGTCCTCTCCATCATCTCCCCGATCAGAGAGGATCTCCTCATCGGGGCTCGTGCTCTTTGAGATGCCGTGCGCGATGAAGTTGAGGATATCGAGACGGCCGATCCCCTGCTTCGCCAGGTAGAACACAGCGTGCGAGTCCTCCTCAGAGAAGAGAGCAACTAGCACCTCGGTGGGGGTAATCACATCTTTCTGAGTGGCCCGAACGTGCATGATAGCTCGTTGCAGCACCCGTTGGACCGCAGGAGTTTGCGCCGGTTCAACAGCTGGAACCTTTGAGCCGCGAACAGGAATTACCTCAACGTGCTTATCGAAAAAGCTTTCAAGGTCTTTTCGAAGCAATGAAAGGTCAGCGCCACAGTGATTGAGAATCTCCATCACCTGCTCATCGAATGAGAGTGCGTAGAGAAGGTGCTCTAGGCAAAAGAACGCATGTCGGCGGGAGGACGCCTCCCTAAACGCGGCTTCTAAAGTCAGACCCAGTTCCGTGCTAAACATCATTCCTCCTCCAACATACAGCGAAGCGGAAACCCTTCGTTCTTAGCCTGCTGGTGAACGATTTCGATCTTAGCCTCTGCGATCTGTTTCGTGAAGATTCCCGCAACACCTCTACCAGACTTATGGACGTGCAACATGATCTGCACCGCCTCTGATGGACTCTTCATAAAGACCGTTTCAAGGATAAGAACGACGAACTCCATCGAGGTGAAATCATCGTTGAGAATAACAACTTTGTAGAGCTTGGGAGTCTTCGTGCGCACGTTCCCAACGACGGCGGTATCTGATGCATGATCTGTGCGGGGCTTGGCCATTGGATCAAAAATGTTAGGTAGAGAACTATCGACAGTGTCGGCAGATTTAACGGCCCGCACAACTCTAAAGTACCCGTTGGTCGTTGTCCGAAGGCCTGGACGGCCGTCCTCAGCGATAAGGGGGGGTAGCTGACACAGGCTATTGGAAGTTAGGAGTGTTATCGCTAGGCGCATGATCTGGTTGCAAAATAGAACAGCGACACCAAATCGTTCGCCTGACCAGGATGCTTCAAGGGCTCCTCCCTATCGTACGCTTTATACCTCGGATTTCTTATCCTCCTCCTACTCATCATCCTGCTCTTGCCTCGGTTTCCCGATCCTTCTCAATGAATCCGCAGCTATTGTCGGCAAGCGAGCATGCGTGTGGTACGTTATCTGGGTGTGCGGCTCATAGCTGACTGCATGAACCGCTATCTTCACGAGGCAACAAGCATGGTCATTAAGAGGTTTCCCCCTGTTGAGAGCGCCGATGAGCATGGGCTCCTCGCGATTGGCGGAGACCTAGAGCCCGAATCCGTTATCCTCGCGTACCAAAACGGCATCTTCCCGTGGCCTCTTGATGAGGAGACCCTCGCCTGGTTCGCGCCACCCGAACGGGCGGTTATCTTTCTCGATGAGTTTCATATCTCACGTCGGCTGCGGCGAACCCTGAATCGCGCCAAGTTTACAACAAAGCGAGACTCCGCGTTTCGGTCGGTGATACTGCGTTGCGCGGAGCTTAAAAACCGAGGCGATCAGGACGGCACCTGGATTACCGAGGAGTTAGTCGACGCCTACACCAAACTCCATACCATGGGATTTACCCATTCCTTCGAAAGCTATAGTGGCGACCAGCTCGTTGGTGGATTGTACGGAATCCAGATCGGTCGATTTTTCGCGGCGGAATCGAGTTTCTTTCGTGAGCCCGATGCCTCCAAGGTTGCGATGTGCTCGATGGTTGAGTACCTGCGAGGTCAGAACATCTCGTGGTTTGATTGTCAGGTACTGACGCCGTTCTCAAAAGGTTTTGGCGCGCGCGAGATCCCACGGGGTGACTACATGAGGCTCCTCGCGAGTACCTTGTAAAACCGACGACGGGAATTACTGAACCCCTCCCCACTCCTTCGTTGAGAGATAGGTCATCACCAGGTCAAGAAGCTCTCCCGTTTGATACGGCTTCGTAAAAGCAGGTATCGGCTGTAGAAAGCTTCGCACCTTCGCGAGGTCACTATCCATCAAGGCTGTCAGAGCCACGACGGGAGTTTCCGGGTAGACCCACGAGAGCTCATGCGCTGTCTTCACCCCGACCTCGAAAGAGGTCTTGAATTCGTCAGCTTTCGGACCGCGTATGAAGGGCATATGCAGGTCACACATGATGAGATCAGGTGGCTCTATTGAACGTAAGAGACGAAAAGCGGAGTCCGGACAATCTGACTCGAGAACTTCGAGCCCTTCGCGTTCAAGGATACAGCGAACTGAATCGAGGTAATCTTGATTATCATCAATGAGAAGTACTGTTTTCATGGCGTCCTTGCCTCAAGGGGGTCAACGATACCCCTAGTTAGGGTGGCTTTCCATTGCCACTTGCACTGCAACCGCTACCGCACCTACTACCGGTACAATACAGTTCGGCGGAGTTATCTCTTTTCTTAAGGGGAAAACAAGACCAATGAAATTCGGTCAACTACCAGGTGGGATTCGCTCTCGCCTTGAGAGACTTTTGACCAGCTTTGTAGAGTCGCGGGAAGGGAGTCGTTGCGCGCTCTCGAGCACCGTTGCAACGACCCGACCCACCGAAGTACACCGGGTGAACAATAAGACTCGGGGCAACGTATCAACGATTAGAATTGCCGTTCGAGTCGTTTGAAGTCGTCGAACGTAGGGTCCCTCGTCTCCCAGTACGTAGAAGCGCCAGTTTTATACGAGAGATCCATCGTTTTGATTCGTAGCGCCTTGAGGAGCATCGCCATCGGAACGAATCCGATCATCCACGTAATCGACATAAGTACGAAGGTCATGACCAGCGAGAGGTAGTGCGCGAGTTTCATCCACCCCTTCCAGAGCGGATGAAGCGCTCGCGGAGCGCGATAGCCAAGAATGCCGATAACAATCCCGCCAATCGCCCATGTGAGCGACGCTGTGGTCACACCGTAGCGATACGTTTTGTATGAGGCGATACCGGTGAAAATGATCGCGAAGAGAACAGCGAACTCTCGAACGTGCGTACGAACTGGCTTGCCCATCCAATCGGTATCGAGCACATCAACAACCTGGTATGTATTGGCGACGCTTAGGGGCACTGAAGAATCCCCTAATCCAGTTCGAACTTCGTAAGCCAATCCTCTCGCTCCTGCCATTTTGGTTGTTCCTCTTTCAACATAACGACATCGCCAACGACGAGAGCATCCATGTCGGTTCGCATGAAGCACGCATAGGCGTCGGCCGGCGTACACACTATAGGCTCCCCTCGGACGTTAAAGCTAGTGTTGACCAGAACAGAACATCCCGTCTTTTGCTTAAAGGCCGACAGTAACTTGTAGAATCGTGTATGGGTGCCGCCCTCCACGGTCTGAATTCGGGCGGAATAATCGACGTGGGTGATCGCGGGGAGATCCGACTTAGCAACATTAAGCTTAGCGATACCAAAGAGCTTCTCCTGATCCGCAGTCATAGCGAGCCGTCGATCCTCCTTAACAGGTGCGACTAGGAGCATATACGGAGAGTCATACTCAAGCTCAAAGTACGTGGCGACATCCTCACGCAATACTGCTGGAGCGAACGGCCGGAACGACTCTCGGAACTTAATCTTTAGGTTCATGGTGGCCTGCATATGTTTAGACCGCGGGTCCCCAATGATACTGCGATTACCCAGCGCGCGCGGGCCGAATTCCATCTTGCCCTGGAACCACCCGACTACCTTCTCATTCGCGAGAAGATCAGCGGTGACGTTGAACAACTCCTCACCCGTGGCCCTACGATAGACGGCACCGAATTGCGAAAGCTGCGAGATCGCCTGGTCGTCTGAAAACTCCGGCCCCAAGAGAGACTGACTCTGTGAGTCGGTCTTACCATTCGTTACGCGGGGGTTATCGAGGTACCCGAACCAGGTGCAGAGCGCCGCGCCGAGTGCGCCACCCGCGTCTCCGGCAGCCGGCTGTATCCAGATATTCTTAAACGGTCCGTCGCGGAGCAGCTTGCCATTTCCGACACAGTTCAGGGCAACGCCACCCGCCATACACAGGTTTTCTAGCCCCGTCTCCTTATGGAGATAGAGCGCCTGTCGCATCATGCACTCCTCAACGACCACTTGAATCGACGCGGCGAGATCCATCTCTCGTTGGGTAAGCGGGCTCTCGGGCTTACGACGTGGCCCATCAAAGAGGGCATTAAAGCCGTCGTTCGTCATGCTCAACCCCTGCATGTAGTTAAAGTACTTCAGGTTGAGATGATACGAGCCGTCCTCCTTAAGGTCGATCAGATTATCGTAGATCTTTTGAACGTATTTGGGCTCTCCGTAAGGGGCGAGCCCCATCACCTTATACTCACCAGAGTTTACTTTGAATCCAGTAAAGTAGGTGAAGGCCGAGTAGAGCAATCCGATTGAGTGAGGAAACTTAATCTCCCTGATGATCTTAAATTTGTTACCCTCTCCTACGCCGAGACTGTTGGTCGTCCACTCACCAACACCATCGATAGTGAGAATCGCGGCGTTCTGGTAGGGCGATGGATAGAACGCGGAACCGGCGTGACTCTGGTGATGTTCAGTGAAGAGAACCTCTCCCTTGTAACCAAGCTCGCTCTTGATTGTGTCAGGAATCCATAGCTTGTGCTTCAACCACATCGGCAGCGCCTTGGCGTACGAGGTGAACCCTTGAGGAGCTGTCGCAAGATACGTTTCAAGGAGCCGCTCAAACTTTAAGAGTGGCTTATCGTAAAATGCGACGTAGTCGACGTCAGCTATCGTGAGCCCTTGAGACTTCAGACAGAACTCGGAGGCGTTTTTTGGAAACTCAGGATCGTGTTTCTTTCGAGTGAACCTCTCCTCCTGCGCGGCCGCGACGATCTTTCCGTCGGTGACAAGACATGCCGCGCTATCGTGATAGAACGCTGAGATTCCAAGGATGTTCATAGAGCCTCTCCGTGAAAGTAGAGGAAAATATCCCTATACTACGTCTAGTTAGGTGGTGTCGATACAAGCTAGACCATGAAAGGGCGGTTGCCCACGCTAAAGTTTTTCTGGGGTTGGTCCGAAATTAAGCCCCGAGTAATAACTGGCTTGCTTGATTTACGGGTAGAGCACGAGAGGAGATATGAAACTATTAAAGTTACAGTCGTGGTTAACAGTTTCGGTAAAGGCTCTTATGGGCTTCGCAGGCGTGCTTCAGGTGTCCCAAGTGGGGGATGCGTGGGGGGGGCCGCCCGGGGCTGGGCAGCCGAGCGGTCAAGGCAGCCCCGATGTTTATAACTCTGTGCAGTCGAATCAAACTTCTTATACCACGCGTCAAAATCGTGCATCAGGGGGCCATGGCAGTGCGCGATCAGGGTTAGTTTTATCACCGCTGGCCGAAGGAATATTAGATGACTTCATCCAGTTGAAAAAAATTAGGGATATCCCTGATGATTTTCAGGTGGCGGCAATCAAGCCCATAGAGGAACGTCGTTCTGAGTTCATGACGCATTATAGGGCGTTCGACAATATATACGTTGGGCCCCTTGAAGCCAATGTGAGCGATTACGTCAAAAATTTTCTCCAGCCAAAGTCGACAGAGGTCGAGAGGGACGTCATGGCACCGAAAGGCATGGTGTTACATTATGATTGGAAAGTCTCGTCTCCAAGCATTAGTGATTCTCCGTTAATGGAGATTGGCCAATTTGATTTTCCCGGTCATCCCATTTTTCACATTCGTTTTAATCCCAGAATGAAAGGACTTCTCGAACTGGACTGGAAAACATTTGCTGTCAACGTGGTAGCGGGCAAACATAGAGAATTGCACCGTCAGCTTCGTACGATGATGGAGGAAAAGTTACAAGATGGATTTAGGCTGCTGAGTACGGGACAGTTTGAGGAATGGGACAAAATGAGTCAGGAACATAAATTAATCGCACTTACGCATCTTATTACCTGGAACGCCACAAGCAGGGGCTTATCAAGGTTTCAGAAAGCTCGGTTTGCATGGGCCTTAGTCACAAGTAGTCAGTATCTCGAAACGCCTTCTTCGGCGGTTTTTAACGACTACCGGGTAAATTCTAAGACCTATGAAGTGATAGCGTACTATCTAAGCACACTTTCTGGTGAGGACTTAGCGGGCCGATTGAGGAAGGTGGATAAAAAACTGCTCTTCCAACTTGACCTTATCCAATTCCTAGAGGTCCCTGTCCTATGGCCAAAGAACCGATAGAATAGCAACTAATCCACAGTCGGCGCTGCGCGAGCTCTGCCCTACGGGCTCGCTCCGCGCCGTCTATGGATAAATCTTCTCGAGGGTTCATGCAGCCTCTTTTCTCTCAAAATCTTGAGGCGACAGGTACCCTAAAGCGGAGTGTCTCCGGTTTGTATTATAAAAGCACTCGATCCAGTCAAAGACCGCTCGTCGTGCCTCATCTCTCGTTCGGAACATCTCGCCGTAAATGGCTTCGACCTTCAGCGAATGAAAGGAACTCTCAGCTACTGCATCGTCCCAGCAGTTTCCCTTGCGGCTCATGCTTCATGTAAAGCTGTTATGACGCAAGAGAGCCTGGAACAGATCGCTCGCATATGACTTCCCTCGGTCGAAGTGACAAAGGGTGCCAGCGGTCTTCCCACGACGTCTAATCGCCATCTGTAAGGCGCTACACACGAGCTCTGCCGTGTTACGGCTTTGGATAGATCATCCCACTGCCTTGCGGGTAAAGAGGTCTATCACAACAGCCAGATACAGCCACCCTTCCTCGGTCCAGATATAGGTGATGTCACCAACCCATTTCTGGTTCGGGGCCGTAGCAGCAAAATCACGGTCGAGCGTATTCGGCGCAACGGGCTGAGAGGCCTTTGAATTCGTCGTAGCCTTGAATTTCTTGGCTGCCTTGGCTCTCAATCCCTCCTCCCGCATCAGGCAACCAACACGCTTCTGCTAACGGTATTTTTCAGCTCGCGCTCCTTTCGACGCCGCTCATCAAAGTCACCTTTCACCTGGATTGAAGCGGCGCGGGCCTCGGGGAGGGGGGGGCGATTTTGAAAAAATAATTGCGACGCCCTACACCATGAAAGGGCGGTTGCCCAAAGATACCCCCCTCCCTTGCCTTTTTAGAGGGGATGCTTCTCAATAGCCGTCATGAACAACACGCCCCGCTCCACCATCTCCGCCTTTATCGTCTGCTGCAACGAAGAGCGGCAGATCCGCCGATGTCTTGAGAGCGTGGCGTGGTGCGACGAGATCATCATCGTTGACTCAGGCTCAACCGATACGACCCTTGAGATATGCCGCGAATTCACGCACAAGATCACCCATAAAGATTGGCAGGGTTACGTAAAACAGAAGCGATTCGCGCTTGAGCAGTGCTCGTGCGACTGGGTCCTCAATGTGGACGCCGATGAGGAGGTCTCCAGCGATCTCAAGGATGAGATCCTCTCGATCCTCGAAGGGGATGGAAAGGGACTACGCCCCAACGTAAACGGGTACCTCCTTAACCGCGTGGTATTTTTTCTAGACCGGTGGTGGCGCAAAGGAGGGTGGCATCCAGAATATCGGCTACGGCTCTGTCGCAGAGCAGCGACCACCTGGGGGGGCGAGGATCCCCATGAAAAGGCATCTGTGACCGGTGCGACCGCCCGATGCAAATCGGAGCTTCATCACTACTCATTTACCGACCTAGCCGATTATATGCGACGGATGAATACCCTCTCATCCAATGCTACCCAGACACTCCTCAATCGTGGTGTCGAAGGATCTCTTGTAGCGATCACCCTGCGACCGGTAACCCGCTTTTTTAAGTTCTACATCACGAGACGAGGGTATCGAGAGGGCATCGCCGGCTTCATCGTAGCAGTGATTGAGGCTATCTCGGTATTTCTTAAGTACGCCAAGGTCTGGGAAGCACTCAAGGTACGGACAGACGATGAGCGGGATATGAAGTAGCGATCTACGTCTGTTTACGTGGTCCAGTACGAGCGAGCGAGCAAAGCGAGTCGATGTGCTTATAGGTGCGAAGCCGCGCTCAGCGGCGAGAGGGGGACATTCCCCCTGGGCCCAGAGCGCCGAGCGAAAAAAAGGGGTGAAGCCGCGCTCAGCGGCGAGAGGGGGCGTTCCCCCTGGGGCACGAGCGCCGAGCGGGAACCCAGAGCGCCGAGCGGAAAGAAGGTGCAAAGCCGCGTTCAGCGGCGAGCGGGGGACATTCCCCCTGGGCCAGAGCGCCGAGCGGGAACCCAGAGCGCCCAGCGGGAACCCAGAGCGCCGAGCGGAAAAAAGGGGTGAAGCCGCGTTCACCGGCGAGAGGGGGACGTTCCCCCTGGGCCAGAGCGCCGAGCGGGAAATTAGCCCAGAGCGCCGCGCGGGAAATTAGCCCAGAGCGCCGAGCGGGAAATTAGCCCCGAGCGCCGAGCGGGAAACATGGACCTAAGCGGGGTCGAACCGCTGACCTCTACACTGCCAGTGTAGCGCTCTACCAACTGAGCTATAGGCCCGTAAAAACCCCCTGCGCCTTGCGCGTTGTAAGAAAGGGCTCAAAAGGAATCTCATTACGCGCAGGTAAAGAAACAGGAGGAGGTTAATAGAAACCGACAAAGGTGTCAAAATGATGCGTTTCGATTTGATACTTTTCGACACTTTCGCTAACGTACGGCCGGTGTCGGGCAGTGGCGCAGACCGGTAGCGCACTCCCTTGGGGTGGGAGAGGTCGGAGGTTCAAATCCTCTCTGCCCGACCATTATATTCCCCTTGTATATACCCCTTAGAAGCCTCATCGGATTACGTTCCGGTCGGTTGGATCTCTACCACGGAACTTCGATCGAAGAGACGGGCACGCCCCTATCTGCCGTCTTTATCCTTTGCTCCCTTTCCGAGCTCCGCTCTATACTGAACCTTGATATCCTTGGTAATCGTTCAGGTATTGAATCGCTGACTATCCATCGCATGAAACCAAATCTTCTCACCATGGGGGTTATGACCGGGAACTCCCTCGACGCGGTAGATGTCGTGATCACCAGACTCTCGCCCGATGGGGGCATGCACGACGCGCAACATTACGCCGGGTCGTTCCCGTCTGACCTCGCCGATACCATTCGCGTCTTTCGGGATGCGCTCAAAGGGGCGGACGGTAACATCGCTCGGGCTGAAAGGTCCCTTCCCTTCTCCCTATCCGAGACGCACGCCCGATATATCAAGGTCGTTGGCGAGGCGTGCCTCGCCACGATTGTGTCAGCTCGTACCGCAAAGACGATCGATCGCGACGCGACTCCAGACCTGGTGGGCTTTCATGGGCAAACGTGTGCACATCTTCCCCCCTCACTAGCTCGGCGCAACAGCCTCGCCCCCTATACGGCGCAGTTAGGTGACGCTCAAGCGCTCGCCAACATACTCGACATCCCGATTGCGTACGATTTCCGGTCCGACGACATCATGAGCGGTGGAGAGGGCGCACCGTTTGCGCCGATGCACCACCTCCATCTCGCGCGCCATACCAGGACGCAAGGCGCCTTTCCGATCGCATTCATCAATGGTGGGAACACCGGAAACGTCAGCGTCATCACGAATCAGATCGGAAAGAGAGAGCCGTCAGCATTTGGCTGGGATACCGGACCCTTCAATCACTTTCCCGATCTTCTCGCGCGTCGAGAAGCGGGAATCCCACACGATGCGAATGGAGAGATCGGACTACCGGGGTCAGTCAATGAAACTCTTCTTCGATTATTATTTGAGCGAAGCGCTATAACGAGCGATGGCGGCAATTTCCTAACGCAGCGCCCCCCAAGGTCATCGGACCCGCAATGGTACCGCGAGGTACCCGAGCTTCTGGGAACGGCTCCCGTGAATGGAACGGTTTTGTCCTTGGCGGACCGAATGCGCACAGCCGAGTATTTCTCGGCGTACATCGTTATGTACTCACTCTCCTTTATCCCCTCAGACTGTGAGTTCCCGCTCTACTTCGGGTTATGTGGCGGTGGATGGAAGAACCCTGTTGTTACAAACCATTTCCGGTCCCTCATGCGCGCCTCGCCCGGCCAAGTCATTCTACAGGAGCATCAGCGGCTCTACGCCGAAATCATCGCCCGATTCGGGAAGCGCAAGCCAACCGTGGAATCAACCAGTGCCTTTGGATTTGACCCTAATTCAATGGAGGCGAGAATCTTCGCGGACGCGGCCGCTCGACTCGTGTGGGGAGAGCCGTTTAGCATCCCCCCAGTTACAGGAGTTTCAACGCCCACTATCTGCGGTCGAATCCGCTTTCCAGCGAATAAAGATCCGAAAAGCTATCTGGTGGGACGAGCGATGGCGGATGCTGGAACACTCGCAAACGCTCAATCGACCAAAGAATTTCGTGACACGCGATTTGGGCGAGCGATCGCGAAGTAGAAGGGATGCCCGAGGGAAGTAAGAGGCTCCTGGAGCGACTACGAGCCGGCGTACTGCTCAAACAATCCGGGAGGAGGCATATCGTTACCACCGACACTCGTTAGCTGAGAGGCCTTCAATCGCTCAAGCTCCTTTTGTTTATCCGCGATCTCTTGTTGAAGTTTTTGCAGCTTTCCCTCGTATTCATCGACGGGAGCAACCGGCGAGGAATGGACCTCCGGTTTATCCGGGCTCGTCTCATCCGCGAAGGTCTCTAATCGCAAGGTCGGTAAACTATCAGAGCCGTTCGATGTTGATGGCGAGGTGGGGGACGATTCTGCTTTGGATGGCGGAGATGTCGGGGTCGGTTCGATAGCCGACTCTCCCATTAAGAGGTTCGGCACCTTGCCCTGTGCAGCTTGCGGAGCAGTTCCGTACGGGTTGTTATTCGCCACCAGCTCGACCGGGATAATGATTCGGTCTCCCACCTTTAACTCCCGCTGGGTGAGAAAAGGGTTATATCGCAGCACGATCTCCTGAGAGAGCGTAGTACCGGTGTACCATGTCAAGAGCTTGGGAAAGCTTTCCTCGGGCGCTCGCACCACGTGCACAAAGAAGGAGCCCTCATCAACGGGAGCAGGCGCATCAACGTAACGTTGAATACATCCTCCGAGACAAAGAATCAGCAGATACAATAGCGCTTTCCTCACGAGCCCCCATGGTAGGTGAGCGAAACTCACCTCTTGCCTGGGTTATCGGCGCCTGACACCAGGAAGTTAACGGAGATTTACAACGCCAAAAGCGCTGTCACAACTCAAGCTTAGGCGAAAGCACGGGAGATGGCTACTCTGCCTTCTTGATGGAGACCACCTCTTCGGTGAATTTCGGCGTAAGGTGCTGCTCCACTTTGAGCTCCACCGAGTCTCCCGCTTTGATACCCTCCAGCGATACTCCGTCCTTCAGGTAGAACGGCATCGTCATAGCCATCATTCCCACGATAGCGCCCGAGTCATCTCGGTAGTCCGGGATCGGTTGGTGCTTCACCAACATCTCGTTCTTCGCGAGCCCATCTCCGGGCATCCCTTTAATAATCCCTTTCACGGTGTAGTAATAGGCGGTATCCGCGAACGCAGCGGTTGAAACCGCGCACGCAACGACAAGAGCACCGAAAATAGATCGCATCATGTTCATACTCCTACTCAATACCTCCACGAAGCTCCCATACCCGCATCGCGACCAGCACCGTGAGCAGCGTAGTCATCGGTATGCCGAGCGCGATAAGGACGAACATCGTGACATCGATCCGATATTTAATAGTTTGAATACTCATGAACATAAGGCTGCAGAACAGCCCTCCGCTCGCGAGGATAGTGAGGGCGATGATGAGTGACTTTCGAGACCACAGGTAGAGCGCAGTAACGAAGCCAAGGAGACCGACCGAGATCTGACCGATCATCGGAATAACGAAGAAGGTCGTAAACAGAAACGGAGCCATCACGGTGCACACCAGCAATGTAAGAACGACCTCCTTCACAGTCACAGGGGGCGGAGCCTTCCGCAGACGTGGTGCGTGAAACTTCTCAAAATCCTCGATTCGAATGCGATCCACAACGTGAGCCTGTGCCATAGTTGAATCTCCAAAAGGTCATCGAAATTCTACTGCACTCTACCTGAGAGCTCAATGGAAGGGATGGGAATCTTGGTGGCATTGCTCTAGCAGGGTGGTGAAAAATGATTTCCTGTTGCGCATTTCGATAGTTTGACTGCAACTTCGTTGGAGCCGCCGAAAAAATACTCAACGTATCTCAGTGGATACGCCTCCGGTTTTTTCGTCGTCT
>JBDLRS010000102.1:0-12693 GCA_039799965.1 Pseudomonadota bacterium
CCTGACACAGGGGATTGGCCAACAACAGCAGCCCCTCCTCAAGGCTAAAAGTGCAAAACAACACACTCCCGTGGGGGTGGTACTTCATTTTCCTTTCCGATTTATTTTTCCGTCTCATGAAGGGCTATTCGGAGAATCGGAGGAAGAGTTGCGAGTAGGAGGGGACGAAATCGGCTCCCCGTAAAAAAGTAAAAAAGAAGTAGCCCCCCTACAGAAAAAGAGAAGTAGCCCCCCTACAGAGAAAGCCAGAGAAAGCCCCCCTCCAGAGAAAAGCCTACGGCTTAAGCACTATCTTTCCAAACTGCTGTCCATCCTCAAGACGCTTGATCATCTTTATACCCTCAGAGAGTGGCGCAACCGTGTCAATCGGAATTCGAATCTTGTGCTGGAAGATGAACTCCATCGCCTCCGTAAAATCTGATCGGCTACCCATTGTGGAGCCGATCAGCGAAACCTGCTTGGTGAAGAGGAGACGGTTGTCGAATGAGAGCTCATATCCCTTGGTGTTTCCGACGGTCACGATGCGACCCCCTCGGGCAACGCTGCGGAGGCTCTTCGGAAAGGTCTTGGAACCAACGTTATCCACGACAACATCGACACCCCGTCCCTTCGTCAGTTTAAGAACCTCGGCTGGCCAATCTTGATGGGTGGTATAGTCGATGACGGAGGATGCTCCGAGCGCCATCGCCTTCTCAAGTTTATCCGGAGTTGAAGAGAGCGCGATAACGTTCGCCCCGGCCGCTTTGGCAAGGAGGATCGAGAGGGAGTTCACTCCGCCACCTGAACCTACGACGAGTACGGTCTCTCCTGGGCGAAGGTTCGCTCGCTTGAAGAGCATACGCCAGCAGGTGAGTCCAACAAGAAGGGGAGCCGCGCCCTCTTCGAACGTTACTGAATCAGGTAATCGATAGAGGTTGGTAGTGGGCACGCAGACATACTCCGCCAGCCCTCCCCGAACGTGTTCTCCCAGAATCTTAAACCCAGGACTTAAACTATCCTCTCCCTTTCGGGTCCACTCATCATCGGAGGTGATGATCCCTGGATTGACTATCACGCGTGTGCCGGGCACCCACGTTGTCCCTGAAGTGTTGACCGCGACTATCTCTCCAGCCACGTCGGAGCCGGTGATGTGGGGCATCTCAACGTTCAAACCCTTCCAGCCGCGCCGCACCCAGACGTCGAGGTGATTTAACGCGACAGCTTTAACCCGAACGAGCGCCTCGCCTCCCTTTGGTTCCGGTTGCGGAATGTCTGCGTACTTAAGTTTCTCAATCTCTCCGTGTTGCTCAAAAAATATCGCTTTCATTGGTCTCGTGTATCGTATAGGTGCGGCAGTGAACGAATCGGTGAAGTTTGTCGTTCCCTCACTCTTAGATAACCACTCCATGGGTTAAACAGGCAAGGGGAATCGCACATGGAGCAGGGAGAGGACTCCAAGCTGGTGATAGTTCCACGTAAACGTACCCGGGATAAAGATCTCGAGATTTTCGGGCACGTTCACATGTTTAGTAAAAAGGCATGAGGAGGCGAATTATGGATTCCTACCCGCTCATCGTTATGCCCGCGTCAGCGTCACGCAGTGCCACTCATTCTCGCTCCTCTCCTCATCCAAAACCCATCCGTGGCGTCCGGTGTAGGTATCAACGACGGAGTCGCGTACAAGCTCGGTTATCCCCGACATGATTGCGATGCAACCTGGGAGGGCGAGTCTGGTAACTTCTGGGGCTAGCTGCACGAGCACCTCACCGTAGAGGTTCGCGAGTATGAGGTTAAAGGAGGTTTTGAGGTCCTCAATCGGGGTCGTCGATAGCTCAATGAGGTGAGAGAGGTTGTTGAGCGCAACGTTGTCGACAGCGTTGGCGATGGCGTACGGATCGTTGTCCACCGCTTCAACCGGTCGATTAAAAACCTTAGCGGCCGCAATGGCGAGGATCCCGCTTCCCGTTCCGAGGTCAAAGATTGAGAGTTCGTGTTGCGCGAGGGCTGCTGTCCGCTCGCTGAGTGTCTGGAGAATCATCCGTGTGGTCGGGTGATGCCCGGTGCCGAATCCTTGGCCGGGGATAATCTTAATCGTGTTGGGATCGGTCGTGGCCGCGTCCTCGCTCGTCTGAACGGGAAGGACCTTGAGGTGTCCCGCGTCAACCGGCTGCCACACCTCAGGGCACTGTTGATTCCAGTTCTCCTCTTTCACTGCCTCAACGACGATGACGGAGCACCCCGCCGCTGTAGCGAGATCTGCTACGCGATCCGCTTCATCTCTATCGCCACATACAAAGCAGGATAGTTTGCGATCGGCCTCTACGGCTGTACCGGAGGCGCCTCCCTCGATGAGAGCGCAGCAAACGGTATCGATCTCCTCACTCGAGAGGGAGGGAGCGGGGGAGAGGGTAACTCGAAACCATCCCATAGTTGGCTCACAAATAAACACCCCGCTCCCCCCTAAGGCGGAGGGAGGAGCGGGGTTCCTGTCAACTATCGACCTTGCTAAACGTTAAATAGCTTTTTTAATCGTCGCGATAAGCTGATCCTTTGGAACCGCTCCAACTACCCGATCTACCTCGACACCTCCCTTGAAGATTATGAGGTTGGGGATAGCTCGTACGCTGTATTGAGCTGGGGTCTTGGGATTGTCGTCAACATTTACCTTAAATATGGCTACTTGGCCGCCAAGCTCTTTGGCTATCTCGTCAAGGACAGGAGCAATGCTCTTACATGGACCGCACCATGGTGCCCAGAAATCGACAACAACCACGAGAGCGGATGATTTAAGTACCTTCTCCTCGAATTCTGCGTCAGTAATCTCTGCTACATTTCCGGCCATATAAGTCCTTTCAAAACTACTCTATCGTAAAACTACTCTACCGTAAAACTACACTATCGTATCCTGCCGATCCTCCTCCCTACGCTCCCTCCCTACGCTCCCTTTGAAGGGGGGCGCCATCGGGTTCGTAAGTGTACCAACTGGATAGCTGATCGTCCCTAAGAGGGATCCGTTTTTGGCGCCGTTAGCGCCGCCGGACGGGATTATTAAACAAGGATGGTAGGGAGTAAATCCCCGAAAGCGGCCCACGCCCCCTCTTTTTTCTGCCGCTTTTAGGGAGTTAGTCATGGCAGGGGAAGTTTTTGCCGTTTTGCTTTAAGTTGTTTGAACCTATTTGCCCCTGCTCGGCGTCATACGTTTAACGAGTTTAAAGTACGGGCGGTTGACCATAGGGGTCTTCGTGTACCGTACCGTAATAGGGGGTTCGTATGACTAAGGCAACGACAAGTGGGGGAACGCAGTTAAAGCCCTCACATCCCATTCTTGTAGTTGACTCGTACGGACGGGGCATATCGATTGGACGGATAGACCCAGCAGGGTCGGGCCTCGAACTTGAGATGGACGGGGAGCGGTCCACACCGATGTCGCTCCGTAGTAGGTATGTGATGAAGCAGGGGGAGCCTCTCGTTGATTTGGAGCGGCACCTGCAACGACTCTCCGTTCGAGGGGAGTTGAGGAGGGCTACCGTGGTGTTTGGAGTAACGACGGATCCCTTTCATCCCTTCGATGAGAAGTTTGCGACCAGTATGAAATTTCTGGAGCTCTTTGAGCGATACGTGCCGGGGAGGCTGATAATTCAGACCCGTTCTCCACTCATAGTCATCGGCTTGCCGATGCTCAAGAGGGTGAAGGAAACAACCTATGTATCCGTTGGAATCGAAACCCCTCTTGAGGAGGTCGCTCGTCGATACACCCCGGATCTTCCAACGGTGGAGGAGCGGTGGAAGACGATGCGGGCGCTCAGGCGTTTTGGTCTGAAGGTGGGGGCTCAGGTAGCGCCCATTCTTCCCTACGGAGATTGGCGCAAAGACGCTGGCCATTTCGCGGAGAAGCTCTGCGCGGAGGCAGATTATGTGACTGTGAGGTCTATGATTCAAACGTGTGGGGTGCCTCGACCGACGACGCCGGTGGCGCGAAAGCTGGCGAGCGATCGACAGTTTTTCTGGTTGAGGCAGGATTCTCATACTCCGCTCCTTGACGCGGTGCTTGCGGCGAATTCGAATAAGCTCTTCCATCCGGCAGGGCTCCAACCTGAGGATCCGCAGCTTACGTTGTTTGCTAAGGCTTGAACATGAAACCGATAAATCTCCCTTGCGGAGATGGCGGGTTCACGGGAACGTACCATCAAAAGAAGGTATGAAGGGCGTCTGCAAGGACGCCCGCGTTCCAAAAAAGGTTTGCAAGTGTATGCGAGTTGCGATTGTTGGTGGGGTCAGAACCCCTTTTGTAAAGGCTGCCGGGGTTTTTTCGAGGTATTCGGCTCTCGAACTCGGCAAACACGTTGTGGTGGGATGTGTTGAGAAGCTCGGTCTCGACCCGAGCCTCGTCGAGGAGCTTTACTTCGGCACCGTATTGCTCGATCCGCGTATCCCTGATTTGTCCCGAGAGATCATCCTTCGCTCCGGATTGCCTAAGACCATCGACGGACACTTCATCGCCAACAACTGCATCTCCGGCCTTGTGGCGGCGAGCGCCGCGGCAGACGGTATCGCGTCCGGTCGTATTTCTTGCGCTATCGTTGGTGGCAGTGAGTCGATGTCGCAACCAACCCTCACCTTTCCTCGAAAGGGAGAAAAGTTCTTCCTCAGTATGGCTAAGGCTCGCGGCCTCGGAGCTAAACTTTCGCTACTGTCGTCCTTTCGTCCAGGATTTCTCGCGCCTCAAGCGCCAAGTCCAAAGGAGCCCTCAACCGGGCTTACGATGGGGCAGCACTGTGAGTTGATGGCGCAGGAGTTCAAGATTCCGAGGGATCAGCAGGATAAGCTCGCGTACACTAGTCATCAGCGCGCTGCTGAAGCTCGGTCCTCTGGGTTCCTTTCGGAGCAGATCCTCCCGCTTGGTGGAGTGCAGGAGGATAACCTCATTCGCCCCGATACCTCGGTGTCGGCGCTCTCAGGATTGAAGCCGGTGTTCGATAAGAGCGCCCGTGGTACCATTACAGCAGGAAACGCGAGTGCCCTGACTGATGGCGCCTCGGCTGTGGTTCTTATGTCCGAGGATCTCGCGCGCAAGCAGGATCGGGAGATCCTCGGATTTATCGATGGTGTGCAGTTCGCATCAGTCCCACCGGGGGATGGACTCTTGATGGCACCGGCGTTGGCACTTCCACGACTTCTCAAACGTCACAACCTCGGGTTTCACGACATTGATCTTTACGAGGTGCACGAGGCCTTCGCCGCGCAGGTGTTGTGCAATATGAAGGTGTGGCGCGATGGATGGAGTAGGTATCCGAACATAGAGGTTCAAGGAGAGATTCCAAGTGAGAAGATGAACGTAGCGGGAGGTTCTATTGCGATAGGACATCCGTTCGCCGCTACCGGTGGACGACTAATCCTGACGACATGCCAGGCGCTGCGCCAGCGAAAGATGAAGCGTGGCGCTATCAGTGTATGCGCGGCTGGTGGGGGCGCGGGCGCAGTTCTCGTTTCGCTGCCGTAGGGGATAGGGGAGGCTTCCTAGCGTCATCTCCAGTTCCTCCTCTTAATCATCATCCTGCTAGATCCTAACCCTGCGGGTAAGGATTAGGAAACCGGTGCAGGAGCAATATGGCGCAGGAGCAATATGGCGCAGGAGCAATATAAGGAAGAGGAGCACAAGAGCGCTGCCCCCTAAAAATCCTGCCGGAAGTCATCATCCGTATCGTCGTGTAATCTATCGTCCCGATCACCTCGGTAGCTCTGGTCGTCTGGATCGCGCTGATACGAGTCGCTCGAATAGCTCGGTCGTTGCCTGCTCGGACCGCTGTATCCGTCGTACTGCCGTCCACTCTTAAGTTCCTGAATCTCTCGGCGCTGACGTTCAAGCTCGCGCTCCTGGCGGCGGAGCCGTTCCTCTTGATCCTCGGAACGTTCGCGTTGCGCGTCTCCCTGAGCCCCGATTAAAGCGCCTCCAATAGCTCCAGCTCCGGCACCTATGGCGACACCGGCACCGGCGTTGCCAGTTTGATTGCCCACTATGGCGCCAAGACCAGCGCCAAGCGCCGTGCCAGCAGCGGCGCCCGTCACGGTGTTATTGACACCGAACTCTCGGTCGCTGCACCCGGCGAGAGATAGTAGTGAGAAAAAAAGGAGTGAGACTGCTGTCTTTCTGGCCATATCTAAGAGCATAGAGTAACGATTCTTGGTTGGCTAGCTTGTAACGTATGATACGCCGTACCTTACGACGAAAAGATCCCCTCTTGCCGCCTCACCCCCCCCCTCGTGTGGAACCCGTCCTTTCCCGGCCAGAAAAATAGGACCTGACCTACGATCCGGAGTTGGGGAAGGATCCTATGTAAATTTTTCACTTCCTCATATTTTTTGTTCAAGAAAAATCGTTATCCATCCGACAGTGTCTGTAGAGCGGTTGTAGAAGCGCACGTAGATGTCGTTCGGACGTCGCAACCTAATAAGTTCGTTGAATTTCCTTCGGGAAATACTCGAACGGTCGGTTGCTAGCATTCGGCGCCATCCCAGGATCGCAGGGCATGATGCCGTGTGGAGTGAGCGATACGACCAAAGTGCTTTTCAGTCCCTACATAATGCAGGTTCGGGGGCGGCAGAGTAACGCCATCCTTGTTCAAGGAGGAATGAACTATGGCAATTAGTATCGGAAGTAATATCACATCGGTCCAAGCGCAAAGACGCTTGGACAGCACCGGCTCGAAGCTGAGTCAGACTTTTAATAAGTTGAGTTCGGGATACCGAATCAACCGAGGCGCTGACGACGCGGCCGGTCTTGCTATCGCGGAGTCCCTTAAGGCGCAGTCTCGTCTCGCTGGACAGGCAATCCGCAACACGAACGACGGAATCTCGACGATCGCTATCGCGGATGGCGCGTTAGGCGAGGTGGGGAATATCCTCACGCGTCTCGCGGAGCTTGCGTCGCAGTCAGCGAACGGCACGCTCAGTACGACGCAACGCTCAGCAGTGGCGAACGAGTTCGTGGCGCTCGGATCTGAGATTGAGCGTATCGCGGCGGTGACTGAGTTTAACGGCACCAAGCTGCTCTCGGGAACGAGCAACATCACGATTCAGGTGGGAACGGGCTCGGGAGCGTCGTCACAGATTGGATACAACAATCTGCTTGCTACCCTTCAGGGTATCGGACTAAGTAATGACGGTTCCGGCGCGCTGTCGTACTCGATCAACGGTGCCACCGAGGCGGCTGCGGCGAGTGCGGCGCGACTCGCGTTGGACGCGGTGTATGCGGCGATCTACTCGGTGGGCGCGTCTCGAGGAATTCTTGGAGGAGTTGAGTCACGACTCTCAACCGCGATCAACAACCTTGGTGTGGCGAGAGAGAACCTCTTGGCCGCTGAGAGCCGAATCCGAGACGTGGACGTGGCGGAAGAGGCTGCGAACCTGACTCGATTGAACATCCTGCAACAAGCGGGTGCGGCGGTTCTCGTGCAAGCGAACCAGTTGCCAAGCTTGGCGCTGCAGCTCTTGCGATAACCATTGCTCAACGTGAGCTGATTGCTCGAAATTACAAAGATACAGATAGAATGAGGATACTAATTTTCCACCGGCATGCCGGACACCGGAAAATTAGTATTCTTGTTTTGGGTTTTCGTAAGATCGAGTGGGTAGGGCTCGGTGTTATCCCGCCGTGCACGTGGAAAGGCGCTATGTATATGCCAAAACAAGGGGCTTGTGCGTTACCTCTGTACTCGTTGCACCCAATCGATTCCACGATGAGCCCTTGTTTTTAGCCCGCCTCCGGGGGCTATTACCCTTTTTGTCCGGTAGTTCTAACTACTTGTAGATGAGATGTCGTTTGATTAATTCTCATACTTCTCCCTTGTGAAAGTTCGCATCAAAAGAGGGTACCGATCATTTCCATACAAGGACGTACGCTAAGTCGGTACTCCCCACGAGCCCCACATTCTATCGCAGGTGAGGATCCCCGGGACGCAGGAGTTCACGCGGTGCTTTCCGCTGTGTGACTGGTGCAAGGTGGTCGTGGCGCAGGAGGTGTGACTTTGTGAGGTGGGGAGAAACAAACTGAGATAATTCACGATCCGTCTGTGGAGAGTGTCGGTAAGGGACTCAAGGCTGACAAGGGTAAGGATATGTCTAACGAGCGTCTATCGTTACAACTAGGCTGGGGGGCATGCGTGTGCGCTCTGCTGCTGTCCATCGGTACGATGGTATCGGACTCTCGGGCCGCGGACGGAAAGATCTACGTTGTGCGGGAGCCCGGTGGAGTGATTCGTTTTACGTCGAAACCACCGCAGGAGGGGGAGCAGGCTGAAATATTCACCGCTCGCGCCAACGGCTTTAGCTACTACCGAAAGACCCGTATCAAGGGTGGTCGTCGACTGCACTCCGCCGCGGTATACGAGCGGGCTATCCACGAGGCCGCTCGGCAGCATCGCGTGGACCCTAATCTTATTAAGGCGGTGATTCATGTGGAATCAGGCTTTAATCCACGAGCGGTATCCCCAAAGGGGGCGCAGGGGTTAATGCAGCTCATGCCAAGCACCGCCCGAATGCTCGGAGTTCGAAATGCGTTCGTTCCCGAATGGAACATCCATGGGGGAACCCAATATTTGGCGCGGCTTTTGAAACGGTATGGGAACGAGTCCCACGCCTTAGCCGCGTACAATGCCGGGGATGTGCCGGTGCAGCGCTATAACGGTATTCCGCCATATTCTGAGACTCAGAACTATGTGAGGCGTGTACTGCATCTGAAAAAGCAGTATACTGCCGTGGCGCATGGCTAACTGGTTTAAACGAATTCCTAATTGGCTGACCTTCCTTCGGCTCATCCTGATCCCGGTGTTCGTTGCCGTGTTGATAGAACCTAGCCGAAATTCCCTCAATATCGCGGCGGTTATATTCGCGCTAGCGGCCTGTACCGACTACGCGGACGGGTATATCGCTCGGCGCTACAAAGCGATTAGCGACTTCGGAAAGCTCTTTGATCCCCTCGCAGATAAGATTCTAGTGATGGCGGCGCTGGTGATGTTGGTGTCTTTGCGGGATGACAACTGCGTGTCCTTCGTGCCGGGATGGATGGTCACCCTTATTCTTGCCCGTGAACTGTGGATAACTGGCCTGAGAGCTTTTGCTGCCAAGGACGGAACGGTGGTGGCCGCCAAATCTGGTGGAAAGGTAAAAAGCGCATTGCAGATGATAGCCATATTGGCGCTTCTTCTGTACGACTACTCCTTTAGCTTTTTCGGCTACCGCGTGACCGCGCAGTTTCTCGGACTCAACATCCTTATCGTTTCCCTAGCCTTCTCATACCTATCGGCGATCGATTATTCCCTCGCGATCTTGATGCCTCAGCACGGAACCTTAGCCGAAATCACGAAACGGATCGGCTCGACGGTTCTTGGAGGTAGAGAGGAGGGGGGGGACGTGGAACGTGAGTCAGCAACGGATGAAGACCCCAAAGAGCCGCTCAAGTCGGAGTAGGGTCCGGTACCTCCGGATGGCCGCTGCTCCCCTCAATTCCTTAAACTGGGTAGTGCTTTCTTGTTTTAAGAGTGTTAAACCTACCCTCGGCCGGGATCGTACCACTCAAAAAGCGTTTTGAGTCGGTTTTGGGATCGGGTCGGTTCACCAAAACCGGCAGCCCTTTCAATATGTGTAGTTTTGAGCGATAGCAGTTGCGATGCGAGTAGAGCGTTTAGACATCTTCGGGTTCAAATCATTCATGGAGCGCCTGGTTCTTCCCCTTGAGACGGGGATCACCGGCGTAGTTGGACCTAACGGCTGCGGCAAATCAAATATCATCGACGCCCTCAGATGGGTCTTAGGAGAGACTCGCGCATCCTCCCTTCGAGGTGACACCCTTGAGGACGTTATCTTCAATGGCACAGAGTCGTTTCGGCCCCTCGGCCTCGCCGAGGTTTCGCTCGTTATTCGGGCTGACAAGGGTACCCTCTTTCAAGACCTCCTGAGCTACTATGAGCAGACAGAGGCGGCCAACGTCGTTGAGCCAGGCGGCCATTATACTGGCCCCCAAGACGATACTGGTCCCCAAGATAGCGGCGCGGCGGTAGAGGCTTCGGCCGCTCCATCCCTCCTCAGCGGAACCCCTGAGAACACCGATCAAGTAGAGGGGTCCGCAACGGCGGATGACGCTCCGCCGAGTGGCGTTCCCAGCGATGCCTCCGATGAGGTAGGTCAAAATGAGGCCGCGGTGGTTGATGCCGCCGAGCAAGCTCCCGAGCAGGCCCCTCCACAACAACCAGCTAAGATTGAGATCGCCGGAGAGGTTGTCACTGGAGACTTCATCTCGGACATTCGAGCCTCCCTTTCGAAGTACTCATGGTTGCAATCTGTGACCGAGGTACAGGTCACCCGCCGTCTCTACCGAAGTGGCGAATCTGAGTTCTTCCTTAATAAGGTTCCGTGTCGTCTCAAGGACATCAAAGAGTTCTTCCGCGTGGTGGGGCTCGCCGCGCGAGGATACACGATCATCGCGCAGGGAGAGATCGGCCGTATTATCACAGCCAAGCCAGACGATCGTCGAATCGTTATTGAGGAGGCCGCGCACATCGCTGGATTCCGCGAACACATGAATGCGGTATCGAAGCGGGTTGATGACACCAACGCTCAGGTTGTGCGTCTTGACGATGTTATTAAAGAGGTCACCCGACAGGTTGGAAACTTAAAGCGTCAAGCCGCTCGCGCTATCGCGCGCGCTGAGATCAAAGAGGAGTTGAAGGTTGCGGAGCGTGAGCTCTTCGCCGATACCTTGCTTCGACTCCTGAAGCGAGTTGGTGAGAGCGCGCACAAAGCGGCTCAGTTAGAGCACGAAGAGCAGGTCGCGCAGGGCGCTCTTGAAGAGGCTCGCCGAATTGAGCAGGAATCGCGGGATGAGGGTAATCGTTTCGACGCTGAGGTAGAACTCTACCGAACTCAAGCTGAGCAGTTACGAGATGAGTTGAATCGGCGTCAACGCGAGGTCAACACCCGTGAGTCTCGCTTGCGAGAGCTCAACTCCGTCATGCAGGCTCGCGCTACCGAGATCGCGCGACTTGAGGAGCGCAAGAACACTTTGCTCGCTCGACGACAAGATTCCCAAGCCGCGCTCTCAAGCCTTGAGGCGCAAGCGATGGAGATTGAAGAGGGGTTGGCCTCCCTTGATCTCTCCGGTGAGGAGGAGCTCGCGCGGCTTACCCAAGAGATCAATCAACTTCGAGAGGACCAGCGCACCAAAGAGCGCACGATTCGTGAGCTTCGCGACAAGCTCGTCTCCGCGCAGAGCCGACGTGAGGCCTTGCAAGCGCAGCTGACAGCGGCATCTCCACTCACGCAGCTCAAGCGAGCGCTTGGTGGTGAGTTCAAGATGCCAGCCGAGGTGACGGGGGATTTCAAACTCCTTGTTGATGGCATCACGGTTCCAGATCGATATGCGAAATGTTTGCAGGCGGTGCTCGCCGAGCGCGCCTCGTTCTTGGTTGTTGATGACGTCACCAAAGTGGCGCGAAGCTTCCAGGAGATGGTTCTCAAGGCGGATCCTCAGAACAAGAAGGGGATCGGACTCGGACTCTTCGCGCAGGTGCCTTCACCCTCCGCGATCGAGCGCGCTATCACGCCGATCGAGGGAGTCGCCCCTATCCTTGATTTCATCAAGACCGCTGAGTGGAGCAAGGGGCTCGTTGAACGACTTCTCTCAAATGTGTGGGTTGCCCAGGATCTCGATACCGCGATCAAGTTCTCAGAGGCTCAAAGCGCGTCGGGCGAGCCTCCTATCGATCTCGTCGTTGTGACTGAGACCGGCGACCTCCTTTCTCCGTGGAGCTTCTATAGCCTCCGTCACGAGGGTGGAATCATCCAGGTCAAGAATAAGGTTGACGAGGCCACGGCGATTATCGAGGAGAATCAGGGCGCCTACGATAGTATTGTCGCGGAGCGTGATGCGACCGTCGCTCGACTCAATGAGTGCGAGCGCCGCCACGCTGAGCTCGTCCGCTCGATTCAGCAAGCGCAGCAACGGCTCCGTGAGCTCTCGAACCGTCAGGGCGAGATCCGTGGCCGTTTGGCGAGTGAGTCGAAGATGCTCAATCAGCTTGACGCTGATGTGCAACGCATCGAGCCACAAGCCGAAGAGGCTCGTTCTCAGATGGCAGCTCTCGAAGGCGCCATCCTGGAGCTCGCCGAGGAGATAGAGACGCTCAAACAGCAGGACAACTCCGAGGTAGAAGAAGCGTACAAAGAGGTCACGGCTAATCTTCGTGAGGTTGAGGAGAAACGACGTGGTGTCCGTGATGGCGTTACGAGAGTTCTTCGAGATCTTGAATTCAAGCGCCAAGGGTACGAGGCGGCTCGGGATAGACTCGTTCGTGAACGTATGGCAGGTGAGCGAATTAAGGGTGAGCTCGGGAGCGCGGAGTGCGCGCTTCGAGAATCCTTTGGAGAGGAGGCGATCGAGGAGATTCGCCAGAACCAGGAGAGCACCGAGTTACTTCAGGACCACGCCCGCCGTGAGCTCGATGCTCGCGTGACCGCGATGCGCCAACGGTTGGAGCGAGAAGGGGAGGTCGATCCCTCCGTTATTGAGCAACATGAGGTCGAGGCGAAGCGTCTTGAGGATCTCACAACGCAGCGTGAAGACCTCGTTCGTGCCATAGAGACCCTCTCGGTTACCCTTGTTGAGCTCCAAGAGGCGTGCTCTCGTCGGTTCATCCAAACATTTGAGACGATCAGCAAGAA
>JBDLRS010000103.1:0-11121 GCA_039799965.1 Pseudomonadota bacterium
GCAATAAAGGGCGCGGCAGGGTCTGTGTTTTTTCTCGAGCATAAACCCTGCCGCGCTAGCTCGGGGCCATGAGGACCACGTAAGGGAAAGGATACATGAACCCCTGAGCTAAACCAGCATCAAACCGGCACATCTAAGGCAAAGTATAGTATTATAATGAGTATTTACAGCTAGTTATTTATATATAACCTAATAGATGACAGTTTAGGTATATTTATAGTATATATAATATATGGATTTTGAGTTCGATCCTAATAAAAGCAAGTCCAATAAGGATAAACATGGGATCGACTTCCAAGAAGCCAAGGCTCTCTGGGAAGACCCTTATCTATTGGAGATTGAGGCGAGGACAACGGGCGAGTCGCGTTTCCTCTTAATCGGTAAGATCGCAGGTAAGCACTGGAGCGCTGTGGTCACATATCGTGGAGGAATAACAAGAATCATCTCTGTAAGGCGATCAAAAAAAGAAGAGGTAGAACTATATGAAGAGAATTAAGGCCAAAGACTTTGATACCGCTTTTGATAGCGGCGAGGATGTAACCAAGCACCTTGATAAATCAAAAGCACGTCGCGTGAACGAGCAGCTTCGTCGCGTTAATATCGATTTTCCAGCTTGGGTCATATCTAGCTTGGATAAAGAGGCTCGCCGACTTGGAATTACTCGGCAATCACTGGTGAAGATGTGGATTGCTGAGAAGTTTGATAATACCGCTGACGCCGATTAGCTTTTACACAAGGCTCGCTTGATATGCCTCAACTATTTATTTTCGGTGATAGCATCACTTGGGGAGCATGGGATCCCGATGGGGTGGCGAGGGTAGTTAGGGAAACATCCCTAACCCGTCATCCAAATCTTGGCGCAGCCAAGGTTGGATAGGAAATGATGGGGTGGCGAGGGTAGTTAGGGAAACATCCCTGACCCGTCATCCAAATCTTGGCGCAGCCAAGTTTGGATAGGAAATGATGGGGTGGCGTATCTGAGAGCAGCTAACAAGTTAATATTGCTATATGTTAGTTCTCTATGCAGCTTCTTTGCATCGGCTTTTGGGCACTTTGAGTAGCTATTTTAGAGTAGTTTTCCTTGTACTAAATATCGGATAGTCCTAAAATATACCCTATCCGATATGAACGAAAAGATACTCAGGAGAATAAAAGCCAAAAAGGAGCGACTCTCAAAGTTGCGACCGCTTCCACAGGCTGCGTTGAAACGGCTTAAATCTGAGCTTGCGATCGAGTGGACCTATAACTCAAATGCGATTGAGGGCAATACCCTGACGTTGCAGGAGACTCGCTTGGTACTTGAGCAAGGAATCACCGTAAAGGGCAAAAACCTTCGAGAACACTTTGAGGCGAAGAACCACGAGAAAGCAATTCAGTACGTTGAGGAGCTAGCACAGCCGCGATACGCGCTATGCGAGAATGACATTCTTCGCGTGCATGGTTTGGTACTGGAAAATATTGAAACTGAATTCGCAGGGCGCTTCAGAAACGGACAGGTGCGTATCCTTGGGGCGAATTTTATCCCTCCTAACTTCATGAAGGTACATGGATTAGTTAAAGAGCTCATCGTATACGTAAATGGCAATCCTGATACGTTAGATCCGATCGAGCTGGTAGCTACGTTTCACCATCGCTTTGTGTGGATTCACCCGTTCTTTGACGGAAATGGACGAATCGCACGTCTTCTCATGAACCTTATTTTGATGAAGTTCGGGTATCCACCAGCGATCATCCTTAAAAATAATCGCAAGCAGTATTATCGCGCGCTCAATCTGGCGAACAAGGGTAGCTATGACCCGTTTATTCTGCTGATAGCACAAGCGTTGGAGCGTACGTTGGATCTCTATCTTGAATGCAGTGGGGTGTTGGGGAGCGATGAGTATGTCCCGCTCTCTGTTCTTGCAAAAAAATTCCCGTACTCGCAGGAGTACTTAAGTCTGTTAGCGCGACAAGGCAAAATCGATGCGCATAAAAAGGCTCGCAATTGGCTCGCAACAGAGCAGTCGGTATCGGAGTACATTCGAGGTCTTGGGTAGTAAGACTTGCTCAATAAACAGGGTAGAGATGGAACAGGCAGTGAGGTCGCCGCAAGAATAGCGCTTACCGCTAGTAAATCGTTGCTGAGTCTGCAGGGAGAGCTCGGATATGTCGTAGGTAAGCGGTGACGTTTCTATCTTCTTGTGAGGAGTAGTGAAACTGAAAATGAGAAGCCACCTTGAAGCCCGCAGTTCCAAAGAGAGAGCAGAGGCTCTCAAGAGCACGCCATGTTTCATCGATAGTGCCAGCCTCGTAGGATGCACCCAGCAGTTTTAACAGCTCAGGTTCAATACGATCACTGAAGCGCCTTCCGTACTTACCTGGATTTTCCTTGAAGTCAGTTTTGACTCCGAAATACCACGTTGTCATTTTTATGGCTTCAGAGCGCAGAATCGTATCAAGCATATGCCTCGCGTATCCTAAGTCCCTGCGCCACAATCCCTTGGCGACATACGGAGAGACCCACCAGAATTCGTTGCAGCACTCGAAGAACTCTCTCTCCGTTGGCTTGCTGGGAAAGTAGTCAGATTCGCTCGGAGGCGAAAGGTTGATCCAGCTATCCTTATCAAGCAAGACCACACTCTGACTAGAAAAGGTGTGACCCTTCAGGTGGTCTAGCTGGTAGAGATTTAAGTCTATGCGGTTGCCGTCTAAGAACTGCATGAGATACGTAAATTTGTGCGGCAGGCTAGGACTAGAGCCCATGCCATCAGGCATCTGCAAAACCATCAGCTCGCCAAATCTCCTAATCCAATCAATATTGTTCCTATACAGGGAGAGATTTGATACGCCGTAGATGATGTCATAATCCTGAAAAGGATCTTTACTCGTGTTGGGAGATGCACGAGAGCCTTCGAGTACAACGGTGCGAATGTTCGGATCGGCTTGGGCGGTACCAAGAATCAGGTCCATCATCTGGTGTTCGTTTCGACTCTTCATATGCTCAAGTGTAGCGGGCAAGGAAGGAAATCGCTATGGGAGGTAAGCCCGGGGCGAGAGCGCCTGGGCGGGAACGCCGAGTGGACAAAAGGGAGGGTGGTTAGGGAAACATCCCTAACCCGTCATCCAAATCTTGGCGCAGCCGAATGATAAATGTACACCGTTGTCAGCGGGGTGAAGCCCCGTTCAGGGGCGAGAGGGGCGCAGCCCCTTGGCGCGAGCGCCGAGCGGAAGAAACTGGGGTGGCTAATGGGGATCGAACCCACGACACTCGGAACCACAATCCGATGCTCTACCAACTGAGCTATAGCCACCATTCAGGAATCAATGCCGTCCTTTGACAGTCGACAGGGCCCAGAGATTAAAGAAGGCGCCCTCCCAAGTCAATATCACCCCTCGCATCCGACTTATAACCCTTTTTCGGGCGATTGGCCCCGGATAGCTCCCTGACGACGCTTAGTAGGCCATGACAGAGACCCGATTCCCTGGCAGCCTGACAACCCTCCCCTCCATCTCCAAGCGGAGCAACTGAGCGGCAGAGTGGCCGGACATTCGTAGATATTCATCCACCGTCATCGTTCTCCACCCGCCCCCATCGGTACTATCAGAATCGACGGGCAGCGCGCCGTACTCCTGCAACACCTCACGAGCTCCCGCAATCGGAATCGCGCCCTCCTCTATGAGGTTGGCACCTCCGCAGCACGCTGCATCATCCGTCTCGGCTTCGAGTACGAATACGTCTCGCCCATATTCAGCGGCGAAGCGGGCGGTCACCAGAGATCCGCTTCGCGCTCCTGCTTGAATAACAACCACCCCGAGCGAGAGCCCCGCCACAATTCGATTGCGCTCGAGAAAGTGGTGCTTGAACGGTTCAGTTCCGGGCGGGTATTCAGAGATGATGGCGCCCCCACGATCAATGATCGCTTCAGCGAGCGAGGTGTGCGACGGTGGATATGTTCTTTCTAGTCCGTGGGCGACGACGGCGATCGTGGGACACGAAGCTGACGCAACGAGCGCTCCTCGATGCGCTGCGCCATCGATGCCGAGCGCCAAACCACTGACGATACACAACCCCGCGCGCGCAAGGTGATCTGTCAATACAGAGGTGCGTTGACACATCTCGACAGATGCGGCTCGGGTACCAACAACAGAAACCATCTTGGAGGGGAAGTGGAACGATCGCTCATGCGCTCGAATGAAGAGCGCCGGAGGAGGTAATGATATCGCCCTGAGCGCCGCGGGGTACCGAGCTGAGGAATACGGGATCGCCTCAAACCCACTAGAGTTTCCCTCCTCAACCGAGACCTGCCCCGCTCGAAGCTCCGCACGTGAAAGATATGCTGAGAGCGACTCAAGGGATACTCCGTTCGCAAGCTGGGCAAGAAGCTCAACCTTGCGGGGTCGTGGCGCGCACGTAATCGCCACACCGATCGCACTGAGACGGAAATCTTTTTCAGAAGTACTCTTTTCAGGACTCGTTTGAACAGACACAAACACCTCTCATCGATAGACAAGAGGTATGTTCGGACACGAAACGGAAAAGTTGTGCGGCAACTATCGAGTGACTATCGAGTGAGGCTGTCAGCCGCCTTTCGATCTCCCTCTTCCTGAGCCCCGAGTTGTTCCTGCACAACCTTTCGAAACACGAGCGGATCCGGGATGAATCGGAGAACCTCGTCGGTTCCGCCGGTGCCGGTTACTTCGATATCCCCATAATTAAGTATTCGCCCCATTATCGATTGTGAGAGACGGATCGCTTCGACCTTATTCAGGACGATATCAAGCGAGGTTCGTCGGATGAACCCGGTCTTTCCGAGAACTCGTTTCGAGGTAACGCCGAACTCAGAGGAGAAAAAGAGGATCAGACGATCCACCAAACGCCACAATGAAACGAACAGAAGGATAGCCACGACGGTCTGGATGTAGGGGATAGCGTCAACCAGGGTGAGAGAACCAGCCAAGAGTGAGGTAGCTGCGGCCGGAAAGAGGAGCACGATCGGATGAAGTCTGGTGACGTGCACCATCTCTTCATCATCCATCAGATTATTCTCGATATAACTCATGTTCATTCCTAAGAAACTTTCTCAAGGAGTGTACCCAGTAACCTTTGGGCAATTCAACTACTCGCGACATCTCACGCCGGAGTGGACCGCTATTTGCCAACCGTATCGCAGATTTACCGTCCGAGGGTAGAGGTTTTCGCAGGAATAGTGCCCCTCCCCCACGCTTGCCCCAACACCATCACCGGATCTGCACGTTTCTCTCGAGTAAACGCCATACCAGGTAACCACGTTAGATTCAGGCGTCCTTTTTTGGCGGTCGCGCCTCAACCTTTTCGTCACACAGGTCGACCCTTATCAAGTGGCGAAATGAGGGGACGTAGTGACCACCATGGACCTGAGCAGTAAGGAATTCGCACTCAATTTTCGGGGATTCGAACAGGACGATCCAGAGACGGTGAAAAGGTTCACCGCTTTCTGCAAGGCTAACTTTCCACTCGCCCCGGAGATCTTTTGCGACACCAAAGAAGACACCGACACCGTGATGCTCACCCACGGAGAATCCCCCGAAGCGCTTGAGGCGCTCGCTACCGTGCTACGAGAGATCGGGGCCCGCGTCGAGGTCTCGCGGGGGTTTCGCTCTGTAGAGGACGGGCAATTCGGTGGCCCATCAACTCAGGATCTTCATCGACTCTTCGATCCACATATCGATGAGATCATCAACACGACTAATGGTCCCGCGTGCCCGTACCCACCCCTCGGTCGCACCCTCTATCTTCTTACTCAATCAGATGGGGTTTTGGACCGCCACAGGTTGCGGTCCAAATCGCTTCGCTCTGACACGCGCCAGGAACCGGAAGTGCGGGGTACTCGACAACACACACCTCTCCTTGTGGTGAGCGCACTATTCGTGTGCCTCGGACTACTGCTCGCAACAACGACGGTCCTGAAACGAGAGGCACCAAACCGTGGGGAGGACCACCGCTCGTCGTTTCTCTCACATGAGCGACGTGACACCATGAGAGGGGAGCCACCGGTACGAAAAACGCAAGCGACAAGAACCCTGAGTGGGACCACCCGAGCAAACGGTTTTAGCGTGGAGGTAAAGGTTCTCATCAGCGCAAGCTCCCTGTCTGTGAGCGGGATTACCCTCATTCCGAACGAGCCGTCACGAATGAGCGACGGATCAATGATAAAAACAGTCGTGGGAGACCCCTCCTTTCTCGCGCAGAGCGTTACAGGCGAATGGTCTGGACGTGTGCACCTTGCGGTATTCGTAGATACGGATGGTCGCGAATCTCATAGTACTATCCCCGCGAGAGTGTCGGTTACGATGGCCGGTGACAACTCGACGGGATGGGCAACACTAGAGATTGCGACTGACGCGAGCAAGGCGCCCCTCGAAGCAAACGGGGCGTTCGGTACGCTCGCGACAGCGCGTCTCGCAACCTTGGTGATATCGAACCTTACGCTTTCCTAATGCAGCCCGATTACCGAGAGCGTTTCTTGGAGCTCGCCTTCCTCGCCGATCTCTTCGCGACCGCCTTTTTAGGGGTGACCTTCTTTGCTGCCTTGACCGGCTTGGCGGCCTTCTTAGGCGCTACCTTTGAGACCTTCGATGGCGCGGCTTTTGACGAGGCGGTTTTTACAGGCGCTGCCTTCGTAGCGGCGACTACCTTCGGAGCCTTCTGCATCTTGTGAGGCGCCGGCCTCACACCCTTAGCGAGCTTGGCCGGAGCGGATGGCTTGGCCGGTGCCGCCACGGGCGCCTTGCCCTTTAGAGGAGCGGGAGGAGCTACAACCTTCTTCGCTGGAGGTGGCGTTACCTTAGGTTTCCCTGGTCGACGTTGCGCGAGCGGCGCGACTATTTTCCCTCGGCGAGGTCCCTGCTCCATCGGAGACAGCTTCACTTGAGGCAAGGCGACATCCGAAGGCCCCTTGATATTCACAGTGCTCGCGGAGATCGGCTCGATCGGTGTACCTTTCACAACCTTGCCACCTTGACGAAGGATCGGCCGAGGCTTCGGCCCCTTCATTCGATAATGAGAGCCCGGTGCCTTGGGTGGTGGAGCGGCCGCTTTCTCTGCCTTCTCTCCTCTCTCGCCCTTGTCACCCTGATCGCCCTTCCCCCTATCTCCATCGGCGGGATTCTCATCCTTAAGGGTTATTCGAGTGTTATCGAGCCGAGCCATCGTATCGGGGATATCCTCCGGCGATGAGAGCCAGGTTACCCCGTTTACGCTGTAGAGCGTAACGAACTGACCGTTAATCATGACTCGCTTGCTGAGGTATTGTTGGCTCTGGTCGCTTGATGATGATTCTTGAGCACTCATGGTATCCTACCGTGCACTTCCAAACATGGGTTAGCTAAGGCCCTTCCAGCCACTTGCGCCGATTTTCAGCGCCACTACCAAGGGGGTGAAAAATGATTTCCTGTTGTGCAATTCGATAGTTCAACGTCCCCCTTCGTTGGAGATGCCGAAAAGATCCTCAACGTATCTCAGACCTCGGCGAGCTCAGTCGAGTCGTGGATACGCTTCCGGTTTTTTCGTCGTCTCCGCCTGATTTCGTTAAAACTATCTAAATGCTCACTACGGAACCATTTGTAACCACCCTGCTAGGCGCAAAGGGGTCATTAGTAAGATGATCGCTGACCCTCTCCAAGATGCGCTTAACCTCATTGTCACCCTCACTTTTTTCGAGTAGAGCACCCCCAAGACGGTCGGGTCCTATCGTAAGGTGTATAACAAGATCAACCCATTCCACCCCGTTTGCTGCGCGAGATCGGGCCAAAAAAGAAGTTAGTTAAAGGGAATCTCTCTACCTTGTAAAATGCCCCGTCGGGGCTTATTGTTCCGAGGCATATCGCCGAACTGGTCGAATGAGGGAACTCCTTCCCATACACTCACTACTCCCAGTAACGGCCGCACGACACTCACTTTTTTATGAGGTAGGTCATGAGTCTTGAGTCATTAACATCAAATTTATGGACCCGACAGGGCCCATCAACGGAGCAGGTTTTAAGTGACCGCCGCACAAAGATTATCGCGACCCTTGGGCCATCCTCGAGAGGACCTGAGAAGATAAAGAGCCTCATCGAGGCAGGGGCCAATGTGTTCCGTCTTAACTTCTCTCATGGCAGTCATGAGGAGCACCTCGCCGTTCTAAAAGATGTAAGAAAGGTGTCCGCCGAGATGGGCGCGTGGGTTGCTATCCTTCAAGATCTCTCTGGCCCCAAGATACGAATCTCGAACGTTGAGGGGGATTACTGCCCTATTGTGGACGGGGATCCTATCGAGCTTCGTTTCTCGCAGGACAAGGGGAACCTTTCTAACGCTCAGAGCATCTTCGTCGAAACGGTCAATCCGATGACCACATTGAAGCCTGGACACCGCGTACTCCTCGCTGACGGGATCCTTGAGCTCACCGCTGAGAAGGTAAACGCTGACCACGTTCTATGTCGTATCGCAAAGGGCGGAAGGATCCGCTCTCGTGTCGGAATAGCGTTCCCAGACAGCGATGTTGACCTTCCGGCGACCACCAAGAAGGACTTCGCTGACCTTGAGTGGGGGATCACACACGGCGTTGACTACGTCGCCATCTCATTCGTTCGAAGCGCTGAGGACATCAACCAACTTCGTAAGGTAATCAACGAAAAGGGTTCCGCCGCTGGGATCATCGCGAAGATCGAACGCCGCGCTGCGCTTGAGAACATCGACGAGATCATCGACGCCGCTGATGGCTTGATGGTGGCTCGTGGAGACCTTGGACTTGAGGTCCCACTTGAGCAGCTCCCAATGCTTCAACGCAAGTTAATCGAGGGCGCCAACTATCGCGGAGTTCCCGTTATTGTCGCAACGCAGATGATGCACTCCATGATCACGGCCGTTCGACCGACTCGCGCTGAGGTATCTGATATCGCCGCGGCGGTTATGAGCGGCGCTGACGCCGTGATGCTCTCTGACGAGACCGCGATCGGTGAGCACCCACAGGAGTGTGTGCGTTACTTGAGCCGAGTAGCGCTCGCCGCTGAGCAGACCTTTGAGTTCCAGGAATACAAGCTCCGCTTGCGTGACGCCGATACGCAGACAGTTCCAGACGCTATCGCCTACGCCGCGTGCGCCGCTGCAATCAAGACTCGAGCTGAGGCGATCATCGCATGCACCGAGACCGGCAACTCGGCTCGCCTTGTCGCCAAGTATCGACCACACCAGCCGTTGTACGGTCTATCGCGCAAGGAAACCGCGCTTCGTCGTATGGCGCTCTACTGGGGCGTTCGTCCGATCTTCTTCGATTCAGGCGAGAATCACGACTTTGAGATCGAAAGCAGCCTCAAGGTTGTGCAGGCTCGATTGAAGATCAACAACGGCACTCGCGCAGTCGTGACCGGTGGACGCTCGACCAAGACCCCGGGCTCAACCTCGATCCTGGAGGTTCGGGAGATGAATTACTTGTAGGAGATGAGGAGTACGAGAGCGATGTCAGTTGAGGGAATGATCTCTGAGGCCACCGCGGTTAAGGAAGCTGGTGTATCGGCTCGGACGCTCCAGCGGTTCAGTGAGGCCGGATACCTCACCGTTGAGGTCAAGGGGGACGGAGAACGTCTCTATGCCCGCACCCAACTTGCCGAGATATTTGGTTCCTTTCAGGAGATACCGAACTCCCGAGAGCCATCGGATGAGGGGTGCGCAGTCTCCTCACCGAGCGCGGCATCTACAGGTGAATCCGAGACGACCACGTACTGTTCGTCGGCGGAAGAGACTCCGATGGTGGAACGGGTCGCCTCTGCCACGCCGGATGCACGGGAGACCGCCTCAAGCGCCGACCTCTCCCCTCTCAACGAAGAGATCCAGAGACTCAAGAGCCTCGTATCTCTGCAAGAGCGCATCCTCGATATGAAGGAGTCCGAGATTCAGGACCTTCGCTCGCAGCGAGATTGGCTGAAGACTCGCGTCGAGAAGCTTGAGGAGAAGGGAGATCGCGATCAAGTCCTTCTTCTATCTGAGACACAGGCGATTCGACAACTCATAGGGCTTCAACAGAAGCGCCCTTCGGCGATTCGTAGCCTCCTTGAGTGGCTCGGGCTGGGAAACTCAGAGACGCTCCCTGCCCTCCCCTCTTAGCAGGGTAACGTATCTCAGTGGATACGCCTCCGGTTTTTTCGTCGTCTCCGCCTTGTTTCGTCAAAACTCTCAAAATGCTCACGACGGAACCATTTTTCACCACCCTGCTAGCGCGATCTCTGCCTGATGTAAATCCTCTCACCGATCTGGCGCTGACCTGAAGGTAGGAGTAGATATGCGCTCTACGGCCCTCTTTTGGAGAACCTATGAGAACCTTAGGTGCATTTCTTTTTGCTGCGCTGGCCGCATTCGCGTCCCCTTCACGCAACACTTATGCCCAAAGCACCGACGTGCAAAGTTGGACCCAGGTCATTGCACAGGTAACCATCAACAAGGAGTGGTTCACCTACATGGAGGTGCAGCCTCGGGTCGGCGACGACATCTCAAGGATGGAGCGCCTGCTCATTCGACCGGCTCTGGGGTACAACATCAACCCGAACATCGCGCTCTTCCTCGGATACGCGTGGACGCCGACCTTCATGAATAAACATTACGAGGAGGACTTCCGAAACGAGAACCGAATATGGCAACAGATCCTCGTGAGGGATTCCCGCTGGGGGATCGATTGGCAGCACCGCCTACGACAAGAGCAACGGATCATCGAGGATGCTGGCGGTCCATCGAATCGAACGAGATATCTCCTTCGTGGTAGCTACTCGCTCTCGGAGTCAGGATCATACGGTCTGACCGGGTACAACGAGCTGTTTGTGACCCTTAACTCTCAACACAATGGTCCCAAGGGCGGCTTTGATCGAGATCGCTTCTTCTTCGGCCCCTACGTCAAGCAAGGGCCAGCCCGATACGAGATCGGATACGTCGGGGAGTACGCGCAGAGGTTCGACGAGGATGGGGGACGGTACATCAGCGCGATTATGGTGCTGGGGGTGCTTAATCCTAGAAACGGCAGTTGCGGGTCTGAAAATGGCGCATCTGACTAAAATCACTTTGTCTTTTGAATTTTCGGTGCTCACCCTGACGGTGCCAGGGTTGCGCCTCCGAAAAGTTCAAAATACTTCGTGCTT
>JBDLRS010000104.1:0-20726 GCA_039799965.1 Pseudomonadota bacterium
AAGCCCTGATCGGCAGCCTCGGAATCAGTGATCGGGCATTTTGGAACGGGTGATCGGCAGCTTTGGAATCGGTGATCGGTTCAAATTGGAATCAGTGATCGGTTGGCGTCGGATTTTGCAAAGTATTTTGAACTTTTACGAAAGGCGCACCCCCGGCACCGTCAGGGTGAGCGTTCGACTGAGCCCACGCCGATGTCACCAAAAATTAAAAAAAAGACAAAGTGACGATAGTCAGATGCGCCATTTTCAGACCCACAACTGCCGAATTAAGCTCAACTGGTTTGTGTAGGGCCTCGTTTGTTGCCCCATGGAGGACCGGTATTCTTGTTTCGGTAAGAAACCACATGTGTACTTCCTGTGAAGAAGGCAGCTAGTCCACTGAAACAATAGAACAATCAATCAACAGACTCATACCGGACTCTCAAAAATGTATCCTCTTGGCTTCAGCAGCTCGCCGAACCGTCTTGCCCCATCATTGTTTTAGCTATTCAAACAGGCAAAAGAGAGGGGGGACAACGCCTCTAATAACCCAAAGAGCTACTCAGTCATGAGGAGGCAGGACTCAATCAGGGGATCGATATCACCATCCAGCACCGAATTTACATCCGATGTTTCGTAGTTACTTCGAAGATCCTTTACTAATTGATAGGGCTGCATGACGTAATTTCGGACCTGACTCCCAAAGTCGATCTTCTTACGCACCCCCTTAATTTGGTCCATCTTCGCCCGCTGCTGCGCTTGCTCACGCTCAAAGAGTTTAGACTTAAGAATCTTCATGGCGCGGGATTTGTTCTTATGCTGAGAGCGTTCGCTTTGGCACGCGACGACGATTCCCGAAGGGATGTGCGTTAGACGCACTGCGGAATCGGTCTTGTTAACGTGCTGTCCACCGGCACCCGAAGACCGATAGGTATCAACTCGAAGGTCCGCCTCATTAATCGAAACCTCGACCTCCTCTTCTATATCAGGCGTCACACCCACCGAAGCGAACGATGTGTGACGCCGAGCGTTCGCGTCGAAGGGAGAGATTCGCACTAACCGATGAACCCCCGATTCGTTGCGGAGATTGCCGTACACGTAATTACCAGAGATGAGAATGGTGGCGTTTTTAATGCCGGCGCCATCACCTGGCTGGTAGTCCATGACCTCTGTGCCGTAACGCTTCTTCTCGGCCCAGCGCATGTACATACGCAACAGCATCTCGGCCCAGTCCTGCGACTCAGTGCCTCCAGCTCCCGAGTTGATCTCAATGATAGCATTCTGACTATCGAACTCGCCGTTCATCTTGCACTTGAACTCGAGCTCCCCAACGCTCTCCTCCAACTCCCTCACGAGTCGGGCTGCCTCGAGCATGAAATCCTCATCGTTAGACTCTCTCGCAAGCTCAAGAGCCGCATCTGTATCAGCTTTAAGTGATTCGAGCTTCTTAAAGTGGTCAAGGGTAGCGACACTCTGGGAACGCTCTCGCATCAGGGTCTTCGCCTGACCCCCGTCGCTCCAGATATCCCCGTCCTGGGATTGACGCTCTAATTCCTCGACCTTGGTCGTGAGATTTGGGATGTCAAAGAAACTCCCTAAGGACTTCCACGCGTTCCGTGAGCCCTTGGAGTTTGTATTTAATCTCTGATGGATCAAACTGCAGTGTCATAGGTAAGCCGTATACGTTGGCGGGCGTCATTCGTCAATCGGTTAGCGAGCAGAGGGCCTAGCTCCAGCCGAGCCACTCTGATTGCCTACCGTACAACGAGCTTACTACGAATATACCGCTCCCTACGACGCATCCGTTGCGCTTCTGCGGCCGGAACCCTCTCATGGTCATATCCACACAGGTGCAGGACACCGTGCACCACCAACCGCGCAAGCTCCTCCCGTTTAGTCACACCGAATTCCTTGGCCTGCTTGAGTGTGGTTTCGGTAGAGATAACGAGGTCCCCAAGGTAGGGGCCGGGCGCGTCCACCTTCCTCGTAGACCTTCCCGATATCTCATTCGGTTGAAACTGAGGAAACGATAGTACATCGGTCGCCTTATCCTTCCTTCGATACTCCCGATTGAGGACCCGAATCCGGGCGTCATCTGTCAACGCCATGTGAATCTCACACACCTCTGGGATGGCGATATCGGCCTCCACATGATGAAGAACCTCTTTAAGGAGCTTCTTAATCCACGCCGAGGGGATACCGAGCTTTCGACTCTCAACCGAGAGATGAATCCTCCACGTCCGTGAATCGGAAGCAGTTTTCCTACGTTGTCTTGCTGGCACTATTCAACCCCTAATCTCTTAAGATTGTCGCGCTTCTTCTCTTTGCGCTCGCCGTCTTGAGCAACCCCTTCATCCCCACCACGATCGTGATGAGCCCCCCCGGTCTTCTCCGCCGGCTCAGAGTACGCGATTCGCTGATGATAGATTCCACTGAGGACTCGAGTAAAGCATTTGGCGATGACGTGCAGGTCGCGCAGGGTAAGGTCACACTCATTCAGCTCGCCACTCGCGAACACCTTGTTAATCATCTTTTGCACGAGCCCCTGAATACGGTCGAAGGAGGGCTCGCTCAAGGTCCGCGTCGCGGCCTCTATACCATCCGCCAGCATGAGCAGCCCCGCTTCCCTAGTTTGGGGCTTAGGGCCGGGATACGAAAAAGAGGCCCTATCAACGGATTCGGGATCACTTCCAGCCTCCTCGGCTTCCTTGCGAGCCTTTTCATGAAAATACTCGATCACGGAGGTGCCGTGATGTTGCGCAATGAGGTCCTCAATCACCTGCGGGAGCCGGTGCTTTCGCGAAAACTCTATTCCCTCCTTTACGTGCGAGCGAATGATAAGCGCAGACATCGAGGGGCTCAATTTATCGTGTCGATTATCCCCCGGCGTCTGATTCTCAACGAAGTACAGCGGCTTCGTGGTTTTGCCAACATCATGAAAATAGGCCCCAACCCGGCACACCACGGGATTCGCTCCAATAGCATCAGCGGCCGACTCAACCATCATCCCGATGACCATTGAGTGATTCCACGTTCCCGGCGCCTGAACGCTCAGCTCCTTCAAAAGGGGATGATCGAGCGTTGCCATCTCAATCAACCGCATATCTGAGGCATATCCGCTGAGGTACTCAACAACGGGGGTCAAACCGACGGCGATGATACCGCTCAATCCACCGCTTACTAAACATCCTAAGATTCGGATCGTGGCATCGAGCGTTCCATATGGCGGGATAATGAGGAGCGAGATGACGGCAAAGGGTAGGGAGGCAACGCTAATCTTGAACGCAGCTCGCAAATACGCCGACCGTGACCGTACCCGAACGAATTCAACGCAGGCGACGATCGATGTTGTAAGGATCAGTCCCACTGTAATCCCGGTAGCATGTGCGTATGGTCCCATAACGATGGTCTCAAGCACCGCGACCATTAAACCAAGCTGAATACCAAGGATAGACCGCGCAATAAGCACCGGCAGTGCAAACGGCATGCAGAGCGCAAACGACTCCATCGTCACGCCTCGCCACATATCATGCAGATTCGCGTAGCTAATGAGCGCAAACGAGAGGATATTTCCGACGCTCACCAATAACACCGAGCTCAAGAGCAGTGAGTAGATCAAGAGGTCTCCCTTTACCTCTCGCTGCCGATACGATGAGAGCGCGTGGAGCGCAGCGATATGAACGCCAAAGGTAGTCAAAATGAGCGCGAGTCCACGAACGACCCGAACCGTTATCGGAAGGTCATCTCCCTGAGCGCCGAGACAGAGCTCAGCTACGACAACGACCGCCGCTTGGCAGCAGCCAACCACGAGAAACCGCCTACGTTCCTCGCTCAGAAGGCCACTAATCTTCGTCGCGGTCATAAGCTTGAATGATGCGGGACACAAGGGGATGCCGCACTACATCCTCGTCGGTGAAGTGCACGATCGACACTCCATCGGTGTTGTTCAAAATCTTGAGGGCATGGGTAAGTCCCGATTCCATCCCACGAGGAAGGTCGATCTGGGTTGGGTCACCGGTAACCACACAGGTAGAGCCGAACCCAAGTCGGGTAAGGAACATCTTCATCTGCACAGGGGTCGTATTTTGCGCTTCGTCCAGAATCACGAATGCGTTTGACAGGGTACGTCCGCGCATGAAGGCGAGGGGAGCAACCTCAACCACACCTTTCTCCACCATCTCCTTCGCCCGGTCGACATCCACCATGTCATACAGCGCGTCATAGAGTGGGCGAAGATAGGGATTAACCTTCTCCGCCATATCTCCAGGAAGGAATCCGAGCTTCTCACCGGCCTCAACCGCGGGACGGCACAACACGATTCGCTTTACCTCTTTATTAACGAGAGCTGAAACCGCCATCGCCATCGCGAGGTAAGTCTTTCCAGTACCCGCTGGCCCCACACCGAATACAACGCTGTGGTCCTTAATCTCTTCGATATAGGTCTTTTGCTTGAAGGTCTTCGGCACGATCTTCGTGCGCTTACCGGAGGTCCGAATCTGATCTCGAAAAAGCTCCGAGAGCTGCAAGCGTTGATTGCCAGAGAGCATCTTAATTGCTCGCTCAACGTCACCTTTAAAAACAACCTCGCCCTGCTCGATTAATCCGCGAAGTTGCGAGAGGAGCGAGTGCCCCAACTCCACATCAGTGTCCTGTCCGACCAGAACAAGCCCTTCAGGCGAACGCCCGATCTTTAAACCAAGCTCCCGTTCGATAGTTTTAAGATTTTCGTCTTTTTCGCCAACTAATGCTTGAAGAACGCTCGCGTCTGGAAAGTGAACATCCATCTCTTTGAGTGCGCCTTTCGGATCTCCTGCTCGTCGCCCGTATCCTGTCATTTGGTATTTCTTTGTTACGACACCACTATACTACTCGTCACTATCGGTCTCACGAAGTTTGTGCGCTCACGTGTTGGTACACAGGAGATGCTCGCTTCATCCCTTTCACATACCCCGAGAGAGGTAAAAGACCAACCCACTCTTAGGGGGCAAAAGGGACTCCACAAGGATACCACACACAGGGCATGGTCCACCCATGAAAAACAGGGCAGTCCAATGATTTAGGTCGCTTGGAAGGTGCCGGCGAGGTCATCTGGGGTCCGCCACGATGCGAGAACCCTTGAACCGCAACACTTGGTAGTCGAAATCGAGGTGACGATCCCCGTCGACGTTAACCTCCCGAAGCCCTGCGATAGCAAACGGTTTGTCGGTAGTCCCAGTTACCAAGAGCGCGGCGTCATGAAATGTCGCCGCGGATATGATATGATCAGTCGTGCCGAAACGAGCTGTATACGCCGTCATGAATTCCTGAGAGAGCTTCGGCCCTGTAAACCAAACGCCATCGAAAGCTCCATCTGCAGCCTGAATATCGGCGGAAGCCTCGATAAAGTTACATCCGAAAAGAGGAATATCGATCCTAAGCGCGCGAAGCTGCTTGGCGAAACGCCCATTTAATCCACCAGCCAGACACACTCCGATAGCATCGAAACCACCCGCCTTAGCCCTCATAATCGAGCTCTTAAAACTATCCGGATTTGTGGAGAAATCCTCCCATACACTGCCGGAAAATTCCGCCTTCAAGGCCTTCGCCCAGAGAGCGGTATAGGTGTGGGTCGAGGTGAAAAGCGCGAGCCTCTTATACCCTCGTCGCTTGATCTCTTGTCCCATAAAAGAGAGATCCTTGTGGTTCGAGGTCCATAAACTCAGTACATACGGATTCCCGTGAAAGATCCCATCGCCGGCAGCCCATCCGAGCATTTGGATCTTCCGCTGCATCGCTATCGGGGCCACGGCTTGCGCCGTCACCGTGTCCCCCACGAGCACAGCCGAGATCTTGTCTACCTGAATGAGCTTACGAAACGCCGAAACGCTCTTCGCGGGAAGAAAACCATCCTCTTCGTAGATAAAGGTAGCTTTGGCACCGACATCCGCCATTTCAATGCCGTGTCGATATGCGACACCATACGCCCCCCAATCTCCCATGTAGCTTGCGAGAACGCCGATCTTCTGTTGGGCCGCTGCCGTGGCACAACACAGCACTACAACAAGGGGGGAGAGAAGAAGTCTTAGCGATCGTGAAGAAATTACCATCGAATGCTCCGATTGCGGCAGGAAGGGAGATCCCGCCGACGCATGATTTCTTCAAAGTATGCTAGCGATGCTTCGTTAGGAAAGCGAGACAAAACCTCCCTGTCGTCTGATTTTTAAACTGGCTACGTGAACGTGCTCGTAAACGTAAACGTTATCGAATCCAATTCATCCGAAAACTCACATGCCTTGACTCTTCCCGGCGTTCGTCAAAAGGGATTTACCGAAAGATCGGATACGCCTCAGGAACCGGCAATCCGAGAATAGCTCGCCGCACCAGATCAAGCGCCACATACGATGCGTAACTCCGAACGTTCTGACGCTCGCTGACATAGAGACACTTCATCTCAAAAGACCGAGCCACAGATGAAATACCAACAAAGAACGTTCCAACCGGCTTCGCCTCGGTTCCACCTCCGGGACCAGCGACACCACTAATGGCGATACCGTAGGAAGTTTTAAATCTCTCTCGCACGTTCTTCGCTAACTCTCGCACCGTCTCAGCGCTCACCGCGCCAGTCCTCTCGAGGGTTTCATGCGAAACTCCAACGATTCGCTCCTTGATCTCGTTACTATACGCGACCACGCCCCCTTGAAAGACGGCCGATGAGTCAGGAGTTCGAGTTAAGATCTCAGATACCATCCCTCCCGTACACGACTCAGCGGTCGCGACGGTGAGTCCCTTCGAAAGAAGCAACTTTTGAAGCGAGGTAATGAAGCTCTCCGCTGGATCCTCTGTAAAGATCGCGTCCCTTTGCAGGGCGTCCTGAACCGAAACCACATAGGGAGCAAGCGCAAAGCTTTTTGGAGCTTTAAGAACAACGTGTACCTCGGGAAACGCCGCTCGATAGGACACCACAATCTCTTTTGGAAGCTTGAGGGCCTCAATCAATCGCCCCACCGTTGATTCCGGCAATCCAAAGGTCTTTATCGTGGCGCGTTGAATCGGCTCGACACCTCCACAACTCGCCTCAATCATCGGCACCACCGTGTCGAGAAACATCGGCTTGAATTCACGAGGAACGCCTGAGAGGGACACAACGGTCGGGCCCCCATCCCTCATCATCGCGAACCCCGGAGCGGTCCCGTTCGGGTTTGGAACCATGGTCGAACCGACCGGCAGAAGTGTCTGCCTTCTATTCTGTGAATCTAACACTCTTCCGCGCTTCGCGAAGAAGCTCTCCAGATGCGCTACCGCGTCGGGATGTTCCACGAGCCCAACGCCAAAGAACGCGGCCACCATATCGCGCGTAAGGTCATCGCTCGTGGGGCCAAGTCCACCGGAGGTAATGATGAAATCACTCACGGTCGAGAGATCCCGCAAACCTTGCACGAGCTCACTCATGTCGTCATCAACAACGAGCACACGTTTAAGTTTTAAACCTCGCTCAGAGAGCTCTTTGGCTACGAAATTGGAGTTAGTATCAACAACCCGACCATCAAGAAGTTCAGAGCCAGTCGCCAGGATTGAGACGGAACGCATTACGCTTCCTTCTTCGACTTTGTTCTAAGAGAGGCTACGTTCACAGCCGCGTGAGCCTTTTTGAGATCCTCGATCATAGCCATAACAGCGGCAGGTGGACGAATCTGAGATGGAGCGTCCATGATCTTGGCCTTCATCGGGTCTACGTATTTACCCTTATCAAAGAGCCCGAAATGGAGGTGAACACCACTTGAAAGCCCGGTGCGACCCACGGTTCCGATTACATCACCTCGACCAATCCGAGCGCCCTTACGAACGTTCCTTCCGATGGAATTAAGGTGCATATACTCGGTTGTATATCGGTCGTTGTGCTTGATGCGAACGCAGTTCCCGGTGCTCGGGCCGTATCCAGCCTGAACCACCACCCCATCACCAACCGTTCTAACGGGAGTACCCAGTGGAGCGGCAAAATCCACGCCGTTGTGTGGCCGGGAGATCTTTAAAACTGGGTGGAACCGTGAGAAGGCGAACATCGAGGAGATGCGGCTGTACTTGAGTGGATACCGAAGGAACGCCTTAGTCGGCATCGAGCCCTTTTCGTCAAAGTACCGAACGGTGCCATCATTGGAAACATCTCGCACAACTGCGAGCATCTTTCCGCTTAACTGAATAGAAGCTGCTTTAATCGCACCCGGAGCGAGACGCTCGCCATCTTCAGAGACACGATCTTCGTAAATTACGGTAAATGAATCGCCCGGTTGAATGTCCTTGGTGAATTCAACGCGATTAGAGAACAGGTCAACGAAATCATCCACAAGAGAGAAGGGGATCTCTAAGCCGCTCGCGGAATCCCCGAGCGAGGAAACGATAGTTCCGGTAACTCGACGCTCTTTGGTAAGGATCTTGAGTCTATCGACCTTTACCGCGTAGTTGCCGTGATCATCGCGAGTAAGGATAACGGTCGCGTTCTCACCCTGCTTCTTTCGAACCTCAACAACGTCGCCATTGAGCTGCGTAACAGCGAGCTCCTCACCAACGCGAAGAGAGCCCGCATTGACACCGGAGTCCTTCAGTGCGTCAAGAACCGCGGTCACGTCATCAACATCACCACCTATCTCTCGCCACAACGAATTGAAGGTAGCGCCTTTCTTTACCGCGTGTTGGAACGAACGAACGACCGGCTGTTGTGGGAGTGGGGGAGCTATCTCCGCCGGTTGGTCTTGAAGGGAGTCCGCAAGCTGGTGGATTGGGCTCTCCTCATCGTGGAGGAGCTCTCTAGATAGCTCCCCCGTTCCGGCCCGGCCGAAAAGAAGTTCATGGGGTAGAACCCCTTTTGTGAGGAGAGCGGCGCCGGCCACTACGATGGTAGCGCGGGCAGCCCAGACGTACTTCTTCATGCAGACGAGACTCTACTTGCATATGAGGCCGCTCACAACCCCTCCGAACTCGGCTATACCCCTAAAACGATGGATAATGTTGAGGCCGGCAGGGAAAAATTGAGATGGGCGGGGGCTGAGGCCGCCCGTACGATTCCCGCTCCTCGATGAAAACCGTCATTGTGCCAAGGTGGTTCAGGCCTGCACGTAGTTCATAGCCCGCCCGAACTCCCGAACGATCGCGCACCACGCCGCCCCAACTGCCCTCCTCCGGGACGAAACTCCTCTCAAATTACCCCGATAACTCCACCGACTAAAAGACTTCTGAAAGTTGAAGCCATGCCCAAAATTCCAACTCCGCCCCATTCCCATCAATGAAGCTGAGAGCCGGATTCATTGTATACGAGACCGTCGTATCGTCATTGATAAGGACTTAGCGATCCTGTACGGGGTCACAACCTACCGCCTCAATGAACAAGTGAAACGGAACAGGGCTCGATTCCCTCAAGACTTCATGTTTCAGTTATCCGCTGAGGAGGTTGCGGATTTGAGATCGCAAAATGCGATCTCAAACGAAGGACGAGGTGGAAGAAGGTACTTGCCGTACGCATTTACGGAACACGGCGCTGTCATGGCGGCAACCGTTCTCAATAGTCCGATTGCTGTCGAAGCCAGCATAATCGTGGTACGGGCATTCATTCGACTGAGAGAGATGCTGCACGAACATTCGGAGCTCAGGCGCCGGCTTCAAGATCTAGAGATCCGACTCGCCAAAGGATTCGAGGCCCACGAACAGGAGCTACTCGAAATTCGTTTTTTAATCGCACAACTTGAGAAGCCAATCGAACGAAAGAAAAGTAGGATCGGCTTTTAGGGGCCAATCGGGCTCATCAGCTGCGCGCTGCGCATAGAGAGATAGTTGCTGATCCCCAAAGCAACCATCGATAGAAGTGCGAAACTGATACCTTTCATACTCAGACTATCCGCCCTTCACCACAGCGCACGCAATCCTTAACTCCGCTTTCGGGCGACCACCGAAGGGAACATCCGCTGCTGATCGTACTCGACCTGTAGTACCTCAAACCCGGCCTCACTCAATTGCGCTCGGGTAAGGTTTTCGTCCCTCACGCACTGCCATTTTACCGGCAACACCTCGCGAAACAGATATCGCTGCAACTCAAGATCGCGCACATCACTAGGCTGCCACGTTTCAGGCCGGGTGATAAAGCTCATGATAAAGAAGCCGTGCGGTCGCAGAGCTGCTGCAATACTTCTATAAAAATCAACGCAACGAACATCATCATCGATGTAAATATTCAGCCCATTACTCGTCACAAGATCCCAACGTCCCGGGCTTCCAAGATCCCACGCATCCCGTTGTTCAAACTCTACCTGCACGGGCGTGCCCAGCCTCTCGCAGTTGGCTCGCGCATGAGCTAAAGACGCGGGATCAAGATCGACCGCGGTCAGCGTTACATCTTCGAATTGGCTATACTCGAGGGTAAGCAGATCATCCATCAACCCACTCGGAATAGAGGCCATCCGCATCCCAGTGTGTATCAGAGGCTGCGTCAGACCGCGAAATATTCGGAACCTCTCTTAAGTCGCCAGGAAGATCGGACACCGATCGAGCATCCACGACTCTAGATCTGTGAGGGGCGATCCATCACTGCTCTCCCGAGAGATCCTTCCTGTATCTGGGTGCAAGAGTACATACGAGGTCCAATATCCGTTCAACCCCAAATTAGACGTTAGAAATCGTCCGAGCTCGAACTTTTCCAGATCACTGCGAAACTGCTCAACCCTGACTCGCTCTGAGGGTTCGGAAGGGCAAGACCCCTGATTATAGCCGTGAGAGATTATCTTCATACTAAGTGCCCCTAAGACTTTAGGAGAATCGGGATATCGGTATCAATAATTCCGTTATACGCGCCGTCTGAAGGCCTTTCAACCATACCGATGGCCGCTCTCGCTACAATATGCGCAAACATGGCGGGTCTCTGACCGCCCGTACAATTCGCCTACCTCGATGAAAACCGTAATTTCACCAAGGTAGTTCAGCCTTACGGACGGTCGTAGCCCGATGGCCGCTCTCGCTACAATATGCGCAAACATGGCGGGTCTCTGACCGACCGTAGGATTCGCCTTCCTCGATGAAAACCGTAATTTCACCAAGGTCGTTCAGCCTTACGGACGGTCGTAGCCCGTCCCTCCACGATCTAAACCGACGATGCCTTCCCTAGCACATACACATGCGTTGAAACCGAGGGTGAGAACTCCTGTCCGTTCCAATTTCTCACCCGCTCAACAACCAAGCCCGCGTGCTTCGCTAACGTGTGCATCTGATAGCAGTCATGGGTGAACTGCACGTGCCGCTCCCGCCACTTCTCCTTACCATCGAAGTCCTTCCACGACAGCACGATCTCACATCCGTCGCTCGGCGACTTGGAACGCATCGTCCAATCCAAGATCCCCTGCGAGAGCGTCTGCCTGTCAGACATATCCCTCCACCGTTCATACAAAAGCTGCGGCGATGAATAGTCGAATATGATCTTTCCGTCATCCTTGAGGGCCCTGTGCGCACTCTTAAAAAAGGAACCTAACTGCTGAGTCGAGAGATAGTTTAAGCTATCAAAACCCGATACGATGAAATCAAATCTCTCGTCACTTATATCGAAACAGCTAAAATCCGCCTCAACGGTCCGATCGTACACACCACCTGAGCGCGCCATCATCTCAGCGCATCGGTCAAGCCCAACGACTCGAAAGGGGGCTATAGCCTTGAGCATTCGGCCACCAACGCCCGTGCCACATCCAACATCCAGAATAGATCCCGTAAGCCTCTGCTGTCGGATGATCTCAGGAACGATCCCTGAAGCCCAGGTGAGCCGGGCCATCTCACCGACGGCCTCCTCGTACACATCCGCCCATTGGGAAAACTCCATAGTCATGCCTCTCCTATCGCCCCGCGCTCGATCCCTCTACTCGAACCGCCTCTCCGTTGTCGTTCATCCGGAAGATCTCCTGCGCAACCCCATCAGCAACCTGGTCCGCATCAAACGAAAATACCATCCCGTCGATCGTCATCCCCTTACGAAGGGTAGCCAATGGGTCCTCTGTTTTGAGAGCCCGCACGAACATCTGCGCCGCCGAGTACCCACGGTCTGAGTTCAAAATTGGTGGGCGACCGTATTTCAACTCAAATCGCTTTGAGAAATCCGCGGTCGGAGGTTTCCGGCGCAGAAAATAAACGTTACGGGTGTGGTCGGGGCTCACTAATTTCTGCGTAATGGCTGTTTCCAATCCGGAGTGTCCCACGACCGGCATACCCTGAAGTCCCATCTCTGCGCGTCGCTTTAAGAGATTGGCGAGCCCCTCCGGTTCTCCATCTACATAGGTCACATCGGGATTCATGCGTTTCAACCGCACGACGATCGAGCTCGCCTCAGAGAAGGGCAGATCTTGATACTGGACCTCTCCTACAAACTCCCGCCCTGGTGTTGAGAAGAGTCGCCGCATCTCATCTGAGATCGATTGACCAAACCCCGAGGCAAATCGCACAACCGCCGCGCGACGCAACCCCTGCGCCCGAAAAACAGGATCATAGACACGCACCCAGTCAGCCACCCGACCGCTCAAGAGAAAGTAGGTCTTGGAGGGGACGAAATCCTTATCCTGCATCGTCTCGCACGAGAGGAGCGGTATAGAATCCCTTTCGGTAATCGCACCCAACGGTCGAACCCACCAACTACCGCCGATCACTCCCTGCACCTTTTTCACATCCTTAAGGTATCGATAGGCTGAAATAACCTTGGCGGGATCCGATTGGTCATCCTCTATAAATAGCTCTATCTGCTCGCCACCCTCACGAAGCTGCAAAAGCGCGAGCTCAACTCCCTCTTTTACAGCCACCCCATACGGCGCAGCGAACCCAGTTAAGGATGCGATCAGCCCTAGCCGTAACGGCTGAGCGTCAGCGAGGGTTTGCTGACATGCGGCGATCAGAAAGAGCAAAAGTGTGCAGAGCATTCGCATAGTCCATTCCTCATACTAGCGGGAATACTGCCCTGGCCAGTGTATCAATAAGTCGTTCCCCTTTCATTACTGCTCAAGCTCTGACCTATCATTATTTTAAGGGCGGGGCACTTGGGGTGAGATCCCAGTTGTAGGATGGTATCAACCGTGCTCTCCTAGATTTTGAACCTTTCCCTATCTGCTAGGGACCCACCATGCGTCGTTTTATAGCCCTTACCGCCTCTCTAGTTCTCTGTGGCTCTGCCTCTATCGCCTCCGCTCAACCGACCTTTAGCCCACCGGTAGACCTCTCGACCCCTGACCATCTCTCTCAGAGGTCGCGTGCAAGGGGGAAAGAGTCAAGGTAATTCAGGTGGTTGAGCGTCTAATGAATGGCGAGCGAGCCAGCTCCAGTTGCTTAGCTACGGCCCGGCGGTAAACTGGCCCTCAGGCTTACTCCATTGAATCCAAAACCAGACCGCGCCGATCTTGGTTCCACCTCCTCCGGAAACAATACAGATTCCGCTGTACGCCCTACAGAAGACCCAGCTCAAACGCCAACAACGACCGAAGCGTCTACGCCCTCTCCCCCAGGATTTGCTCAGTACATCGAACATGACGGTCTACTCACCCAGCAAATCAAACCGGTAGCTATCGTCTCTCGAAAAAAGCATTCACCCCTAGAGGTACAGAAGCTCAGTCAGGTGATCGGAAGGGCCCTCTGTCACACCGAGCTCGGCCAGATCTCCTTGCAGAGATCGCTCATGCGCCCCGGTGTTGATCCTCAGCTGGCACGTGCTCGACGGGAAGCACTTAGAGAAATCGTGATGAATAGAGGGGCTGGCGAGGCGGTTGCTAATATTTTAACGAAGAGTGCCACAGATCTCACAACCGTACTAGGGTTCACCAAACAGCACTTGGGGGAGCGGAGAGATGCGGCAGCTTTTGTGGCTACTGGAGATTCCTTGGAGCGGCTCGCGCAGCTTTCAATACAGGCACCTAAGTTTCGATCTGATCTTCTAAAATCGACCATCGAGGCTCTTCGAGGGTTCTCAGAGAGCGAAGCCCACCGTTACTTCCGGGAGGGTATCTGTCTAGTTCAGGGGCACGTCAGGCTCTGCGCAGAGGCGCCTTTGATTGATCGAATCTTCTCTCGGTACCTTCCTGGTTTGATCGGCCCAAAGAGCATCGCTTTTGCGATAGGATCAGCGGCGCTGGCTATATCTGGCACTGCGATGCAATCTCAGGAGGCGCTCACGTTGGGAAGCTGGCTCCTTGGCTGTTCGTCATGGACGGCCTGCGGGAAATACCGTGCGGATCCAGATCTGTTCTTCTCACCGGTCGCTGAAATCCTATGGCGCGACCCGCAGTTTGGCAGAGCCCTGACTGCCCTCGGCCTACTCGATGAGTTATACGCACGCTCTCAATTTCCTCGGTATGCCGCATGGATAAATGACAGTACGCAGCTTCTGAGAAGGTCAGCAAATGCCCATCCTCGAAGGAACCCTTAGCCATTACCTTGATGCGAAGGTTCTTCCTGTTAATCTTCTTGCTCAGTTGAAAAGGGTCGAGCGAAGCGAGGTGTTCCTTGACCTTTTGTTTCTGTTCTTCCTGGATGTAGTCAGACTCCAATACCCTTTCTAGCGGGATCTTCGGCTCGTCGTAGATTCTCTTATAGCGACTTCCGACCTTTAGTTTTTCTTTAAGTGTGGGAGGTGCTGCGCGCGTTAGTCATTGAGCATAGAGAAGAGCAGGTTAACAGCATTGATGACCGAAGTTTCTACACCCTCATGAGCATATCGATGGTGTAAAAGCTTCGTGCCCAGGTGAAGCAGCGGGCTAGGTTGGTGGATGGGTTAATGCCGTATTAAACTTGCCGCAGTCTGGACAGGCGAGTCGTAGCAGGCCTTCACGATGGTTTTGGTGGGTAGTTTCAAGTGGTCGCAAATCCCAGTTGCTAGAGGGATGTGATTGCGGAGACGATAGAGGTGAGAGGCTGAAACGCGCATCGCAGTTTTGCTCTTTTGCAAGACGCTCAAAATGCCCACCCACTACAGAACCCTTTTTTACCAACCTGTTAGAGCGGAGGTGGCGTTTCTCATATTCGTGCGAGTTCCTGATACGGCACCCATTTAAATCGAGATCGATTAATGAGTGCGGTCTCCACATTGCGAATTATGGTAGGGAAGGCAGCGCGTAGATCGTTAATGATCTCCGTAAACTGCTCGTATCCGGTCACTTCAAGCTCTATCTCAACTGGGGAATCTCCGATCTGCTCTATAAAATATGTGATATTTGGGTGTTTGCCGCAGTAGGAGCGGAGCTTCTTGATGTCGGTTTGATCGTATGTAACCAGATAGAGCTGCGCTTTAAAGAACATCATGCCGAGCCTTGAAAGGGCGAGTTCTACTCTGTAGCCTGCCACGAGACCAGAACGCTCAAGCTGGTCGAGACGATAGCGTATCGTGGACTCTGGTATTGAGAGCCTTCGTGAGACCTCCGAAAAGTTCATCCGAGCGTCCTCGCTCAGGAGGCGCAAGATGTCCCAGTCTACCTCCTCAAGAGAATAAGAGCTGGGCGGGCCCCCGATCAGAAATGGCTCAGCGCTGCGTGGAGAGAGATAGCTTTTGCGATACATCCAGACATTTACCAGGGTGAGATTCGTAAAACTGATGATGATATCGCTGCACGACTGAAGGATCTTACTTTGAGTCTCAAAGAACTCAAACGGGGAACGCGCGAAGGTAGCGAAAAAGAGATCCCAACGACCATCGCAGTCGGCGATCCAATAGACCCGTGGGTGAGATCGCAGTAGTTTAAGCAGGCTATCATAGCGTCCCTGCTGCTTGCTCACTTTCAGATATGTCTTGTACAGGGTGTACCCTAGCCGGTATGGGTTTATTGTCACCGTGAATTGCCGAATAACCCCCTCTCGAACGAGGCGATCGACCCGGTACCCGACCCTATCACGCCCCTGACGCACAATCCGAGCGAGTTGCGAAAGACTTTGACGAGAGTTGCTATCAAGTTCGTAGAGAAGCTTTTTATCTAATGCATCCAGTCGTACAGAAGCCATGATGTAGCAAATCAAATGGGTATAGTTTGCGGAAATGGGCAAAATATAACTCGTTATTGCCTGATATGCTAGCCGTTCCTTAAGGTGACCGAAACGCTCCCATCGAGCTATTCCAAAGGAGAAAGAGATGGCACATACAGATACCACCCTGCGGCAGCGATCAGATCCCCTGTTGCTTGATATAAACACGTATAGCCCTCCACAGGAGTCCCTTGGGGATAGGGAGGTTGCCTTAGTAAATAATTCTCTCAAGGGTGAAAAGATCCTTCTCGTGGTCACCGGCAGCATCGCCGCGATCAAGGCCCCTGGCTTAGCTCGAACCCTCCGCCGATACGGAGCTGACGTTGATGTGCGAGTTACCGAGAGCGCCGAACAATTCGTTGGGCCTCTCGCATTATCGTGGGCCGCTGAGAATGGGCGCGTATACAAGGGCACTGGGTTATCTGGCGAGGTAGAACACCTAGCCCAGTACACTACGTACCTCGTTGCGCCAGCGACTTACGATTTTATCAACGGCATGGCTCAAGGAAGGGCCGATACCCCGGCCCTCGCTACGATGGCGACGGCTCTGGGAAGGGTTGAGCGCGGCAAAGCAAGGATGCTCGCCCTGCCGTGTATGAATGGAGATATGGTCAACTCGGTCTTAAAGAGGAGCATCAAGAAGCTGGCAGCGATGGGTGTTGCGTTCATAAAACCTGAGACAGGTGGCGGAAAACTTGAATTTCCTGGGGCGCGAGTTGTGGCGGCGGCCACCGCTAGACATGTGTCAAAGAGCGCACTGAAAGGTGTTTCGGTTTTAGTTACTGGCGGAGCCACGCCAGTGCCACTCGATGATGTGCGCCTAGTGACAAACATCTTCCGAGGGAAACTGGGACGAGAGATGGCCAAGGAACTCGTTTTGCGGGGAGCGGATGTTTCGTTTTTCCTCGGCAGCGGCCTAGAAGTTGAAGATTGGCTCCGACCGTTCTCAACTGTTCACAAAACCTACGATGAGTATCGAACTCGAGTCTTGGAGCGGGTTCAGAGTCCGAATCGTCCCGATATGATGATCCTCTGCGCTGCGGTCGCTGATTACCGCCCACGAGAGGTCTTTGCCGGAAAGATCAAGAGCAAAACCCCGGAGCTAATGCTTGCTCCGTTTGTACCTACGGAGAAGGTAGTAGACCGAGCACACGAACTCGCCCCAGAGGTTCCGATCATATCTTTCAAACTTCTCTCGCGGGTATCGGTCGAAGAGCTCGTTGCAGAGGCACAGTCTCGACTAGGGACCCATTCACAGATCGTAGTGGCCAATAGAAAGGAGGACTGCTCGGACGCAAGGCAGCTCGTCTACATCGTTGAGAGGGATAGGGTCGCGCGGGTCGAGGGATCAAAGCGCGAGGTGGCGGTGGCGATCGTGGACAGGGTCGAGGCGTTGCACCTCGCCAGGCAGAGCAAGCGAGAGGCTCCATCGGCCGCTGAAGGAGCACCGCTATGATGAGCTACGACAAGGGTGCACCGGAGGAGCAACATGGAGTAGAGCTCGTTGGAGCGGAGCTGTTTCAGTCGACCAAACCACGGATCGAGGCGCTGTGCTTTCCGTTGCACGGAGAGGTGTTAGGAACCAGTGAGGACCCCGACCATTATTTGGCGATAGATGTATCAACTCAGATAATGATCCCGATTGCCCCACATCCGGGTGCCTTTGGGGTGCAAAGAAGGTTCCACACCCATGAAGGTGTAGATCTGTACTGTGATGATGGTGCCCCTGTACTCGCGATGGAGTCGGGCACCGTTGTAGCAATTGAAGATTTCACGGGAAGTGCATCTGGAAGTCCTTGGTGGCTCGACACAAAGTCGCTCCTTGTAGCAGGAGAAGCTGGGGTGGTGTGTTACGGCGAGATTGAACCTGATTCGCACCTTAGGGTCGGGGATTCGGTTTCCAGGGGGCAGCAGATCGGAGTGGTAAAAATGGTGCTCGCGAAAGATAAGGGACGACCGCGCAGTATGTTGCACCTTGAACTTCACACCCCTGGAACGAACCGAACCACTCCCTGGGATCACGGGAGCGAGCGACCGTTAACGCTACTCGACCCGACTGGGTTACTTGTAGCTGCCGCACGGACCATGCTGCCAGACGGAGTGTGACAGGAGAAACTGCTGTATGAGGGAGCGTTCATCAAAAAAGGAGAGTAGTATGCTTGATCATGTAAGAGCTGCGGGTGTGGGGAGCGAGGCGCTTACGCACTCGCTTCCCCCCCCAGATACGACAGTTGTCTATGCCGGTACGTTTGATCCCTTTACCAAAGGCCATCTCGATGTCGCTGTGCAGGCTGGGAGGATGTTTGGCAGGGTCATAATCGCGATCGGTGTTAATCCCTCTAAGACCTGCATGTTCACTCCTGAGGAGCGCAAACTCCTGATCGAGCGTGAGCTGACAGGAGTGCCGGGGAACTTCGAGGTAGAAACCTTCAGGGGCCTGCTGGCGCACTACGCTCAAACGAAGCAAGCAACGGCGCTTATCCGCGGAGTTCGAAACATAACCGACTTCGCGTCCGAGATTCAGTTGGCCAGTGTCAATCGAGAGCAATCTGGACGAACAGAGCTCTCTACATTGTTTTGCCCTCCGCGACGTGAATTCGAGTTTGTCTCCTCGTCTGCCGCCAAGGAGCTCCTACGAAATGATGGCGATGTTATGAACTATGTAAGCCCACACGTGGAAGTTGCCATGCGCATGAAAAAGCGTGGCGATAATGTCATGTCCTTCCTCTCTCAAGGAGATTCAGTTGCCCTCCCGATTGATGTCGCGCGTGAGATCGTACTCGGTCGGTGGATGCGGCTCGCTCGATCTCTGGGAATGGCTGAGAGCTATGCTGTCGGTGTAGGTAATTCTATCCTTGCCGCCTATCAAGAACCTCATCGCCACTATCACAACCTTGAGCACATAGCCGAAGGACTCTTGGCGATGGATGGCTTCGCCAAACACATCCAAGACAAGAATGCATTTGCCCTCGGGTGGATGTTTCATGATGTGGTGTATGACCCAGCTAGTACAGTAAAGGGTGAAAACGAGAGAAATAGCGTAGCGGCGCTCGAAGGCTTTCTTAGAGATGCCTCGATACCGTGGGATCTGGTCCAGAGAGCGCGTCGATTGATCGAGCTTACGATAGATCATGAGACGAGCCAGGGTGACAACGATGGTGGGTACTTCATTGATAATGACCTCTGGATCTTGGGAGCACCACAGAAACGGTATCTACGATATAGCGAACAGGTCAGAGCAGAGTACTCTGCGTATGACGATGTGACATGGGCCGCGCGAAGAATAAAATTCTTAGAGTCGATGGCTGTGAAGCCACGGGTCTTTTCAACGGAGCGCTTTCAGTACTTGTTCGGAGATCAGATTGCATCGAACTCTCAAGCAGAGATCGCGAGACTGGTGTGGGGGCGAGTGACTGCAGTTACGGGATCTATAGGTGCCGGCAAATCAAGCGTTATGACTGAATTGGAGAGTCTTGGCTTTGTATGTGAGAGCGCCGATCAGATCTCGCGAGCGCTAGGTAAATGTGGAACTGATACGCACGATGCTATCATCGCGCATTTCGGAAAGAGGGTTGTCGGTCTAAACGGCGAACTTGATCGACGCGCACTCAGGGGGATTGTTTTCGAAGATCCAGCGGAGAGAGAAGCTCTTGAAAAGATCCTGCATCCCGCCATAGAGGCCCGCGCCTTCGAGCTGTTTAAAGCACATGTTGTGCAGGGAAAGCTACGCATCGCCTACGAACTTCCTCTTCTCTTTGAGGCGGGGCTACAACATACTGGATTTAACTGCATCGTTACCGTAGATGCCAAAGAGGATCTACGAGTCGAGAGAGTGATGGCGCGCGACAGATGTTCTAGGCATGACGCAGAGGCGGTGTTGTCAGCGCAGATGCCTGCAAGCGAGAAGATCCGCTTCTCGAATGTGGTGATTCGAAATGATGGCGATCCTCAACAGCTCAGAGAGGAGATCATGAGGATCCTTCCGGGAATTCAGTAGCGCAGCCTCTAGCCAGGGCATCAACCATGACTCGCGGAATCGAAGCAAACATCCCGGAAATGAGGTGGTTCGGGAGGTCCTATTAGAGTGGGGGTAGTTGAGATAGGAACATTTACTTGTCGCTAGTGTCCTGCTTAAGTCTTTTAAACCTTCCCTTATCAGCTACCAAAGCGAATCCCAACTACCTAATCTACTGATATCACTCCCATATTAATTGATTTTCTTATCCTTAGCTGACTATGGAACCTGGTTACTCCCTCAACTTCTGGTGCTTCGAGCATGCCCAATAATCCTTCCTAAGTTGAAGACAGCTTTAACTGTTGGCGCCGTATCGTCCCACTCGTATCTCCCTGAATTTTCCGGAAGGCCCCGCACTAAATCGTCAGGTACAGCGAGACCAGGAGGATGAAGTAGAACCCCTAGGGTATCTCCTGCAAAAACGGATTCCCCTCTGGACCACTCTGGCGGGAGCCTCGAGTCAGTTTCGTGCGAGGCCAGCAGCTCTTCATATACGGGAGTTCTTATGTCCATGTGCTTCACCCAAAAACCCCGGAAATTTCCTCCTTCCGAGCTAGGGTTAGGTCCAAGCGGATTCGCTAAATTGGCTCCTGTAACACCCAAACACCGCACCACTAATTAGGGCATCTCCCCCATTCTGCTAACCCCTAGAAAGATCTGGATTAAAAAAAGGCACTAGCCGAAAGTGTATCTGGAGAATATCATCGACTTTGCGAAGGAGCGCATAGTGGATGAAAAA
>JBDLRS010000105.1:0-50006 GCA_039799965.1 Pseudomonadota bacterium
AATGCCCAGTTTTATCTCATTTGACGTACGAGTCGGAGGCATGGGGAGATGCTCCCGAGCACGGGGGATGATCTCAAAGATGTGGTTCTCGGTGAAGACACGATTCTCTCGGGGCATACCCAGGAATAATCGAGAAACTGAGTCGGAAGTTGTGTGTGAAAGTAGGGTGTACTAGAAAACTGGGTGGTGTACTAGAAAACTGGGTACTGTAAAACTGGGGGTGTGAAAGTAGGGTGTACTAGAAAACTGGGCGACTAGAAAACTGGGCGATTCGTTCCCGGCGGGCTCCCTATATAAACGCCTCTTCTCGTCTCCCCTTGAAACGTGCTGCCACTTTGGTAATCTTGGAGGAGCCATAAACGCCACGAAAAAAAGGGATGCCCGACATCTCTCCGGCCGAGGTCAATCCGTTTGTCGCTACACACTCAATGTAACTATAGTTGACATTGAGGTGTTCCTCTCTCTCCCTCGGCGAACTCACTCATGGAGCCTCTATGCGCGTCACCATCCCTGTAATTCGTCAATCGAAGGTAGCGAACGGTACTCATAAACCTCTCGTAATGGTAACCGTCTATGATTACACCTTCGCGAAACTCGCGGAGGCGGCGGGCATCGATATTCTTTTGGTGGGCGATTCCCTCGGCATGGTAATTCAGGGGCAGTCGTCCACTCTACCAGTAACCCTCGATGAGGTAATCTACCACACACGGTGTGTCAGCCGCGGGGCTTCGAAGGCTCTCGTTGTCGCCGATATGCCTTTTCTCTCCTATCAGATCTCAGAGGTCCGCGCGATCGAGGCCGCCGGACGACTTATCAAGGAAGGTGGCGCCGAGGCGGTTAAGCTGGAGGGCGGTGAGGTAATCGCGCCAACGGTTCGAAGGCTCGTCGACCTCGATATCCCGGTCATGGGCCACATCGGAATGACCCCTCAATCGATTCACCGCATGGGGGGATACAAGGTACAGGGGCGAGCGTCCTCGCATGGGGCCGGTTCCCCTGAGCAGATACTTCGAGACGCGAAAGCACTTGAGGCGGCGGGCGCGTTCTGCGTTGTCATCGAATGCGTTCCTCAAGACTTAGCGACGACGATAACCAAGGAACTTTCAATACCAACCATCGGTATCGGCGCGAGCTCCGAGTGCGATGGTCAGGTTCTCGTCAGCTACGACCTTCTGGGATTCCAAACCAGCGAGCACCGCCCCAAGTTTCTCAAGCAGTTCGCCCAACTCGGCCGAGCCGCGATCGACACGTTTGCGACCTACGCCGATGAGGTTCGAAAGAAAACCTTTCCTTCAGCGCAGGAGAGCTACGGAGATGATGGTGTAACTCCCGGCCCGTCTCCGGCTCCGAAAAAGCGCGCGAGCAACGGATAGCTAGCGACTACCCACCGAGGGCGCGACTGAACAGAATCGTATTATCCGACTCACCGACGCGGCGCCAGCCTACCGCCTCGTGCAGATACATCTCGAGAACGGTCCCGCTCGGCACGAGCGCGTCTGTAACCCCGAATACACGCGCGAGATCCTCAAACACGCCCGGGTCCCGTAGACTCTGGCGGTAGGCCCGATAGAGCCCATCTCGAACGACAACGGTTCGATCGTCAATAACGGCTCTACTGTCAGGCCACATGAGATGCGTAATCGCCCCTCCCCAGTCCGGTGAGGCGAATACAACTCGACCTTGTGGAACATGCGCGGTTCCGAACATCTCATGCAGTCGGCGCTCATAGCGTGAGCCAACGGGATGTGAGAAGGCCCGGGTCGGAGCAAGGAGCATCACAACGATACCGGATAACCCGATAACCACGGAGCTCCATATCCCCGGAGCGACGAACGCGTTCTCTCGCCGATCAAGACGGTGAAGCACTCGTTTCGGAAGCGCCGCATACGGACGCTCCGGAAGCAATTCTTTTCCTCCAAAACAAGCAGCCCACAAAGGCAAGCAGGCGAGACTCGCGAAAGGAACAACGCGCACCACCCATAACGCTTGAAGTGTAAAAACCGAGGCGAGGAGAACCTCAAAGAGCCCAATGCCACGCCGCAGGTGGGAACTCACAAGGGCGCACACCGTTGGAGTTAAGAAGAGGACGAGCAGAAGCTTTCCCTCTGCACTGCCGAGGCTCACAGGAGACCACTCATTTGTAATTGATCGCAGCGCTGAATCTCCGCCGAGGGTGATGAGGCTCTCATATAACCCAAAGCCAAACGGATTCAGCGACGTCGCCAGAGCACATATCATAACAATAAAAGCAACCTTCACGGCTCGCTCCCGTCCTTGGGCACCCGCGTTAACGAGACTCACCATCGCAAGTCCGAGCACCACGATGCCGTAGATGAACGCCGGATGCGTATTAGCCCACACCGCGATCAGTCCACCTAGCACAAGAGCCTCATGGCGCACCCAGCTCCATGACCATTCATGACGGGTCATCATCGCGTGGCATCGAGCGACACATAGAGAGAAGAACACGATCGAAAAGAGCACTGGCCGCGCTATCAGATGAACCTGGCCAAGTTTAAACGCCAAGACTATCCCTAACAGGACGAGAAGCATCCCCTCTCCCGAGCGTCGAAGAGAATCAGCGACGATGCCGAAATAGGCGAACAGATAGAGCCCGGCGATAGCACCGTACACAAGTGGCCATCCTCCGCGCGAACATAACTCGAAAAGAAGGACGTCCCCGAGCCACTGTTCGTTAATCCATGGACGAGGTTCTCCAACAGCCGCGAAGGAGTTCGGAACAAGAGCGGGGGCCAAAAAAGGGTCTACCCTCGGTATCGCGTGGGTCTCAGTTATTACGGACCCGTTGGCGAGGTGCCAGCCTAAACCTGGATCATCGGCTATATGCTCGAAGGTTCCCTTAAAAAGTGAGAGGTACGCCACAAGGGCGAACAGAAGAACGACAGGGATTATCCGAAGAGGCGTGACTATCACTCCTCTGATTTCCCACGATTTCGAAAACACCGCTATACGGCAATGGTATCGAGATATCCGGGGACGAAACTATTCCACCCTAACTCCTTACCGAGTAGATCACTAAAGTTGCGCGCGGATTCAGGTTCCGCGTGCACAACCGCGACTCGACCAGGAGTTCCTGTGCACGAACGGCACCACCGGAGGAGCTCATCACAATCCGCGTGGGCGCTTAATCCACTCACCTCACAGATCTCGGCGTTTACCGGCACTTCATCTCCGATGAGTCGCACAGTTTTGCTGCCCCGTTTGAGCCATTCACCCCGAGAGCCCGGCGGCTGAAACCCAACAAACATTACGGTGTTTCGCTTATCGGATATGCGATGCTTCAGATGATGGAGGATGCGTCCTCCACTTAGCATCCCGCTCGCGGAGATCAGGATCATCGGCTCCTCAATTGAGTTGAGTTTGATCGACTCCTCCCTTTCTCGAATAAAAAACATCTTTGAGACGGCAAACGGTTGAGCTCCCTTGCGGAGCAATTCCTTCGATCGCTCATCGTACTCACTTGAGTGGTGGCGATAAATGGCGGTCGCGTCCGACGCCATCGGACTGTCGATAATTACGGGTATATCAGGTATCCGCTCAGCGGCCTTCAGCTCTCGGAGATAATACAGGAGGGTTTGCGTACGACCAACGGCGAAGCTCGGTATGATGACGATCCCTCGGCGCTTATACGTCCGATTGATAACGGCGGCCATCTCATCCTGAAGATTGCCGCCATCGTGAAGACGATCCCCATAGGTGGACTCAATCAAAAGGAGATCACCCATCGTCACCGGCTGCGGGTCCACAAGGATAGGCTCTCCATACCTGCCGATATCACCCGAAAATACGATAGTTTTGCCGCCTATGCGCAGGGTAATCGCGCAGGCACCAAGGATATGACCCATAAGGGACCACTCCGCTGTCACCCCATCTAGAACCGGAATCTGAGTGTTGATTGGTCCCGGCCTCAGTAGTTCAAGAGCCGATTTAGCGTCCTCCTCGGTGTACAGCGGAAGGGGTGGATCGTGACGAGACTTCTTGTGCTTGGCGCGAAAGGCGGCCTCCTCTTCCTGAAGCCGGCCACTATCGAGCAAGAGGAGCTTTGCGAGGTCAGCCGTTCCAGGCGAGCACAAGACCGGAGCTCGTAGACCCAGCTTGTAATACCGAGGAAGCATCCCCACGTGATCCACGTGCGCGTGAGTTAAGAGAACAGCTTGGATCGAAGCCGGATCGAAGTGCGGTGGAAGCCAATTCCGCTCCCGCCAAACCCGCTCTCCCTGAAATATTCCGCAATCAACCAGGAGCCTACTATTCCCGTATGTCACGAGATAGGTAGACCCCGTAACCGTGCCAGCGGCCCCTAAAAAAGTGATTCGAACGTCCATAGCTCCTCGCCGGTGCCATTACTCCAGTCGAGAGGATGTGTACCATGAGGTCGGTAGTGCCGCATACATAAACCTCACCTCCGCTCATCCCGAGATGATCGCTGGACAGGGACCTTAGTAAACTGCGATTCTTACGTCTATGAGACGCATCGTCTCCTAACTACACGGACGTCCATGGCAGCGACCACCAAAACTAAGAAACCAGCAAAAGCTAAACCGAGTCTTATTACTCAGAAGTCCCTCTCCTTTCTTGAGCAATACATTAACAATCCATCTCCAACAGGCTTTGAGGCGAGCGGACAGAAGTTGTGGCTCTCATACCTCACGCCGTTCGTTGACGAGACTCGGGTCGATAATTACGGAACCGCTTACGGCGTCATTAATCCCGAAGCGAAGTTTAAGGTCGTTATTGAGGCGCATGCCGATGAGATATCGTGGTTCGTGGCATACATAACGGACAACGGACTGATTCATGTGCGCCGAAATGGTGGGAGCGACCACCAGATAGCGCCTTCGAAACGGGTTAATATCCATACCGCGAAGGGCATGGTGAAGGCCGTCTTCGGATGGCCCGCGATCCACACTCGGTCCGATGGAAAAGAAGAGTCCCCAAGCCTGAAAAATATCTTTCTCGATGTAGGGGCGAAGTCCAAGAAAGAGGTTGAAAAGTTGGGTATTCATGTAGGATGCGTAATTACCTATGAGGACGACTTCATGGTCCTCAATGATCGCTACTACGTTGGCCGAGCGCTCGATAATCGCATCGGCGGTTTCATGATAGCAGAGGTGGCTCGCCTCCTCAAAGAAAACAAGAAGAAGCTCTCCTACGGACTCTACATCGTTAATAGCGTTCAAGAGGAGGTTGGGCTGCGTGGCGCTGAGATGATTGCACACACGATCCAACCGCACGCGGCGATCGTAACCGACGTCTGTCACGATACGTCGACACCAATGATCAACAAGATCGTGGAGGGAGACACACGGTGTGGCGCGGGCCCGGTTCTGACCTATGGACCAGCGGTTCACAACAAACTTCTCGGTCTCATCATAGACACCGCGACCAAGCATAAGATCGGGTTTCAACGGGATTCCGTATCCCGCGCTACGGGAACTGACACCGACGCATTCGCGTACTCCAACGGAGGCATTCCGTCGGCCCTGATCTCCCTACCACTTCGGTATATGCATACGACCGTCGAGATGGCTGAGATCCGAGATGTGGAGAGAGTGATAACCTTGATCTACAACACTCTACTTACGTTGACGCCCAAATTTGACTTCAAATACCTGTAACAACAACGAAATCGACCGGCTCTGCGGCCCCCAATCTGTATCATAGCACCTTCGCCACACGTGGAGCGCCGGTTCTTGTCTCTCTGGAAAATAGGGTCAGATTTGAGGTACCCTGTACCGGTGAATTCAGATACACCACACCACCGATTTGGTCGCCGAGACTATGTGAACCCTAACCGTCACTACGCCAACCGGATCAATGCCCCTGTGCTCGCGGAGCAACAAGCTGAGGCGGCTCTCAGAGAGCTTCGAGAGCGTTTCGAACGAGCAGAGCACAATTCCAGGGACCGAAAGGTTGTCTCTGAGGTTGTGGGAGTAGCGTGGCGCATCCTCACGTTGGTTGGGTTTCCCGACTTCGATGAGATTAGACAGATACGCACCGAGGAGTGGCCAAGCGTTATTGAACCAGCCCAGCACGGGCTCGTGGCTCTCGCGCTTGAGACTATCGGGTGGTACCACTTCGGACTCCATCACTACGATATCGATCGAACCGCACGGATATTCGACCGCTGCCTCGAACTGACTCCGCACAACCAGCGAGCCCTGGAGCGCTTTGCCATCATCGCGAATGAGATTAAACCGGAACAGATAGGAGGGTTCGCGAAATTTCCGAAAAAGCAACTGGAAACAGCGCTCGGCTACAAACTCCAATGCAAGCGAAAGGTTGATAACATCCTCCTCGATGTTTTCGGAATCACCGAGGGGCACCTCGTGGGAAAGGGCGAGCAGACCGTCGCCCAGATGATGAAGGTGCGGAAACACGCAGAACGAAGGTTCGTTTTCAATATTCTTGGACACCTCTCCAGATTTAATTTGGCCGTAGGTGACTTCTTTGGAAATGGCACACAGCTCAGCCTTGGAATCGGCGCTGCGTGTTGCCAACTTGAGATGCTTGACCTACCTCGCGATATCTCGAACTTGATAACCCTATGTAAAAGTCGTCTTGAGGAGGTAGTTCCTCAGGAGGTAGCTGGGGACGAGACAACAATGCTCTGTTCTATTCTGAGGTCGCTGCGGGCGCTCTGCGACGCCAAGTGGAGAATATTTAAAAATCATAGCTCGCACAGAAGATCAAAAGAAATCAGTGAGTTACTTGCCATCATTGAGGATGTCTGACGGTCAGATACGTTCCTTGAACGCCCCTCCTCTCAGGGATCTCACATAATCCTACCAAATCAAAAACTTTGGCGCCGCTGGCGCTACCAACTCCCCTCGTTTTCAGTTAGGTATAGCGGCGTCCAGTTTGTAACTTTCATGAGTTAGAATATATGTGGCTTGATCGCGCGATTAAATGGCTCCTTCCTCGGGAAGATCACTTTTACGTCCTCCTTCAAAAAGGCGCTCAATGCGCTAAAGACGCGAGCGCTTTACTCGTGAAGTGCATTGAAGAGAACGATCGCTCCCGACGAGAGGTCACAATCAAGCAGCTCAAAGAGGTTGAGAGCGCTGCTGACCGCGTTATCGTAGAAGTTTATCAGGAGCTCAACCGTACGTTCGTAACACCACTCGATCGATCTGACATCTACAAGCTGGGAACAGAGCTAGAGAGCATCACAGACGCGATTTACTCCACAGCATTTCAGATCATCGTTCACGCGATGGAGGACCTTCCAGCGGGCAGCCGTGAGCTTGCGGTCCTCGTTGATCAATGTTGCCAAGAGATCTATGAGGCGGTGAGCCACCTGCAGAGCAAGACCAGCCACCTCGACATTAGAAAGCGCTGCAAAAACATCAAGAGTTTTGAGGACCAGGGAGATGTCATCTTCCGCACCCAGATCGCCTCCATGTTCAAGAGCGAGTCAGACGCGATCCGGCTTCTCAAGCACAAGGAGTTTCTTGAGGGGCTCGAGGGAAGTCTCGACCTCTGTGACGATGTTGGAAACGTGCTCTCTACGGTGGTTATCAAGAACTCATAGGTACTATGTCAGCTTCAATGCTCCTTGGCCTCGTCATCGCGGTAGTGATAGTCGCCCTGATCTTCGACTTCATCAACGGATTCCACGATACGGCTAACGCGATCGCGACGGTGGTGAGTACAGGGGTTCTCCCTCTTCGCACCGCTATTTACCTTGCAGCATTCCTCAACTTCGCTGGCGCGTTTTTGGGAACCGCAGTCGCAAGCACGATAGGCAAGGGGATCATCACCGCGGATACGATCACGTTGGTGGTGGTTTTCGCGGCTCTTGTCGGCGCGATCTTTTGGAACCTCTTTACCTGGTACTACGGCATCCCATCATCGAGTTCACACGCGATGGTTGGCGGACTAATCGGGGCGGGCCTCGCACATAGCGGCCTCACCTCGATTCAAGGTCAAGGCCTCACCAAGATCGTGCTCAGCCTCGTTATCAGCCCCCTCCTCGGTATGCTAGTAGCGTTTAGCTTCATGATACTTCTGTACTGGATATTCCGCCGAGCGGCTCCTGTCGGGGTAGCTCCCCTCTTCCGGAGGCTTCAGATGCTCTCCGCTGGCTTTATGGCTCTCTCTCACGGCAGTAACGACGCGCAGAAGACCATGGGGGTCATCACGATGTCCCTCGTTGCTGCTGGCTACATGGGCATGCCTGAGACCGGCAAACTGTCCGTGCCTACCTGGGTAGTTTTAGCCAGCGCGGCGGCTATGGGCCTCGGTACTGCGGCTGGTGGAGTTCGAATCATTAAGACCCTCGGCACGAAGATCATTGATCTTAAACCCATTCACGGATTCGCGGCTGAGACCGCGGCGGCTTCAGTTATCTTTACCGCCTCTCACTACGGACTTCCGGTTTCGACAACTCACTGCATTAGTGGATCCATCTTAGGAGTAGGCGCTAGTCAAAGCGTCTCCGCTGTTCGATGGGGAATCACCACTCGAATCCTCTGGGCGTGGGTCCTCACGATTCCAATAAGCGCTTTAAGTGCCTACCTGATGTACTGGCCCGCAAGCTGGTTAACGGGGTCACAATAGGACAGACGAAGGCCCCAGCTGGGGCCTTTTTTGCCGACGAAACACTTGAAAATTCCGGCGGAGATACTACTCTAGCTTAATGCGAATATCCGAATTAGCTAAAGCCCTTACATCTTCACCGGACTCTACAATCCGATTTCAACTCCCCTCCGGAGAGCTCGCCCCACCTCACGCTCATGTCACCGAGGTCGCTCGGATCAGCAAACGCTTTATTGATTGCGGAGGAACCTTCCGCGAGGAATCGGTGTGCCGTCTGCAAACCTGGGTAGCGGACGACTACGACCATCGTTTGACCGCAGGAAAGCTCGCCAAGATCCTTGAGAAAGCTCGCTCCTTTCTTGGCGACGAAGACCTTGAGGTGGATGTCGAACACGACATGGGGTTCGTGACACAATTTCCTGTTGATGGAGCAACGATTCAAGGCAACGATCTGGTCCTCGCCCTTCGCGGAAGAAATACGGCGTGTCTCGCCCCCGAGCTCTGCTGCCCGCCCCCTTCGGAACCATCCCTGGTAGGTCTAGGAAGAAAAAAATAGCGATCGCCATGACACCAAAACGCGTTCTTTTCGTGTGCATCCACAACAGCGCCAGAAGCCAGATGGCGGAGGCATGGCTCCGACACCTGGGCGAAGGGCGGTTTGATGTAGAGAGCGCCGGTCTTGAGCCAGGAAAACTGAACCCGTTCGTCGTAGAAGCTATGGCCGAAGCCGGCATCGATATCTCTCATCACACACCAAAAGGTGTGGATGAGCTCCTCGACGCGGGGAAACGCTTCGACTACGTGATAGCGGTATGTGATAAGGAGGCGGCTGAGCGGTGCCCGGTTTTTCCTGGAGAGGGAGCGAGACTTCACTGGAGCTTTCCCGACCCCTCCGCCGTATTTGGTGACGCTGAGGATAAGCTCCGCGCCGCGGTCCAGGTGAGAGACGCCATTCGAGCAAAGATCGAATCCTGGATTACCGAGCTGTCCCACTCGTAAAACCTCACCCCTTTCCAAAGGGTCCCGTTTATAGTCGGTTAATGTCGCCTCTGATATCCCAAGCTATTAGGGCGAAATACTCTGAAGTTCATTCGGCACCTTAACTTCTGGACTTCCACCCTCTGTGCGGGTAGCCTTTCCCGGACGATATCGGGTTAGGGAACCACCATGAAACGGAATTGGATAGCGACCATCTCAACTCTCGCGGCGTGTACAATCATGAACGTTGAGAGCTCCACCGCCAATCCTCGTCCGTGCCGATTCGGATTCAAGGGCGTTTACGTCACCTGGAACAAAAATACCTCAGCTACCGGAACGGGTAGCTTTGCTACCTCCGCTGGAAGAGCTTCTGTCCTTCCTGACTTCAACTGGGAGGTGACCGGGGAGCCACGTACCGTGAGTATCGGTACCGATGAACCATTTCACGGGGGAACCTCAATGCAGGGGTCTTCGGACAAGCAACGGACGCCAATAATTTAAATGTCCGGATCGAAGCCAACAACACCCCCGCGAAGAAATCGATACCTCATAACGCTGTACTTACCCTGCGATTCGACGCAAGCACGCCGGCTTCTGGATGGGCCTTTTCCGTTATAGATCTCGACGTTGACCAAGTACGGGTGAGCGGCACGGACCGAAATGGAAACCCGGTATCTGCGGCGGAGATTGCGAACTGGTTTGTCTCTACCTTCGATGCCAATCCCAGCACAGACGGCGTGAACATTCCCTCATGGGATAGATCCAACTCTGCTGTGATTGGATCGTCCAGCAAGTCGACAACATGGAGAGAGACCGTTGAGGGTAACTTAGATGACACAGAAGCGGGCTCTGCATGGTTTCAACCACGAACGTCCCTAAACACCCTCACCTTCGAGTACCAGTCGTTACAAGAATACGCGACACCATCGTACCACGTGCTTCTGGCCGCGTGCGAAACAAATTACATCAATCCCACTCCCACCCCGATTTCGACATCGGGCGGCGATAGCGACGGAGATACCATCCCTGACGTGGTAGAGGGTACGGACGATAACGACGATGATCAACGCCCAAACTACATTGATGAAGACAGCGATGGCGACTCGATTCCCGACTCAGTCGAAGGCACTGCTGATCCAGATGGCGACGGTATACCGAACTATGAGGATGGCGACTCCGATGGCGATAACGTTCCAGACCGGATCGAAGGAGATCCCGACGCACCAGGGTCATTCCCTTCACAAAAGGATGACAACGGAGATGGCGTGGATGATGGAGACGATGGGCGCATCTCAACCCTTTCAGATGAGGATGGTGATAGCACGCCGGACGTATTCGATACCGACTCCGATAACGATGGCAAACCGGATGGGGACGAAGCTTTCGATCTCAACGGCGATGGAGCATCTGATATCCCACCATCAGGCGAGGACAGCAACCAGAATGGGGTAGATGACGCCTATGATGATAAGATCTCTACCGATCAGATAAACAAGGACTATATCGGTGAGGATGAGCCTCCATTATGCTCTACTACAAGCAGAACGAGCCTTAAGAGGGCGGTCAGGGCCCGCGTAAAGGCTCTCTCGGAGCGGGTGCCGAAGTTTGGTCGTCGCGCGATTGCGTGCGGCGGCGCCCAGATACGTGGCATCGTTCGTAAAGCAAGCGCCGTTCGTCGGGAGTTTGAGCGCGAGCTTGAGCGCTCATTCGACGATAGAGAGCTCGTCTGTCCTCCGGACGTTTGTCCAACAACTTCCAAGACCTCCGCGAAGACGAAGCTCAACACCCTCGCCACGCAGCTCTTCGGTCATGCCAAACGATCAAAACTGAACGCTATGAAGGTGTGTACCCCTCAGCCGTCAGGTGGAGAGGATCTCCGACCTCAAACCGAGGACTATCTCGCCGCACTCAGGAGGTCGATCGCAGCGCTTCCATCAACAACGAGCGAGTGCGAAGGGTAGCGTGCCGAACCAACTCGGCCTCAATCTCTCCGAGTTGCTCTTTTTTTGCAGCTTGATGAGCCCTCACCTTGTGGTGTTAGAGGTGGTTTCAGACGACTTCATGCCGGGGATGTAGTATCATGACAGGTGAGGTTCGGCTTTGGCGCCTTATTCCTCAAGGGAACCAACGCGGAAGATCATGTCATCAACGACATCTCCACGCTTAAGGTAAGGCGCGAGCTTTCGAAGAAGGTTCGTCTTCATGAAGGTAAACTCTTGCGCCCACACTGGGTGTAGCACCCGAACGATTAATGTCTTTCGAGAGATATAATCTGGCTTTGAAACCTCGGCCAACTTCTCCCCCACGATCTTGTCCCAATGCAGGACGAACTCATATCGCTCAATCTTTTTATCGATTCCCTTGCCGGCAAGCGCTTTGGCGAGGATGCCCTTGATTAAAGTTAGGTCTGTAGGGACCCCACTTCGTCGCCGACGGTATGGGGCAGGATACGATGCAGTATAGCTACTCGAACGCGCCTGCGGGGAATACGAGACCCGACCCTCTGTGACCTTCGGTTGATCGTACGATTTGTCGGAAGATGCTCGGGGAAGCGCGCCTCCGAGGAACTTATTTATCCTCTCCACGAGCCTGCTCCTTCTTTTCGAACACAACGACGAGTTCATCTGAGCGAGCCATGCCGAGCTCACTACGAGCGGCCTTCTCAACCATTCGAGGGTCACTCTGAAGGCCGTTTACCTGCCGCTTTAAAGCTTGAACGTTCTCCTCAAGACGGGCGTTTGCTCGTTGTTGTAGCTCAAGGCTCTTGGCGAGGGAGTTTAATCGAGAGAACCCATCGTCTGAAAGGAACGAGAAAACGGCGGCGCAAAGCGCTAATGCCAAGACGACGATGGGGGCGGTGATTCTCATGGGGGCAGTTTAAATCGAAAGGTGATTTGGTACCAGAAGTATTGGGGACTGCCAGGAGCGATAGCTTGGCACATAGGTCCGGATAGGGCCCGTAGCCTGACGGGCCGGAACCCTCATAAAAACATGTGTGCATACCCGGCCGCTGGGCACACTGGCTCTATCGGACGGAATCACCCGAATCACCCCTTCCCGCGCCCTTACTTTACTTCCCCGCGCCAAGGGCGATAGACTCACCTCCGGCCGGGTACCGGGATTGCCCCCTTAACCCTCAATCATCTCAGGAGACTACCGACTATGAAGTCCAGTGCTATCGCATCAGTAACAGCATACGAGTGCCTCGATTCTCGCGGCTTTCCCACCGTAGCGGCAACAGTAACCCTTCAAAATGGAGCTACTGGCTCAGCGATGGTTCCATCAGGAGCCTCCACCGGTGAGTATGAGGCGTTAGAGCTTCGCGACGGTGACCCGCAACGGTATCTCGGAAAAGGAACCCTAAAGGCAGTGGAGAACATCAAGGAAAAGATCGCGCCAGTAGTGGCCGGACACGATGCCCTTGACCAAGCGGCGCTCGACAGAAAGCTCATCGACCTCGATGGAACTGAGACCAAGAGCCGCCTTGGAGCGAACGCTATCCTTGGTGTCAGTCTGGCAGCGGCTCATGCGGCAGCTAACTCTTTGAAGATCCCACTCTTCCGCTACATCGGTGGAGCGAACGCTCGTGAGCTTCCCGTACCGCTCGTTAACGTCATCAACGGTGGTGCGCACGCGGCCAATACCCTCGACTTTCAAGAGTTCATGATCGTTCCTCACGTTTCAACAACTTTCTTTGAGAACATTCGATGCGCGTCGGAGGTTTTCCACGCACTTAAGAAGAATCTTAAGAAGAAGGGGCTCTCAACAGGCATCGGCGATGAGGGTGGTTTCGCGCCCGATATCGCCAGCCCAACCGCCGCTCTCGACGCTCTCATTGAATCGATCACGGATGCCGGCTATGAGCCGGGTAACCACGTATCGATCGCTCTTGATGTAGCGGCAAGCGAGCTCTACAACGACGAGAGGGGCAGGTACATTTTCAAGAAGAGCACCAAGGATGAGTACACTGCGGCCGATATGGTTGAGATGTACGCTAGCTGGGCGAAGAGATACCCACTCGTAAGTATCGAGGATGGCCTCGACGAGAACGATTGGGACGGATGGCGTCTCGCGACCGAGCAGATCGGCGCGCACGTTCAGCTCGTTGGAGATGATCTCTTCGTAACCAACGTGAAGCGCCTTGCCAACGGTATCGACCGTGGCATCGCCAACGCGATCCTCATCAAGCTCAATCAGATCGGAACCGTGACCGAGACCCTTGAGGCGATTAACCTCGCTCACAAGAACGGTTACCGTTCAGTTATGTCACACCGCTCCGGTGAGACCGAGGACACGTCGATCGCAGACCTCGCGGTCGCAATGGGTTGTGGTCAGATTAAGACCGGCTCCGTATGCCGAAGCGAGCGTACCGCGAAGTACAATCGCCTGCTTTGGATCGAGACCTTCCTTGCTGGTTCGTCTATCTGCGAGAATCCGTTCAAGTGATAGCTTGGATCGTAACGCTCCTTGCGGCGATAGTTCATGTCGCCGCGTGGAGCACTCCGGGGTCTCCGCTATGCGCGGCGCTCGGCTGGAGCGCGCTCGCTCTTTTCATCTCCGCGCTCCTCCTCCCAACCGCTCGGTTTAAGCGATTCTTCGTCGCCGGTTGTATCAATTACATTGGAGGGTTCTACTGGCTCTACCCAACTATCAAAGACTTCGGGGGATTCCCTTCCGTAGCGGCGATCGCCATCTTCGCCCTCTTCGTGGCGGGAAGCGCTGTGCAGTTCCTTATCTGGGCCTTTTCGTTTCAACACCTCCCTCAGTGGATGGGCAGGATGGGTATTCGCGCAGCCGTTGCGTGGCTCATCGCACATCACTTCTGGATTACGATCTTCCCTTGGGATTTCGGGCATACCCAACTTGCGTTCACTCCCTTCGCGCAGGTCGCGCGAGTCACGGGTGTAACAGGCATTACATTCCTCATGATGTGGGCCGCCGAGGTATATGTGGCGCGAAAAACCACGAGCCTCCTCGCCAAAACGCTAGCTGTCCTGGTGCTTGGAAGCGGTTTGATGTTCGGGAAGGCGACCGAGGTATCCTTCAATGAAGCGACATCGTCGCGAGGGATGTCACTTGAAACCTATCTGGTTCAGGGCAACGTCTCCCTGCATCGCAAGCACGACGTAACATTTTTTACGGTGAATCGTGAGCAATACCTAACCTTAAGCGCCAAAGCGCTCGGTCACCGTGGTCTCGATTCACTCGTCATCTGGCCTGAGTCCACCATCACCGATTTCATTCCGGCTTCAACACGAGACGCAACCTCCTCGAAGGTTCTACCATTCCTTAATAACGGAGCGGCTTTCCTCGTAGGAGCACTCACTTATTCATCGCGCACTCAATACCACAACAGCTCGGTGCTCATCCGACCCGATGGTTCAGTCGCGGACCCCTACCACAAGATGATCCTAATGCCCTTTGGTGAATACACTCCGCTCTCATCAGTTTTACCGTTCCTCAGGGATATTAACGCAACTGCTGGTCAGTTTACCGCGGGAACAGCGCCTGCCGTTCTCTCCTTCCCCCTCTCAAATGGCTCAGAGGTAAGACTTTCCCCCCTGATCTGCTACGAGGATATCGTTCCCTCAATCGCGCGCGACGCTGTCAACAAAGGCGCCGCTCTTCTCATTAACCAAACGAATGACGCTTGGTTTGGCGACACCGTAGCTCCGTATCAACACCACATCATCGCAGCGTTTCGTGCGATAGAGAACGATCGGTATCTTTTACGCTCAACGAATACCGGAGTCACCGCCGTTGTCGATCCTCTCGGGAGAACCATTGCATCGCTTCTTCCCTACACCGAAGGGATATTGCCTATGCAGGTTTCACTCCGTGACTCACATACGATCTTCTCTCGTTTTCCGATTCCGTTTCTCTGGCTGATAGCGGCTGCGGTCGGCGTACTCACCGTCATCCGCCGTGTACGAAGGTCGCGACAGTAAAGATTCGTTTGTGAGAGATTATCCCCGGCGTAGCACAGAGTCCTGGGACCGCGACCCACCTTCGCTTCGCTACGTCAACCCATGCCCACACCCTTTTTTCGTTGAAGCCGCAAACTGGTATTGAAAGGATTTTCCGCGTCACTCCTTCGACGCGCCCACAGTCTTGCATCCCGCGGGCATCCGATTGGTGTGCATATCGATCATTTTAATAACGACCCCTGCCCCTGCTATCTTTGGGCACGCTACGGAATATCTTCGGGTGTAGGTCGCGTAGCGCCGACTCGCGGAGAAATAACGGGTGTTTGGAGGTAAGAGCATTCGCTCTCCTGGTTTAAGAACCGCGTACGCCCCATTCCCATAGACCGCGATGACATTAAACTCGCGATCCTGGGAGTCATTCTTAACAAGTATCTGACCATCGGGCACGTTCTCTCCGAGACAACCCAGCACCCCCATGCAGATGAGGGGCACAGAGAGAGCTCTGAGGATGATAGTAAGCACCATGGTTATTTGAACGCCACGAGCGTTTTCAAACGCCGATATAGCGGCGCGCTTTCTTCGCGCATCGCTACCCCAGTTCTCGCCACATCAAGGGCCGAACTTTATGGGGAAGAGGAGAGCATCTCTAAACCTAGTAACATGACGATACCTTAGCCCATCAAAAGGTATGCGCCCCCGGTCAAGTAATACCGCGAGACAGCTCACGGCAACCCACCGCGGTCGCATACAACTTTTTTCTCTTTGGTTAGTACTATCTCCTACCGATAGATCAGGTGAGGGGGTGGCATAGTAGTCGCTGTTGCACACCTCTCGTTATGTCACCAATGCAGTTGTAGATGTTCATTTTGACATTCGTTGTAAATGAGCGTCACACTCCCTGGTATTTAAAAGGTCGCTGACGATGAAATCCTACGCTTCTGTATTCTCAAGAATTTTATCCGCGGTCCTCATTACTTCAACCACCCACCTCGCAACGGGATGCGCTCCCGTATCGGGACCGGATAAATCAGCCGCGGGTCTCGTTCTTGGTGCTGGATGGGGTGCTGGAGCGGGCGCCGTTATCGGGAATCAGGTAGCAACCTCCGGTGAAGGCATTCCTGTCGGCGCAGGATTTGGAGCTATCGCCGGACTTCTCCATGGCATGGGATACGACCTTGAGGAGGGGCATCAACTTCAACTACAACGCCAACTAGCCTCTCTCAATGTGCAGGCCGTGGCGAATCAACGCTACCTTGAGCAACTTCAAAGAAATTTTGACAACATGCGGCGCCCTAATCCTGTCGGTGGCGTCTATCAGGTATTCTTCGACGAGGATCAAACTAATATTCGCCCCGGAACGATCTCCAACCTGGAGGCCCTCGCTGAATCGATCAAAGCAAGCGGAGCGTTCCGTGAGGTACATGTGGCAGGCCATACCGACGATACCGGCAACACCAAATACAACGAGACCCTGGCGGACGCTCGAGCCAAGAGCGTTGGAACCTACCTTGCCTCGATGGGAATACCCATGGTGCAGGTTCAGATGAAGGGGTATGGGGCGACAAAGCCGATAGCTACCAACTCTACAGCGGCCGGCCGGCAACTCAACCGCCGTGTTGATGTCTACATGACTCGTTACTAGGGTGAAATGTTGCGTGCTCCTTACCACGACATGGTAGAGTGGTGTAACGTGTTGATTGGGGAGATATAACTTATGGCATCCGCATATATCGTTGACGCTGTACGAACACCACGAGCCCGCAGAAAGGGAAAATTCTCAAAGGTTCACGCTGTGGATCTTCTTACATATCCACTGAATTCCGTCGTTAATCGGAGCGGCGTAGCGCCTGAGTTAGTTCAAGACGTCCTTGTAGGTTGCGTCACACAAACACAGGAGCAGGGTTGGTGTGTGGGACGCGCGGCCGTTCTCGCAGCCGGGTGGCCGATCTCTGTACCGGCGACGACAATCAATCGTTTGTGCGGCTCGGGGCAGCAGGCGGTTAATTTCGCTAGTGCAAGTGTGGAGTCCGGTCACTACGATCTTGTTGTTGCCGGAGGGCTCGAGCACATGACCCGTGTGCCGATGTTCTCGGATGCTGGCGGTGAGGAGAGCCCCCTTCTCAAACATCACCACCCCGACCTCGTACAACAGGGAATGGCGGCTGAGATTCTCTCTCAGGAATTTGGTATCAGTCGCGCGGAGGCAGATGAATTCGCGTATCGCTCTCAAATCAACGCTAAGAAGGCGCTCATAGAGGGTCGATTCAAGCGCAGCATGGTTCCCGTTCCCTACACAGACGATCAGGGTGTGGAACGAGTACTTGAGGTCGATGATAATCCGCGATCGGACACCACTATTGAGGGGCTTAAAGGATTAAAGACCGTTTTCAAAGAGGATGGAATTATCACCGCCGGAAACGCGTCCGCCATCGTCGATGGCGCTGCCGCTGTGTTGATTGCGAGTGAAGGCGCCCTCAAGAGGCATTCTCTTACACCGCGGGCACGAGTAGTCGCGCAAAGTGTGGTCGGCTCCCCCCCACGGGTCATGCTTACCGGACCTATTGCGGCTACGCAACAGGTTCTCACAAAAGCCGGGTTACTGCCTCATCACATTGATGTATGGGAGATCAACGAAGCGTTTGCCCCTGTTCCACTCCTGACCATGCGAGAGATTCAGATCGACCAAACCAAGGTGAATATCAACGGTGGAGGTATCTCGCTTGGACATCCTCTCGGCGCTACCGGCGCCGTCTTGATAGGAATGGCCCTTGATGAGCTCGAGCGAACACAGAAGAGGTACGCTCTCGTCACCATGTGCATTGGCCTGGGAATGGGTATCGCAACTATTATCGAGCGAGTCTAACCACGGACGAAACCAAAAAAAATCAACGCAAACAAATAGTTAACGGGATCAACAATCAATTCATGGATAATCGCTAACCAGCCGACTATACTGAAATAGGATCAGGTCACTGCTGACCTAGGCATCACATGGTCCTCAACTGATGATTTTGCGACGGTGTAATCTGAGGGAATTGTAGGGAAGGCGTTCAGGTAAATGCTACGCGCGATAGAGATCTTACTGCTGCAATTTATTGAGTGGTTCTACTCACTCAGTCCCGCCGTCGGTCTCGGCACACTCGGAGTCGCGGGGGTTACGGGAATCGTCGCGCAGCTCCTCATTACGGGAAACTCAACCTTTGGAAAGACGATGATTCCCGGCCTTCTTGGGGTTTTCTTACTTGCAGCGGAGAGCGCCCATTACGGTCGGCCCGAGTGGGTCATGCGACTCATGCAAGACCTCCAGATCCACCTTCAGACACCCCGAGCGGACGCGCTTCAACCAATACCTTTTATCGAGCCCTTGGCTTCCTTCCTAATAGCCCCTGCAACCACACGATCGATCGTGGAGGAGAGTCTTTTTGTCATCCTCTTCGCCTATCTCGCTCTGGTAGCGCGCCATAGCTGGACAGGCTACAAAACGACCGGCATCGTGCTCGGTGATATGTCGGTCGGCAGCATGCTCAAGGATAAACACCGTCGCCCCAACCGATCCCAAACAAACGAGTTAGGGTCTGGTGACCTTGCGACAACGCAACAGATCGCGAACTGGACTAAAGCAAGTGGAAAACCGGGAGAAACCTATCTCTATGTCAACGAGCTTCGAGGCTCGGAAGGAACGGCGTTCGCACAGTCAAAGCTCGTTCTTCCCGTAGAAGAGCGAAACCGACACGTCCTCGTTGTCGCTAAAACCGGTAGCGGTAAAACAACAAAGTTCATCCATCCGATCGTCTACAACGATTGTCTCGACGCGCAACGCTCGTGCATCATCATCGACTCTAAACCAGATATGTGGAAGACCTTCGCGGCGATGACGCGGAAGTACAATCCGAATAAGAATATCCTCCTCTTTAATCCCCTAGACCTGGCCCGCTCGCTCAGTTGGAACATCCTCTCAAAAATTGAGGATGACACGGATGCAAAACTGATCGCGAATACGATCATCATGGCGACCGACCAGCCACAGTCGAAATCCGATAGCCCGTTCTTCCGTAACAACGCGCTGGCGATTTTGAACGGAATCATGGTGGGACTTCTTCATGATCCGAAAGAAGTGCTCTCGATGCCAAGAATCCACGAGCTTGTTCAGTCGGGGATGAAAAACCTGTGCGACTGGCTTGAGCAACACCCTCACGCCATCAGGAATACCCGCTCGTTCGTTGAACTCGCCCGTTCTGGCTCGCAAAACGCCGACACAATTATGTCGGAGTTGAGTATGCGTCTTAGCGCGTGGGATCTTCCCGCGATTCGCGCCACAACCAGCGCGGATGAACTCGACATCGAGGATCTTATCTCTAAGCCTACCCTCTTCATCGTAGAGCTCCGGGAGTCCGAGCTTGAGATGCTTCGCCCCATGGCGAACGTGATCGTAGTGGAGATATTACGTTTCCTCACCAAGCGAGCTGAGCAACACAAAGGCGTAAAGCTTCCACGACCCGTTGGAATCGTCATCGACGAGTTCGCGAGCGCGCTCGGACGACTTCCGGACATCCATGTAAAGCTGAACACTCTTCGCTCGCGAAACGTAAGTATCGTCGCAGCAATTCAGTCAACCGCGCAGATCAAGGCAAATTACGGGGACGACGCGGACTCCGTGCTAGCGGGTTTCAGCACCAAGATCTTCATGCCTAACCTCGATCTCACCGATTCTGAGTGGGCTTCAAAAGAGAGTGGTCAGATGACCATTCGCTTTAAGACCCAGTCCGAGGGTGTAAACCGCAAATTGATCGAGGTATTCGCGAGCCGAAACGACAGCGTTCAAGAGCAGGTGCAACAACGCGCGGTGTTGACCCCTGACGAAATTGGTAAGCCGGCGGACAACATCTGCACCTTCTTCATGCCTGGAACTCCGGTGTTCCAAGGACATCTGATCCCCTTCTACAAAATTCCCGAGATGCTCAAACGCATGACGGAGTTTAACGAGGACAATCAACTCGAGCTTCGAATATCACCGATTGAATACAAGGAGATACTTCCTGAGCCTGGATCGCCGCCGGCAGGGGGAGCGGCAAGCGGAGGTGGTGCAAATGCGCTTCCAAACGGAATCACCAACACCACTGGGTGGAGTGACGCGCAGGTCACGCAAAAACTTGAAGAGGTCAAGAAAACCCTCGACTGGGAAAACACGACCGGCAGCGCGCGAAAATGGTGGGAGGCCTTCGAGAGTGAGAATAAAACCCGTATGCCACTCGTGCTGAGGCTCGCCGAGGAGTTACAGGTTCGTAAAGCGACTATAACAGAGTTCTTTCTGGCCTACGTGTACAGCAACACAGACAACATTCAAGCGAACCTCAGTTACCTCGACTACACTCGGCTGAAAAAGGAAGAGGAGAAGAAAAAGAAGGAAGCAGCCGCGAAAGCGGCGGGCGGTACTGATGCGAGGTGGTAAAGAGTGGGATCTATCGGATAAAAAACGATCGGGTCGTCGTGAAATCGAGTGGATAGGGGTCGGTGGTATCCCGACGTGGAGCCCCGCCGCAGTCTCCCATTCGCGCCGCATTGACCCCCTATAAAACCCCCTCAATCGCCGCCACAAGGCTCCTGGCGTCAGGCGATACATAGGACCGCCATCGCCCTATGAGGTGTCCCTCACGGTCTAGGAGAAATTTCTCGAAGTTCCATTTGACGCTCCCTTGCAGGTCCTTTGGCCCATGTTCGGTCAAAAACTCAAAGATAGGCTGCTTAGAGATTCCTTGAACGGGAGCCTTTGTCATCAACGGGAAGGTAACACCGTGATTAAGGCGACAGATCGATTCGATCTCCGCGTCGGAGCCAGGCTCCTGTCCCAAGAAATCATTGCTCGGAAACCCTACGACCACAAATCCCCTCCCAGCATATCTTTGATAGAGAGCCTCAAGTGCCTCGTATTGTCGAGCGAAGCCGCACCGAGAGGCGGTGTTTACGACTAAGATGACGTTCCCCCGAAACGGCTTCAACTGGTCCCCATAGAGCTCCGGCTTGTCGAATACCGACATCTGAGACTCTGGCGCTAGAGATGAAGTTCCTCCGTAAACATGGGTCAATAGTCCCATAAGTATCCTCCCCTAGATAATCGTATCCCGTGAACGACGACCGAAGTCATCGGCGGGCTCGACGTGTACGAGCACCTTCGCTACCGCTGGAAGAGCACTATGAATAGCCTCTCCAACGTTATGCGCTACCTCATGTCCATGACGGATCGTCTCATCTGGATCGCAGAGAACATCAAGATCCACAAAATACACGAAGCCAACCTTACGGACACCACATTTATGCGTGCCAAGCACTCCGGGAACCAGCATCGCTATCTCCTTGATCGACTGGGATATCTCGGGGGCAGGCGCTGTGTCGATCAGCTCTGACAATGCAGGCCTGAAGAGGATGAGCGCGTTAACCCCTATCACCACCGCCGCGATCACAGCCGCGATATCATCCGTCATCTCAAATCCAGGCCCCCCGAATACCGCCACGGAGATACCGATGAAAGCCGCGCCACTTGTGATGGCGTCCGCCCGATGATGGAACGCATCGGTTTTAACAGCTACACTTCCGATCCCCTCAGCGGCATTCCCGACGTATCGCGCGAGGACCTCTTTAACCACTATCACTCCCAACAATACCGCTAGGGTAAATGGCTCCGGAGCGTGGTGAGGCGTTACGATCTCTTGCACACTCTCAATCATAATCAGCACGGCGGCTCCGAGCAGAGTAAGCGAAACAACAGCGGCGGCTAATGGTTCAAATTTTCCATGCCCATAGGGGTGATTGTTATCCGCCGGCTTTCCGGCCATCCGAACCCCAAGAAGAACCACCAAACTTGTGACAACGTCTGCTGCGGACTCAATCGCGTCAGCAATTAAGGCGTAGGAGTTGCCGAGAACCCCGGCAGTCCCTTTGACACTCGCGAGAAGCGCGTTCACCGCCATCCCGAGTACCGCACTCCGGACCCCAACGCGTCGAGCATGTTCGAGATGTTTCATCTGAAGATCGATAGCCATACGCCTCTTTTAGCCGTTCTCACACCGCTTGGGCAATCGCGATGGTGCAACGGTGGACTAATGAAGATCCGGAATTGGGGGAGGCGTCGCTTTGCGGTCCGAGCTCGTGCTTAGGAACATGGCGAGTAACCTTCGCTTCGAGGATGAATCGTTAAAGTGTTTTGTGAGATCATCGAGTAGTCCTCCGAAACCGGATTGGTGCGCCCAATGTGACTGATACGCGGCCATGAGGCGTTCGCGATACTTTGGACCACGACTCTCAAGGTAGCTACAAATTCGGGCTTCAGCGCCTTCAGGTGGCTCAACGCCCTCCTTAGCTGATTTAATGAGGGTATAGAGCTCTCGAGCCGAGGAAGAAACCTCCGGACCGTAGAGTCTTCCGGAGATATCCTCAAGCGATTCATTCGAAACTCCGCGCTTTCGACAGGAGATAACAAGAGATTCACCGAATTGACGACGATAAGAAAGACCTATCTGATAGATCATCTCATCCATCCAATTGATATCCTGCGGTATCCGCTGATTAATATGGTCGTTGGTCTGAGGAGTCAGCACCTCGATTACGCGGGCGGCCAGATCGGCGCCGGACAACGACTCAACCAACGCTCGTAACTCAAGAGCAACAGAGAGGGAACAGTATCCCTCAAGATGAAGCAATGTTTCGTTAATAAGGTCAGGATCGACCTGCAACTCTTTGAGCGCATGTCGAAACGTCCGCTCGGGATACACGAGATCGTAGCACTCCTCAATCAGCTTTTGGGTATACCTATGCGCCCGCAGGATCTCTTGAAGACCGATGATATCGAGGGCGTCAAAACACTCCTGTACGCGTGAGAGGATATCGGAATCGATCCCCTCTAAGTGCAGTATGAGCTCCACGAACGACGTTACGGATAGGGAGAGTCGAGCAGCGGCATTTTTGAAATGAACCCGTAGTGAGAAGAACTCATTATCATACGCTCGCTCGAAAGCCATAACCTTCAGCGCCGGCCCGGAGCATACCACACGCAGAGTATCAAGCTCAGGAGTGGTCTCGCGCTTCATCATTCCAAGTAGTCGACGAACCGCCATGACTTCGGGTTTCAATAGAGAGCTGAGCGCCTCAAGAGCGAGGTCGTTATCACCACATCCCTCGCCCGCTTTCATCACGTGATCGATAAGGTCAACATAGAACGCCCGTTTGAAGCTCTCTCGAACGAAGATGAGGTCCTGAGTTGGCAGCTCCCTCAGTTGACACGATGAAAGCGGCTCGTCGTAGAGACGTTGGAGAATAGAGCCCCCATCGAAACCACTGAAGGTAACCATCAGTAATGAATATCCATCGGGAGTCATGACCTCAGCTAACGCCTGACGAAGAGGCGTTCGCGGCTCAGTCATATCAAAGAATCCCCGCTCTATTTCATGCAGTGACTCCATGGGCAGCCCGGTGAGCGTTTCTCGTATGACGCGATCCATGTCGGTGGGGGGACGCTCCTCATCAAGGATCTCTCCCAGACGAATGGCTACAACTTCGGCCTCACCCGAAGGGATGTAGTCATAGTCCCACACCCCTGAGCCGCTCTCTTCGGCGCGATACTGCGCTAAGAGATCGATATTGAGAGGCCATCTGCCATGTCCGTCCAAGTAACGGCCACATACCGTCGCGAAGTCCGTTGAAGAGACGGCTGCACCGATTGAGGCGAGCCGTCGCTCAAGCGCCTCTCGCATCGACACACCATAGAGACATTCGTACGCTCGCTGAACGGCCAGACACTCACGAGGCTGAAGATACTCGATAGGTTGAAACGCCTCGTACATATCGAATGACACTGCCAACCGCTCCTGAAATAGGACCGCGCGTTGACGGGCATCAAACAAGCTTAACGATAAAAAGATGGTAGGATCGATCTCGTATCCGTAATACTCCCGAAGCGCTTGATTCGTCGCGAGGAACCGCGAATACGAGAGCGCCGCTATCCTGTCTCGGAGGGGATGATACGCGACAAAAGACAACCCCACGACCGAGTTGCTGTGTCGTAGCAATCTCGTTCTCTTGAAGCGACGTAGAAATGGCCCTATTCCCTGAGTATACTCCCTCTCAACAATATCCCTCGGGTCGCAGTAGAGATCCTCAAGCACACCTCGATGATTTGGTATGGATAGTATCTTATGAATCTCCTCAGCTTCTCCGTGGGGGGACCACCCCCGGAACAAAGGCGCGAGTCGCTCCAGCTCGGCAGGAGGAAAGAGACGCCGCGCGTGAGATTCAAGGCTTAACTCATGGTCAGGTAAATGCTGATCACCAAGGTCCTCATAGAAACGTTTGACTAATGCAAGCTCCTCGGCACTTCGTCCACTGAGCAGGTATCGAAGAGCCTTGAGTTGATCACGAGCCCGGAAGGCGGTCGTCTTTTTATGCTCATTAAGCTCCGACTTACCGATCGTTCGACGTGCGCCGGCCGCCGAGTTCGACGAGGCGTGATTAAGCACCGTAAAGAGCTGCCGCGCGAGGTCTTTGTAGGGCAACTTTAAGAACTCTTCACGCAACGCCACCACTTGCGCTTCCGTGCAATCAAGAAGTATGTCGAGAATTCGATGGGCCTTATCGGAATGTCCGCCTTGGTAGATGTCCCAAAGTTTCTTTGACGTAGTCTCTACATCGAAACCGTATACGATCCGTTGCAAGCGCTCGGCGTGAGCGTGCCCAACCCGCTTTAAGACCTGATTGTAGATCTCCGGTCTCTCTCCTCGTTCCCGGATCGCCGAGTAGAAGTGTTCGGTAAAAAATTCGTTCGCCCGTTTGAGGATATCAAGGGACTCTTTACACGAGCGTTCCGCGAGAGCCACGTTAAACGCACTGAGGTACACATCTAACTCTGTCTCACGATCCCTTTGCGCGAGCTTGTAGATCTGATGCGCGAGGGCCTCAGCGATCGCCTGCCGCTCTCCCGCTTGATGATCTCGTTGTCTTGAAGACTCTCGTGAGTGAGGCTCCGCGAGCGGCAACGGTCGCGTTGATATCTCTTGAAGCCGTTCTACCCCTCCATGCACCTTGAGGGGGCGATGGAATTGGTCGAATATCTCGCCTTCATAAAAATATCGCTGCTCGTCCCTCCCCTCGATCGTGTCATCGGCGGGAGTGTTGATGTGAAGGATCTCAGAATTGAGGTCCTCTCCAGCGTCTTGCCGCGCGCGTCGCTTGAGAATGATCTTCTTTCCCTCAGGCTTTGAACCGTCCATGCGTATCCCCTCTCCCACAGGCGCCTCTCACCGTTACCAACGGCGTAACTCCCGTGCGGCGAAAGCACGAGAGTGAGGCAACCCTCCTAGGTGTATTCCATCTCAATCCAAGCCCGCTCGCGCTTATCATGATCCGGATCCTCAACGATATCTCGTAGTACTATTCGGCCAAGTCGGGCGTTTATTACATCGATTGAGGCGCTTTTTCCGTCCATGTGGAGCGGATCCAAGAAATCCGGATGGTACCTAAGCATATGATCTAACACGGCTCGGTCGTGTTCCGACTTGGAAATCATCGCCCAGACGTTCTTGCCCACCCAGGCGAAGTCCTGCACTCCCCAATCCAGAAGCCGCTGAACGTAATGCCCAACCGCCAGGAGCTCCTCGGGCGCCGGTGGACGCTCGAACTGGTACGTGCCTTGACTATTTCGCATGCGCTCCGCGATCCAGACGAGGTTAGCGACAAGTTGTGGCTCACAATGCTTCGCGAGCACACGCCGCTCAAGTGTTGAGTCGAGATATGTCATCTTCATCGGGTGAATACGTCGAAGGAACGCGTCATCCAACCTACGATTGAAGTTCTTCGTGAAGATCACGAGAAGGTTGTCGATATTGCAGTCGATAGGTGGTCGCGACTCCAGATGAATACGCGCGTCCTGGATGGGGCCGAGGAAGAAGGTGTCGATATGCCCATCGACCTTGTCGATCTCGTCTACAAGAAGAATGACCGGTTGGCTTTGTGACTTCAGGAAGGCTCGAGATAGAATACCGAGGTTCATCAGCTTGTCCCTCGCGCCAACTTCCTGACCAGCCATCGACGACGCGATAGCGAGGGAGGAAGGGACCTCAATCAGGTGCTGCGTATTCATGCCGTGATAACAGCTTAACACCATCATCTCAGCGCCGGTTATCTTAGCGAGACACTTAGCGAGAAAGCTCTTACCACATCCGGAAGGTCCCTCAAGCAAGATGGCTCGAGTCCGATCGGACGGCGTGGTCAGAAGTAATGCCATCTGAGTAGCTGTGAAGCGCGCGCATTGGTAGCCGACTGCCTGAAGGCGGCGCGCGAGTTCCTCAGGATTCTCGAAATTCCTAAGTCCAACCTTCTCCGGCTTATACGCTTTACCACGGCGAACTTTGTCGGGATCGTTCACGACATCCTCTAGCAACCACCGCCCCAATCGAGCGTGTATCTGTTCGAGTGTCGCATTTCGATTATCCGGTACCAATGGATCCGAAAAGTCAGGATGGTACCTCAGCATCTGCTCAAAGATAGTTCGATCATGCTCCGATTTCGCGAGCATATAAAAGAGGTTTCTGCCAACGAATGCGAAATCGATAAGATCCCAACTCAACAGGTTCGTAATATAGTGCGCTGACTTCAGTAATTCCTCGGGAGCTGGCGGTCTCTCGAACGGGTAGGAGCCATTCGATTCACGCATGATGTCAGCGACGCGCACCAGGTTATCCACAAGCTTGGGGCTGCAATATGGGCCGAGAACCTTGCGCTCGAGTGATGACTCCATGAACCTCATCCGCAACGGATGCACACGTCGCAACAGCGCCTCGCTCAGCGGACGCTCGAAGTTCTTGGTGAACATAATGAAGAGGTTGTCCAGGTTCGCATCGATGGGAGGACGTGACTCAAGCCATACACGAGCATCCTGGATCGGCCCCAGAAAGAACGTATCAATCGCGACATCCACCTTATCGATCTCATCGATGAGAAGGATCACCGGTTTCGTTTGAGATGTCAGGAAGGCTCGGGAGATGATACCGAGATTCATGAGATCTTCAGCGGATCGCTCTCCCTTGCCCGCCATCGCGTTCACCATTCCGAGGGTAGATGGTGACTCCACAAGGTGTTGAAGATTCATCCCCTTGTAGCACGACAAACACATGAACTCCGCGCCAGTGATCTTGGCTAACGACTTGGCGAGGAAGCTCTTACCACAACCGGAGGGCCCCTCAAGTAGCATACATTTGATACTCGTCATGGTTGTGTTCAATACGAGCGAGAGCTGCACCGCATAGAAGGGCGCGCAGTGATAACCAACTTCACCAAGTTTTATCTCAAGCTCCTCTGGTGAACCGATATCCTGAAACCCTACCGAGGTAGGTTTGTATGTTGAGTGAAAATTCGGGTTGGCGACTCCAAGCTCGCTACCATCCGTCTTTGGAACCATACCGTCGGCGCTCGATCCCGAACGGAAGGCGAGATTCCTTACAGAACCTGCTCTAGGGAGTGATTTGTTTGAATCGGACGACATACTACCTTAGGAAACCTCCAGGGAGCTCAAACCAGGGCACTCTTTTGCTCCTCTCTAGGCATTATGGCCCGTTGGCCGGCACGTGTAGCATTTAGTTTTTTATTGATCCTTCTAGTTCTACCACTCCCCGTAATCCCTTGAAAACGCTCCCTATCCTCTAAAATAGCCCTCTCATTCCAGCGGTCGTATCGGGACCTTTCGAAGCGTGAAGGAGTCCTCCATCTCCCCATGGCTCCAAGCATGATCGCCCGAGCCTCATTGCGATTAATGGTGAGAAACACCGAACCTAACCTCTTCCGCGAAACAGCCATAACGGGATGATTCAATAGACCAGGCTCAAGGGTACCGGCGTTGCCCGCGCACACGTGAGCAGAGGGAGATGCGACACAACAACACGCCCCCGTGGAGATTATAAAGAGATGCAGAGTAACCCATGATGAAAAGCACGCTATCACAATCCCGTTCGGACAAAGCGATTACCTAAAAAGAGCAGTTAAGGTGGAATAGAATGGCGAAGGCGGCGAAAAGCACCAAGGATTTTGAACTTTTCGAAAGGCGTAACCCGGGCACCGGCACGGTGAGCGTTCGACTGAGCTCACGCCGAAGTCACCGAAAATTCAAAAGCCGCCGTGATGGTTGCCAGGCGCGCCTTATTCGGGCCCGCACCTACGAATTTAGTTTTCACCCCGCAATCACGAGAGAAGCGGCTAGTACCTCAGGCAAACCTGATACTCCTCTCCCCTTTCGGTGAGAACGTCCTTCTTGTTCTCAAGCACTAACCCTTGCTCCGTCACTCGCTGCGAAAGGCGTGTCATTTGCATATCATATGCGCGCTGAAAAGCCGCGAGCCGCGCCTCTTGAATCGTGACCTGGGCCCTAGCGTAAGCGATCCGCTGAGAGGAACCGCTAATCGCTGAACCGAGGCAGTTCAGTCGAAGACGGAAAAAGCATCTAAAGCCCTGGCCAACCCGACTCTGTTGAGCTGCGGTTAGATTTGCTCGCGCAAACTCGACGTTTCCCTGGAGTGCCGCGAGCCGGTACGCACCTTGTTCATACTTGGAGTCTACCATCATTTGCAGGCGGCTATACATCTGCTCAGTGCGGTTGTAATCGACCACGGCGCGATCATACGCACTCTTCTCTAAGAAGCACTTTGTTACTGTGTGTCCGACGGTAGCGCTCGAAATTGAGAGAACCAGCGCGCACAGGAAGGTAGATCGTATGTTCATCGGGATACTCCTCATAATCTCTCAAACGTTAGGGGGGACGCCTTTTTTAAACTATTGCAACCAGACCGCGAACATCACGGCCTCGCTCCTCCTGCGCTGCCGCCTTACTATGACTCATGCGGAGTCAGAAGTACGCAAAAAACGCCGAGCCTAGCAGGATGATAAAAAAAGGGTCCGTCGCAAGCATTCTGAGAGTTTTCACGAAACGAGGCGGAGATGACGAAACAACCGGAGGCGTATCCACGGCTCGACTGAGCTCGCCGAGGTCTAAGATACGTTGAGGTTTTTTCGGCAGCTCCAAAGAAGTTGCAGTCAAACTATCGAGATGTGCAACTGGAACTCATTTTTCACCACCCGCCTAGAGCTTCTCACGACTCCTGCCCTATCTCAAGATCCTCCCGCATGCGTGCCTGTTCGAATCGATTCGTTACTGCCTAAAACAGTCCTCAACTGCACTAACTTCCACACTCCCTCGTTTGAATAAAAGTTAGGGAACATTTACCATGACAAGTAGTTCCATGTTTACCGTTGAGGATTTCCGCCGCCAAAGGGGGGGAGTCCTCGGCTATAGACCGATTAGAGAGAAGAAAGCTATTCCAGTGGCTTCATAAAACATCATGATCAGGCAGACACCACAACCACGCCGCCACCCTCGATTGCTCGGTCAATCATTCATGCGCCACGCGCTGATTATTATATTCGCGATCAGCATTGTGATGCCGTTGCTTTACGTAAGGGCGGAACCTCAAGGTACCAGCGATGATTCACCTTTCATTACAGAGACGACTATCACTGAGATCAAGACGACCGAGGTAAGTGACCGCGAGTCTCGGCTACGCACTATGGAGGATGAACTCCTCAAACAACTGAGCGTCGGCAGCAAATCTCCGACACAACCCGCCAGACAGGTAGTTCAAAAGCCATCACTCGCTGAGATAAAGCAGGTGTCAGAGGAGGTCACGCCACCGAAAAGTAAGTCACCTACCACATCACCATCTCGACCGTCTGATCCCTACAGCCCACCCACCTCTCAGCAATCGACCAGATCGTATGATATGGATGAAGCGCCCGCCAAGGTTCCCGTTGTAAGTTATGAGGAGGTTCCGACCACCGCGGCACGCCGACCTCAAGCGGCGGCGGTGGTACCGGTGTTGGCGAAGTCAGCTCCACAGCAAAAAGTCCCTACCAGAAAATACGCGACACCGGAGAACCTCTCCGCGAAGGATCTTGAGCACCGTCTTGCGATAGCTGAGACGCAACTAAATCTCCTGACCCACGAACTTGAGAGCACAAAAAGCAAACTCGCCACCTCTGAGGCGCGAGTGCGAGAACTTACCGACCAGATAGAGGACGGGGTACGAGCTTCATCAACACTGTCTACCTCCACCACAAACGTAGAGGCTCGCGGTGTAGCGGTAACTGTCGCCGATATAGGTACCAGACCGAGCAACGACGCAGAGGTAGCTCGCATTACTAAGAACAAAACGCCACTCCGCATCGGCCCGGGCGCGCGTGAATCCATCATCACCCACCTCTCTCGAGACGCCGTTGTAACTATCGAACACCGTACCAGTGGATGGTATCGAGTCGTTACAGGCGACGGGGCTCGTGGATGGATACCGGGGAGCTATTTGGTTTTTGATACCAAGCCTTACTCCGATTCAACGGTTCATGTAGGAGCCTACGAGCCTCAACTCGAACCTACGGGAGGTCTTTACTAGTAGGGGTATCCTTTTCCTATGTGACGCCCTTCAAACTCCCCTACTCCTGAGATCCATATCATCCAGCACGGGTAACTTTACCCCTCAAAAAAGGTGTGGCAGAGTCGGGGCATGAGCACCGATTCTGTTCGAACCAATATCCTGTCCCGCTCCCCATTTGAGCCCCTTCGCGGCTACTCACGTGCCGTACAAGTTAAAGATCACCTCTTTGTATCAGGCACCACTGCGATGAATTACAAGGGCGAGGTAATCGCCCCTGGAGACGCATACGAGCAAACCAAGACGGTGCTCTCAGCTATTAAAATGATCCTTACCAGTCGTGGATTCTCAATGCAGGATGTCGTCCGCACACGCCTCTTTGTCACGAACATAAATAAGTGGGAGGACTATGCACGGGCTCACCGAGAGTTCTTTGAGACCGTGCGCCCCGCGAGCAGCATGGTTCAGGTAGTAAAGCTCGTCGATCCTCGCCTCGTCGTTGAGCTAGAAGTTGACGCCATCCGTGGTGTAACGATGCAAGACGTGGCAACTATTGAGTACTAATAATCCCCCGACATACCTAACAGTGGGCGATTGGTAGTCCCCCTCTTTGCTTCGATTAAGAACCGCGTAGGGTGCGTACGAATTGACGGCACTTATATTCTTAGTAACTGCTGCGCTGATCTTTCTGAGATTGGATATCGACATGTAGATATGAGCCAGCGACCATATCGAACAGGTGCGATCACCTCATTTCGGTAACATTTATTTTGAGCCATATCGCGATCACCACCCCAGCTAACATACTTTTGACAATTATCGTATAGTTACATTACTGGATATTGTACTTTGGCCATTCGTTAATGGTGCGAGGCGGGTAGAGCCGTTTGACCAACTATATCGCCATGAATACTGAAACTGTTCGTCACAATGAAGTTGCCTCAAGCCCAACGAACGGGGTTAGCTTACCGCGCCGTTCGTTAATTCCGGAAGGGTCGTATGCCCCCTTGTTTATTCACAGTAGCGACCAAAGTCTAAAACCTTCGACCCCCCCGAGTATTTTTGCCCATTTGAATGAAGGGGACCGCATATGGCGTTTAACCCACACTCCCTTGGCGAACAAAGATCCTATCATCGATCGCCAGCGAATTATACAAGGGTTTGCGAAACTGCAGTCAGAGGCAGGTGGATCGAGCCTACCCGAGCTGATCTTTCAAAAGGCAAGCGCCTACCAACTACGCGACAACTTGAGCCGCTTGGGAAAAGAGTATGAGTTAGATAGCTTTTCTTCACTAACACGCGAGCAGGTTACATTAATCAGCAGGTACTCGGGCACGGCATGTCGAAAAATATCGCTACTATCTCTGGTGAAAACTATCTCTCAAGGGGAATGCGCCGGTCATATAGGGAACCTTTACCAGAATGTCCTAGATCAGATTAACAAAGCCAAAGCGGCGACCCAAAGGATTGTCACTCTGTTGGCCAACCATAGTGCGCATCAATCGGCATTAGCTCCATTTAGTAGGGAGCTTTCCAGCTACACCACATTCTTAGATCAATTAAATGATGCTTTCTTTCGGTCTGACCGGTGTGATCTTTCTACTCTGGAGGCCGATGCTATACATTTGGATGAGATACTTCGTGAGGTCGGACTCTTTGCGGAGCTCGGCAACTTGGTTCACCGCGGAGATCTTTGCCTGGTTACGTTCAACAACGATCAGCCCGAGGTGTATTCTGGTGGGTACAGTGTCTTGTGCCCAGACAGTAAGAGAAGTCCAAATCATTCGCCTGATTCTCAGCATACTGTAGTGGCCTATGTTGGAGTGCATCAGTCAGGTAAATCTGAGAGTGGTTTGAAGATGAATCTGAGTATGCAGATGCTCGCTCAAGCGTGGGGAGTAACCTCAGCTCAGTCTGCCAACATGCGTTGTTATGGGAGAATACTATATCTTGATAGGGTCGGTTCCCAGCAAACCGCCAACCTCAGCGCCTTTGCGAGCGAACTCGATAATCACGCCAAAGCTTATGCGCAAAGTGGTAACCCGACACTTGCTTTCCTGGATGAGTGGTACTCCAGTACCACTCCGCACGTTCAGCACCGCTTTGTGATCGCCGGCATCAATTCGTTGATGAGAGATGGGGGAAGGGTTTTCATTTCTCTGCACAATGAAGAGACGATTCGCGCGGCGTTGGGTAAACCAAGGTGGGGCGTGTATCATTTCCCGGTTAATCTCTCCGAACCCCATCGCCCCGTTTATAGTAGGAAACTCACAATGGGCGCTCAAGATGCCGGGAGCCTGCACGTTGCTCGGGTGCTAGGTGCTCCTGAGCACATTCTGCAGCAAGCTAACGAACTTAAACGGGGAGCTGCATTGCAGGTAGAAGCCCCCCCTCAGCCTTCATGGAGCGCGATAGAGCCGTATTCGGAAGAACAACGTGCAACGATGCGAACAATACCTCGAAGACTTGCAGAACTCTTCCCCAGCGCAACCTCTGGCGATCAGGGTCTAGTAGTCACAAAAAGTCCTGCTTCCAAGCTATGCCAGATCCCCTTAAGTAGTCAGTGGATTAAGGAATTTGAGATCTCCCACGGCAATTGGAGATTCCGTCCGGGACCGGACGAGAACTATCTGCGTGAGATAGTCTTCAACGCTCCACACACCCTAGCGGTTTCTGATGTGTTGTTACGACGGGAGTTTCTTGAGGCTATTGCCCTGCCACAACCACGGAAGGCGATAATGAAGCTTCGTCAATGGCTTGAATACGTTAAGCGGGGAGTCAACTCATGGCAACAGGTGGCCAAAAGCCTGGAAGATATTAATGAGGCATTTAACCCAGTGCACAGCAAGCACACATCTTACGATCATTTCTTGATCGCATCATCTGAACCATTGGAACTTACATGGCATCTCTTGAAGCTGAATCAGAGTGCACTAAAGGAATCATTTCTCTACAACGATCTCGAGCATCTGGTATCGCGAGTCCTTACAGTTGCGCGACGCTGCGAAGATGAGCTTCTCAACTTGCCCGTTAGAAAGCTGGTAGAGAGCTTGCGCAATCAGGCGATAGCCAAACTCTCTCAGGAAGAATTGGCGGTCTATACTAGCATCCGAGATATCGCTGGTTCTGCTTGCGCCGATTCAATGCACAGCCCCTCCCGCAATACCGTCGCTGAAGCTGTTTTACCCTTATCCTATTCACCTGAATCATATTCTACTGCACCTCTGGCTCAAAAGCTGCTGCATATCAATTGTAGGCCCCTTTGGCATGATTTTGAGGATCTGAATAATTTGGAACAATCATGGGCCAACATGAATCTTCGAGAACTATGCGCTGCCAAAGGGGAGAGTAATTCGCTTGATGGTGTGAGTAGTGATGACCTATTACGTTGCATCACCGTGTTGAGAGACGCTCTGCCAGTTATTCCAATCACTAGCGAAGACATTTTACAAGAGATCAGGTCACTTGCGCCCCACATTGCTGGGGCAAGCCCGATGACGAACAGTATTTATACGTTGGCAGCCATACGTGAATTAGGCCAGGTCCTATTTGAACGGGCGCGTTCGATACTTCACGCTGATATTCCACCAGCGCCTGCATACAACTGCTCGGTAGAAGAGCTGAGAGAACATTTAGTGCCCCTCCTGATTCACCGAATAGGGTCTCCGTCTGGCGATCCGGAGAACGCCGATGTGGCTGCGCTTTTGATAGCAGCTCTAGCTGAGCGCGATCCCATCATGGATTTGGTGAACGCTTTGCAATCAACCGATTCAGTGTTTGCCCACCAATTTGCACTGCACCTAGAAATGACATCAACCTCGCAGGGAGAACCATCAGGACCAGGGAGCCTGCAAGAATTAGTGCCACGCCTGAGTGACGCCTACCGTGTTAGACCGAGGCCCTCCGCCATAGGTGCACCTAAACTCGCAGACCCCGAGTTACTGCGGGAAGTGACGGAGTCGGCTAACAACTTGGTGAGTCTGCTTGCCCTAAGTGATGCAACAGATCCTCATGGAGGCACCAAGGGCTTCTGCAACGTGAGCTTTACTTGCACCGGGATTGTCGAACTGCACAGTGTTAAGAATTTTTCCCAGTCGGTTGGTGCGGATCCGCAGAACGTAGTTTTTGAGATCGGACGGCGACGCATTGCGGTTGTACAGAGTCCACATACATCTGGGAAAACGTGGCTTTTAACGACCGTTTTAATCAACGCTGCCATGGCGCGGAGCATCGGTAGAGCGTGCGCAGAACGGGTCTCAATACCGCCGTTATCAGGTGTGGTGTTTCTTGACCGCGTACGATCAAAGGAAGAAGAGAGTGAGAGCGCAGGAAGCACCGATATCAAGAAGTGGATAGAGATCCTCAACATACTTCAGTCGCGATCAGATTCCCCACTCCTATTCCTCTTTGATGAGCCCCTGACAACCCTTCCTGAGAGCTACAGGGTTCCATTACTTAAAGCGCTGGTTGCCGAAGCTTACAAGTTGGGGCACCTCGGCATGGTTGCAACTCACGACCACGGCGCAGCCGAGGCTTTGGCTCAAGCTTGTCCGAATATATTTCAAATCCACCTCGCTTATGATGTGACGAGCGATGGGGTGAAGTTTACCAGAGTTGTACGGGACGGTCCGGCGCCATCAATGGCGCTTCAGGTCGCTGAGGAACGATTACCTCCCGATCTAATGGATTTCATAAAGCAAGAGTTTGAAGACGACGCCAGTGCTTAGGCTTTGGCATTATCTCTCAGGTTGCGAATCTGAAAATGGCACATCGGATCAAAGCGGTCGAACTATCTATCGAAATGCGCAACAGCAAATCATTTTTCACTACCCTGCTCGGTTAAAATGAGGGGCCGCTACTTCACATCATAGATATAGGTAATCTCCGCCTTCACATCCGGATGCAAGGACTTGTGAACGGGACACGCGAGGCCAGCTCGCTCAAGTTTGTGGCGCTCTTGCTCGGAGAGATGTTCAGGGAGGTGAACCTCAAGAGGGATATGTCCGATGCGGCGAGGCTCGCTCTGCATATGCTTCTCAACTCGCATATGCATACCCTCAACGCTCACTCCGAAACGTTCGGCGACGATTGCGATCGTTGTCATCACGCACGAGCCATATGCCGTCGCCACAAGGTCTGTAGGCGAAAAGCTCCTCCCCTCTCCGCCGTTGTCCTTTGGTGCCTCAGTGATGAGGGTCTCCCCCGACGGGCGGTGAACAAGCTCTACTTTTTTTGCGCCAAGATACTTTCCGATAACTTCAACTGACATATTATTAACTTAATCGCTCCATCCGTTAGCCTCTAGCCCCTTGAAGGTTCCCTGAGGAAGTGGAGGTCGTTCAAACTGATCATCCTCATCGTCATCTTTTCCATCCGTCAACATTCCGTGACGGTACTGGTAATAGGCGCCTTGAACCGAGAGGTAGTAATCCACAGAGCTCTCTTTGGCGGTTTCTATAGCCTGAAGAAGTCCAGCGCGCGTTTGAACCGTACGAATGCTGAGCGCTCCCATGGCGATAGCGAGCTTGGTCCCGTCGTCAAGGGATGAATACGCGACCCACCCGATCGGATTAATAAACCCATCCACGATCTCACCGATTCCATCTCGCACGTTCATAGGACCGAACAAGGGCACGACGAGGTAGGGACCCGCTGGAACGCCATGATACGCCAACGCAATTCCGAAATCCTCATCATGAAAAGGATACCCCCAATCCGTAGCAAAATCCATAAATCCAAGAACACCAACGGTGGTGTTAATGAAGAACCGTGCAGTGTGATCCCACGCCTGCGTAAACTTCCCTTGAACGATATCGCTCACCAAGAAATTGGGGTATTCAAGATTAGAGAAGAAATTTCCAACGCCGATGTACACAGGCTCTGGAGCACTCTCTCTGTAGAAACGAGCGACAGGCTCCAGAATATGAACGTCCAAGTAATCGTTGAAATCGAAGATTCCACGGTTCATCGGCTCCCACGGATCGTACGGCTCCTCGGGCGCGGCTACAGCGTGAGTAGCTCCGAATGGCATCTGCAACATCGCCAAGCTAAGAAGGGAGAGGATAGTTTTTTTCATTCGAGAATGCTCCGCGCTATCGGCTACGCGAACGCTGGATGTAGGCTGTAAGCCCCTCAGCGAGAACCCGTAACGCCTCCCGAGTATCCGACTCCTTGAGGACGAACGCAATTCTTATCGTGCTTTGCCCGGCTTCCCGGTGCATGTAAAAGCCGGCTGCTGGGGCCACAAAGGTGGTTGCTCCCTCGTGAGAGAATTCCGTCAACATGAATTGGGCAAAATCCTCGGCGTCTTCAACCGGGAGCTTGCCGAGGAGATAGAACCCACCCTCCGGAGCATGCGCCACAACACCAGGAATCTTTGCGAGGGCGTCAACAGCGGCGTTTCGACGAGAGAGGTACTCGCCTTGCGCGTTCGCCACATAATCAGAGGATAAACCGCGAATCATATGAGCGGCCGCATACTGCTCAATGGTCGGCGCAGCGAGTCGAGCTTGCGCGATGTGAAACGCCGCCTGACGAAGCTCCTCATTCCAAGTGATCATGCAGCCTATCCGAGCGCCACACAAACTAAAACGCTTGGAGAGACTGTCGATTACGATGACACGAGGGTCCCGTCCCGCCAGCTCCAAGATGCATCGTGGGAGCCGTCCATCGTATACGAATTCACGGTACGTCTCATCGACTATCAGGTAGAGGTCCTTCTCCCGACATACGGCAAGGAGCATCTGGAGCTCAGCATCGGTTGCGACCGTTCCTGTTGGATTGTTCGGGTTGCACAGCAGGATTGCTCTCGTGTAGGGGGAGATAAATCGCTCGATCTCCGCTCGTGTTGGAATCGGGAACTTCTCCTCAAGAGAACATGGGAGGGGGACAAGACGCACGCCAGATATCGCGGAGAACCCGATGTAGTTGGCATATGTTGGATCGAAGATCAGGATCTCATCTCCGGGATCGCAGCACACCATGAAGGTAAAGATAAGCGCCTCACTGGCGCCCATCGTGATTAACATCTGCTGTTCCCCGACCCCGATCTTGTACTGCTCGTTGAGAGACGCGCTCCACGCGTCGATCAGCGCCTTATTTCCTTGCGAGGTTTCATACGCCACAACCTGCTCGATATAGCGAGATATGCCGTCAAGGAATTCGCGAGGCGAGTGAAGATCCGGCTGACCGATATTGAGGCGGTACACCTTTATGCCACGGTCCTCCGCCTGTTGTGCGAGACCAGCGAGACGTCGGATCGGTGAGGCGGGGGTTTTTTGAGCGCGATGCGAGAGCGGTGGAAGAGACATACGAGCGCGTTGTATAAACTAGGCGGATGGTTGCTCTACCTTATTTCACCCCCACCCCGTTGAAAACCCTCACAAAGCGTGAAGGGGGTTCCTCCACAGTAGCGTTCTTCTCGACCCCCACGTCCACTCCACTGCCCGAAGATGGCGAGGAGTTCTATGAGAGGGATCACGGGTTCCTTCGCGCTACGACCTCAGCGTACAGAGGGGCTCCCTGGTATACCCCTCCCTAAGTCGTGATTATCAGGGAGCCACCCCGACCTAACCTTTGATACATTCGCCCGGACTGTGATAGGGTTTCAGGGTATTTAGAATTCTGAAGCCAATCAAGGCACCGGAGCGTTTCATGTCCTCATTTTCTCTTGAACAACACGGAATCAACGTCAAGAACGTGTACCGAAACCTCGCGCCGTGCCGACTGTACGAAGAGGCGATCCTCAAAGAGCCAGGGACCCGAATCGCTGACTCCGGCGCCCTCGTCGCCTACTCCGGCGCCAAGACCGGACGTTCTCCAAAGGATAAACGGATCGTGAAGAGCGAACCCTCGCAGAGGGACATCTGGTGGGGGAATGTTAACGTAGCGCTGGAGCCACATATCTTCGATATCAATCGTGAGCGTGCGGTCGATTACCTCAATACCCGAGACACCCTCTACTGCTTCGACGGCTTTGCAGGTTGGGATCCCTCATCCCAGATCTCCGTGCGCGTCATCTGTTCGCGTCCCTACCACGCCCTCTTCATGCACACGATGCTCATTCGCCCCACCACTGAGCAGCTTGAGAACTTTGGCAACCCCGATTTCGTTATCTTTAACGCAGGCGAGTTCCCGGCAAATCGACACACTCCGGGCATGACATCGAAGACCAGCATCGACCTGAACTTCGAGAAGGGAGAGCTCGTCATCCTTGGAACCGAATACGCCGGCGAGATGAAGAAGGGCGTGTTCACCGTGATGAACTACCTGATGCCGAAGCGTGAGATCCTTTCGATGCACTGCTCCGCCACGGCGGACAAAAACAATGGACGCTCAAGCGTTCTCTTCGGACTCTCGGGCACAGGAAAGACAACCCTCTCCGCCGATCCGAAGCGTCTTCTTATTGGGGACGACGAGCACTGCTGGTCGGACACCGGAATCTTCAACATAGAGGGTGGATGCTACGCAAAAGCGATTGACCTAACTCCCGAGAGCGAGCCAGATATCTTCCAAGCCCTACGGTTTGGATCTGTCTTAGAAAACGTAGTGCTCGACGCGGAGAATCGCACCGTCCAATTCCACGACAAATCGATCACTGAGAATACCCGTGGCGCGTATCCTATTGAGTTCATCAAGAACGCAAAGATACCATGCGTGGCGGGGCATCCAACCGACATTATCTTCCTTACCTGTGACGCGTTCGGTGTGCTTCCACCGGTTAGTAAGCTCTCCCCTGAGCACGCCATGTACCACTTCATCAGTGGATATACCGCCAAGGTAGCGGGAACTGAGATGGGAGTCACTGAGCCAACAGCGACCTTCTCACCATGCTTCGGTGGACCGTTCCTCGTATGGCATCCAGCTAAATATGCCGAACTTCTCGCCGAGAAGATGAAGCAGCACAAGGCTAACGTGTGGCTCGTAAACACGGGCTGGACCGGAGGCGGATACGGCGTTGGATCCCGCATGAAGTTGGGACTCACCCGTAAGATCATCGACGCTATCCACAGTGGAGAGCTTGCAAGCGCACCGACCCAGAAGGACCCAACCTTCGGGTTTGAGGTGGTTACGGCGTGCCATGAGGTTCCCTCGGACGTTCTGATCCCTCGTAACACCTGGAAGGATAAAGCCGCCTACGACACGGCGGCGAAGAAGCTCGCGCAGCTCTTTCTGAACAACTTCAAGGTCTACGAAGGTGGAGTGTCCCCTGAGGTTCGGGCGGCTTCGCCGGTAGGGTAGGATCTCCGATAGGGACCGTGTGCTAACAGACCGGAACCCGCATGAAATGTTCGTGCATACCCGGCCCGTGAGGACTCGGGCCCTATCGGTTTCACAGCATCCAACGACCTAACCTCCCTGGCTGGACAATCGCCTCATCCCATCAAACCTTTGCGCCCCAGGCCTAACGGGATTATGCTTACTCACATAAACCTAACCGTCGCTCCATGAAATCATCAAACGCCTCAGCACTCGTCAAAGAGATCACGTTGATGAAAACGTGTCCTCTGTGCGTATTCATCAGCGCCCCGGATCGTATCCGCAGAGAGCGCGCGCTTCGATTCATCCTCGGTCATTTTGCCGGCAAGGACATTCGTCCCCTCTCCTACTCCTTCACCGAGCAAGGTCGGCAGAATATCTCATCGCTTCTGCGTGAGATCTCCGAACCATCACTCTTTGAGCCAACACGGTACGTGATCATTCGGGGCATCGACACCGCGAAGGTCGTTGACCTTGAACCACTCACAAACTTCATGAACAAGCGGATCGAAGGAGTCCACATCATCCTCGTAGGAGAGGGCTTCCCTCAGAGTCAAAACTTTAAAAAAGCCGTGGAAAAACTCGGTACGATCCTTGCCTTCGAGCCTCTCAAAGGAGCGGAGTTACGACGATGGACGGAGCGCGAGCTAAAACAAGGGGGCGTCGCGGGAGCCACTGATGAGATGGTTGAGTTAGCTCTCTCCCTTGCCGCGGAGGAACCGGAGGCTATCGCGGCGCTTATTGAGAAACTCTCGCTGTATCTAGATGGAGACACACCAACCACCGAGGTGATGCGCAAGCTCATTCCAGGGCGCTCATCCGCGAGCGACTTCGAGCTCGCTGACGCGCTCATGAACAAAAAACGGGCACCCACTGAGGTTCTGATTCACCAACTCATCTCTCAAGGTTCGAGCCCATTTATGCTACTCGGACTTCTCACCAAGACGTTTATGACCCTCTATCGCATCAGAGCTTCGCTGGATAAAGGGCTTCAACAACAAGATATCCGTACCTCTCTGGGGATATCGCCGTGGCTCTTCAACCGCTACGTCCCCATAGCTCGCACCCAAACGCTTAAGGCGCTCTCAAGCCACTGCGAATCCCTCTTGCGAGCTGACTTCCGATTAAAAGATAAATCGTTAGGTCATGGGGCGATCTTTAGCACCCTCGCTAGCCATATCTCGCAGAGGGCATGACGACCGTGAATAGATTCTCAGCCATCTTCAGCCTCGTCTTCGCCGCTCTTCTTGTGACGACAAACGGCGCCGACGCAAGACCGAGATCCAAAACCAAGGGGAAATCAGCTAAAAGAGCTCCCCAAACGACAGCCTATCCCCTCCTCGGTAATCCCAATTCAAAGTATAGAGGATGGGACTACCTCGCGAGCAGACTCCGAAAAGTAGGGGTGCCTGAATCCGAAATCATTGAGATATTCGGCAGCCCTGCCATGCCTCGCTTCACCTTAGTTCCGTTTAAGGTGAAGCCCAAGGAGCCACATTCGATCTACTCCTCGTTCGATAGGGAGTCTTTCGCGCAACTCGGCGCCTCCTTTATCCAGGAGTACGACCATGAGTTTAACAGAATGGAGCGCAAGTACGGGGTACCGAGAGAGATGGTAACGGCGATCCTCGTCATCGAGACCCAGATCGGTCGACACACCGGAAACGAACGTATCGTGCATAGGCTCTCGCGGCTCGCGTCGGTGCTCGATCCCTACAACGTGCAGGAGAATTATCGGCGACTAAAAGCGACCGATCCAACAGTGACACTCGAGGAGGTCAAGGATCGAGGTCGCTACCTCGAGGACACCTTCCTTCCCGAGATCCCAGCGCTGATTGAGATCTCAAAACGAAACCAAGTGAACACGTTCCATATTCTTGGTTCAAGCGCTGGTGCGTTTGGAATCCCCCAGTTCCTGCCAACTGCTTTTATCAAATACGGCGTTGATGGTGATGGGGATGGGCACGTCTCCCTCTTTAATAAGGTCGACGCGCTTTGGTCTGCCGGAAACTACCTCGCAGCCTTTGGTTACAGGGCGGATCTCCCGTATGCGGAACGTCGAAAGGTTATCTGGGAATACAATCGAAGCGAGGCCTACATCGACACCGTTTTTCGCCTGGCGTCACGGATCCGTAACATCGGAGCGATGAGGTGCCGTGATACACGAGGTGCCGATGGGGCCGCGGCCATCAAAGTTGTTCGGTGTACAGAACCGCGGCAATAGAGCGTCTTATTTTGGCTCACACATAGCGCCCTTTCCACGTGAACGTGCTCGAGCACGTCGGGATAACACCGAGCCCTACCCACTCGATTTCACGAAAACCCAGAAAAAAAACGGATACTCCCGATATGCCCACCGATTAAGGTGAGCGTCATCGATTCCACCTTGCGCAAGTAGCGGGGCGATTGAACTGCTGTCGATAGCTGCTTTGATGGCTCGATTGACCTGATTGAGCTCGTGAGCGACCACACTCCGCTCCTCTTTTGCTTTCACTCCCTGCATCTGGGGGAGGAGATCGCGACGCCGGATAAGAAGTGGAGTTAAAATGTTCTCATCATCGTGAGAAAATATCCCTTTACCAACAAAACTGGCGGTGTGGGAGACCATCTCCTTATACCTAGCTTTTACCTCTCGCGCGTAGAGGAGCTCCCTCACCCGTTCAGGAAAGAGATACTCTGTGGCGCTCGCGACGACAAAACGCGGCAACGGGTTCCCCCAATACGCCTCGGCAAAGGCGTTCACAAAGGGATCATACTTTCCACCCCCGATGCCGTGAGTGAACAGGTCGCTGCACACACCACGAAGGAGGAGCGTTACGATACTGCCACGTGGCGCTATGAGGTTAGAAGGCAGCGATTCCTTACCCCGTTTTACGATTACACCTTTTCGAGAGCCCCTCCCGATCTCCCAAAGAGGCATCTCGATCTCATCATCGGTAACGGTCATGTTGGGAAAGGGATTAGCGGGATTTTTGATCTTGTGTTCCGAGCGATAGGTCTCAAGTGTCTCGTTGTAAAGCGAAACGAATCGCTCGCTGTCGCGAATAATCCGTTCGATAAACTCACGCACGGCTGGAGCTTCGAGAAGCAATGAGAGCGGAACCTCATCATACCCTCCATCGCTCAAGCTCTTTCTCACGATCGCGTTCGCAATGACGATCGATTCACCCTCCAAAGCGGCATAGAGGATTTCTGCCCGAGCTGCACCTTCAACCGCACGTAGGCACCCACTACTCTCAAGATCCTCCCTCATCTCCGCAAATATCGGCGCGCTCTGCTCCCTTGAGACAACTCGCTGTTCTCGGTAGAGCCCCTCCCCTGTGCCGATACTGCGCTGCTTAATTACGACATCGTCGGCATCCCGAAGAGGCCATAACAGCCTCCCACCGTCACCCTCATCGGTATCGATCGCCACATTCACTGCGTACGCTGCGGACTCAGAGGCGATCGCCCGCAGACGTGTTATTTTCTCCAAGATTCCGGGGTGGTAGATGACGGGTTGATGGCCAGCCATCACAATAGCGGTGTCCCCGTGTGATGCTCTGCTCGCCTCAGCAGGTAACGAAATCCCAAGCCGAACGGCGAGCTCCCACATTTCCGCGCGATAGCGCGCCGCAACATCACGCACCTCCCGCCGAACCGAAGCAACAAATTCCTCTCCCAGGGCCCGGTGAAGCGCTTTGACCACCGAGAGATTCGACGTTAGGATCGCGCCCCACATCTCGTACGGTGGATTAAGAGTTATCGACATAGCTACACATTAAACAGAGCTGCGGGGGTCGAGACCTTAATCGTCTCACGACACAGGAATGGCTCCCCCGCTCCAACACCCACCTGACACCCCCAATAGAGAGCCTCCGTACGAATCTCCTCGAGCCGCTTCGCATTACCCTCATTGATTATAAATTGGGACTCATACGCCTCAATCGACGCCATCTTAGCATCGAGGTGTCCGGTAACATCAAAGATAAACGAGGGCTGAAAGCGCGGTTTGATATGGGTGGAAAAGAAGTGGAGGTGCTTACGTGGATACCACGGTGAGTGTGGTAGATCGCCCTTCACGAACTTAGCATAAAACCGAGCCGATTCCACCAGAGCAGCCCCCTGCACATGATCTGGATGGACATCATCGAAATACGGCCCAAAAAGGATATCTGGTCGCACCTCCCGAATCAGACTCGCGACGATCTTTCGATTTTCTAAGGTGTCAAACACCTCACGGTTCTTGAGAGTCAAGATGCGTCGCTCTGTAATACCGAGAATCCTTGAGGCCGCAGCCGCCTCTTGTTGCCGCTTCTCAACGGATCCGTGCGGAGTTGGTTCACCGTCGGTGAGGTCCGCTACAACCACCCGCACACCTTGCTGAATCAATGAGGCGATGGTGCCGCCCATGGCGATTTCGGCGTCATCAGGATGCGGCGAGATAACGAGCGCTACAGATTCCATCTAGTCCGTTCCTTCTCTAAGGTATCCAGGTACAGCTTTAATCGCACCTCGGGATTATCCAGTTCGCCACCAAATCTTCTATTAGGATCGTCATATATGCGGGAAACCGGTACCTCCGTTACCCGCAGGTCAAAGTGCTTTGCCTGCATCCATACCTGAATAGGCATGGCGTACCCGAATTCGGTGATCGCTAATTTACGCAGCGATGACACTTGATACGCCTTGAATCCACAAAATGAATCGGTAATTGCAAAACCGGTGATCTGATTGATTCGCGAAGTGATCATGGCATTAATATGCCGACGATCCTCAGGTACGGTCCCGGTGCGGTCGCTTTCTGGACGGTAACGACTTCCTGAAACGATATCCCACTTTGGAATCAGTTTAAAGAACTCGGGAATCCAGTCAGGACGATGCTGGCCATCGGAGTCCATCGTAATCACATGATCGTATCCACGACGAATCACCTCCTCGAATCCAGCTACTAAGGTCGCGCCGTATCCTTGATTGCGGTCCTGCAAAATGGTGTGGGTTCGCTCATCCTTCAAAGCACGCAGAATACAAGGGGAGTCATCCTCCGACCCGTCATCTATGAGAAGTACATCCTCCTGATAGATTTGGCGAAGCCGATCAAGGAGCCCCTCAAGGTGGCGTTCCTCGTTGTACACCGGAATGAGAACAACTCGACGGGCCATATAGTTGGTCTAATCGTTATGTCTGCGGCGTAAAAAAGGAGAGAGTCGTAATAGAAGCTGCTCACGCTCAAACACCTCAAACCATTGCGTGAGCTCCTCCTGCGACTCCTCAGACGATGGAGGAACGATCCCAGCGTCACATGCGTCCCCGATCTCTGTGCGAGCCTTGCGACGGTAGGCGGCGAGCTGTCGATCACCAAACCGTCCGATCTCGAAGAAATCCTCAGAGAGAAAAACGACAACGGGAACACGAGCGGCACCGTGGATACGCAACTCATCCCGGAGCGCTGGGTTCGCTTGGTTGTCTATAAACCGAATATCGAGAACGGAGGAGGCCGAGCCTATCAGGTCAAGCATCGGACATTGCCGTGCACAATCGCCACACCACATCCCCGAGAGCACCAGCACATTGAGTCGTCGCGTAAAGCCTCCCGCGATCTCTTGTTGCGCTGGCGAAAGAGCGACTCGCTCTCGATAGGCCCGCCAACGCTCTTGTTGTGCCGGATTCCCAGTCGCGACATACTCGTTGTAGGGGAGCGCGTCGGCGAACGCGCCCTTCCAGAGCGCGGAACGGATATCGAAAAGTTCAGAAACGGTCATAGACAAATCCTTGAACCTACATTCGGCAGTTGCGGGTCTGAAAATGGCGCATCTGAGCAACATCACTTTGTCTTTTGAATGTTCGGTGCTCACCCTGACGGTGCCAGGGTTGCGCCTTTCGAAAAGTTCAAAATACTGCGTGCTTTCAGCGATCGGCACCATTTTCATCCCCCTTACCTGCCGAATTAAGGTTGAATGTGGGGTATTCACAGAGATTACCGCAACATATCTCGCCCCTCAATCCTACCGAAGCGGTTTTGCCTCGTAGCGACTAAATATAGTCCATAATTGTTAAACGAAGTGCCTTGGCAGTCACGGAGTACGAGGCCTGGAGTGCGGTTTGGGCCTGCGTGAGATTCGCGACCGATTCGGTCTCATCGGCATTCTGAATCTTTGAGAGCACCTCCTGCGCCGAGGTCTTAGAGAGGCTCAGGAGCGACTCCGCGGTCTCCAAGCGGCGCATCTTCCCTCCAAGCATAGTCCGCTCCGGCAAGAGGTCCTCATCCCGAGCCTTATTAAGGAGGTCGATTGTGTACTTGATATCGGCGGTTTGCTGGGTGTAATCGGTCGGAAACGTGTAGGCCAGGCCTCCACCATCAGGGGCGCCCGATGCCGGTGTTGTGGCGTATCCGGCAAGCGCTCGTCCAAGCCGCTCAAGAGCCTCGATGCTCGTTCCAAAGATATCCCCTCCCGGTGTACTCAGCGTTACCGCGACATCATCGGTGATGTTTACCGACCGAAGTTGCGAGGTGCCCAACTCAGCGTCGAATTCATACTTAATCGAGGCTGGACCGCTCAATGGCTCGGAGTAGTCCATCGGATCGAACGGAGGATCATCATCATCGGCTCCACCGTAGACGAAGCGACCTTGGTATGACGAGTTACCAAGGCCAACTATCTGATCTCGAATCTGAAACGCCTCTTCCGCGAGAAACGCTCGAGCGCTCGGCGTTAATGATTCGTTAGCACCCTGAGAGGCGATCTCTTTCGCTCGAAGAATGAGTTCATCCATCTGACTCAGCGCGTCATCTTGAAACTGCACAAAGCTCTTTACGCGGGAGATCGTCGTCATGTATCCGTCGATACGATCGAGCTGCTGCTTGTATCGTGATATCACGCCAGAGTCCGTCGAGTCACTCGGTAGAGCTGCCTTCAGACCCGTTGCTACCTGCTCCGAATATTTATCTACACGAGCTTTGTTGTTCGTGGTGTGAGCGATTAAACTCCGCGTAAATTGACTCTCGGATATTCGTGTCATAGGATCGATATCAGTTGATCGAGCATATCGCTCGCGGTTTTAATCATTCGAGCCGAAGCTTGAAACGCCTTTTGGTACTTAATGAGGTTGGCGAATTCCTCATCCAAGCTAACGGCGGACAGCTCATCTCGTTTTAACTGCGCTGAAACCTGTGAGGCTTGCGCCACCGCGACATCAGTTTCCGCCCGAGATTTGCTGGCGCCTACATAGTTCACCGTAGACGAATACAGCTCGTCGAAGGTACCGGTGAGCGAAAATCCACCACTCGACAAGGTGCGGACCTCCTGTTTCAGCGATGCGAGAGCAACTGCGTTCTGTCCATCTCCCGCCGGAAACACGACACTGCCGACCGTAGTGTCGTTATCGCGAGCCGCGGCGAAGCGCTGGGGGTCCGTCACAGCGAAGCGCACATAGCTACTGAAATGTGACATACCGGTCGCTAGGAGATCCGACGCGGACGGGACGCCATCGCCATCAGCGTCCTTGAGCCCCGAGTAGTCGAAATCGAAGAGCCCAAATACATCAGGAGAGTTACCAAGAAGGTCTCCCGCGCTCGGCTGCAGCCCTGCGGCAGCGGAATCCTCATCAGGTCCGAGATACCTCTCATTAGCTTCCGTAAGGAGGGAGCGGGTTAACGCCTCAATCCGGGTAGCGATCGCTACCAGATCTCCATCAGCCTCAAATGCTGACGTGTTGGTCACATCAGCGTATCCTCGAAGTTGGAGGATGCCACCGAGGGAACCCATGCCGCCCTTGATCGTTTTCGTGAGATCGAGATGAGACGGAGAGGCCTCAGTGCCGAAATTATACACGATGTATCCGAGTGTTCGCCCCTCAAGGGAGGGAGGCAACGAGGCGCCACCAAAACTAGGCGTGTAGGTGAAGTCCAAGTCGCGGGAGGTTGTACCGCTTACCAACGGGAATCCGTTCGAGAGAGATACGTTCATCATTCCGGTCTCCATCTCCACCGCCGAAAATGTTATCTTCTCAGCGAGCTTGGTGAGGAGGGCATCACGCTGATCCTCCTCATCGATGGCAGGTATGTTCGAACCCCTTCTCCTTTTGATCAGGTCGTTTAGATTTGCTATCTGCTTCGTATACTCATTAATCTGCGTAAGCTCTTGCGGCACCTGGTAATCAAGTTCGGTCTGAGTTTCAGCGATCGTGTTATAGGTCGTTCTGATAGCGTTAACGAGCTCCTCGCCGCGCTGGAGCAACACGATACGATCGTCGACGCTATATGGGTTAACCGCCACGGAATTGACCGCCGAGAAGAAGTCATTCAGGGTCGATCCGATGGTCTGCTGTGGTCCCGAGAGGCTGAAAAGACTCTCAACCCTTCCGAGATAATCATTCGCAATATTCGCCATGCCTTGACGACTGGCGGCGTCACGAACGGCGCTCTCAAGAAAGGAGCTGGTAATTCGTCGGATCGTGCCAACCTCAACACCGCTTCCGAAACTAAAGTTCGAATGTATGGAGGCTGGGTCAACTCGGTTGAGGAGTGAGATCTCGCGACGGGTATATCCTGGCGTATTGACGTTCGCGATATTATTTGATGTGTTCGCGATCAACGCCTGTTGAGCTACCAAGGCGCTCATAGAGTTTCCAAGGATTTTCGAGCTATAATTTGGCATCGGCGATCACTGGCGTGAGGCGGCATTTTTTGCCGCGCACCTGTCCTTACAGAGGAGTGAGCAACGAGTGTGCCGTTTGATGACGGATGTGATGTAAGGAGGTTAGGCGATTCGAGGTGCCGTCCAGGGACGAATGTAACCCGTGGCGGTAGTTACGCCTTACCGAGCGAGCTTCCCGTCCGCGTAGGACCTGGCTGCACCCCTTCACTCATGCCGCCGTACGCGTTGTACGTGCGAGAAACGGGCTGAGTGGCTGACCACAGAAGCGAGATCTCCCCATTCACCAAACCGAGTGAAAAATTGAGGATCTGATTAAATTCCTTGGTACACTTGTCAACGATGGCGAGGCGGGCTTTTACCTTGAGGATAAGAGCCAAGAGACGTTTCTTATCTGCGGGCGAGCATCCATGGTTAACCACATCGGTAACGCGCATGAACTCGTCACCCGTGATCCGCTCAACAAGAAGGGCTCTCTCCTCCCGCATACGTGTAAGGTTATCCACCACAACGCCTCGCTGCTCACCCAGGAGGGTAACGGTCTCGGAATCAAGCTTAACAACAGCCACTTGCTCTTGCTGGATAATCTTAACGTACTCATCACAGAGCGCGATCTCATAGACCAAAAACTGCTCAAGAGCTTTAACATCCGCGCTGGTGAGTTTCATGGGATGGTAACTATTCCTTAAAGTCCCCCGCCAGGGCGATCTCAAGGTAGATCTCCTCGCTCATTGAGCGGGCTATCGATTGAGAGTCCGAAGCATAGGTGCCATTTTGGATCTGCTCTTTCAACTTCGCGATCTTTTGCGCTCGCTCATCCGCCATCTTGGCTGGGTTGAGCTCGGATTGCAGCAGAGCACCCAAGGAGGAAACCTTGATGGTGTCAGCTTTCGACTGCGCGGCGCTAGCGGTCCGATCCTCGGAACCGGCGCCGGTCACATTTGAGCGGTGCACCCCGGATTGCTCACCAGCGCGCGTATCGGTGGGCCGAGAGATCTTATTATCAACTGCGTCAGAGCCTGGAATCTTCATATCCAATCCATCGGAAAAACGGTGACTTCTCGCGGCCGACCCTAGCAGGGTGGTGAAAAATGGTTCCGTCGTGAGCATTTTGAGAGTTTTGACGAAACGAGGCGGAGACGACGAAAAAACCGGAGGCGTATCCACTGAGATACGTTGAGGATTTTTTCGGC
>JBDLRS010000106.1:0-19299 GCA_039799965.1 Pseudomonadota bacterium
CTTTCCAAGCTATGCCTTCAGCCCGCATGATGCCTGTTTCGGGTACGTTCACGTTTACGTGCACGAGCACGTTCACGTCGGAATAACACCGAGCCCTACCCACTCGATTTCACGAAGACCCCGAAATATATTCGCGAGGGTCGACGAATCGCGAATTACAACGGCTATCTTGTACCTTCGTGGGCCGATACTCCGCGTAAACCCGACTTCGCCGTCGATTTTTCTAGTTTCTCCAGCGGGTTTCCTCTATTCTGTCGAGGCTGTACTTATCTGATTGCTTCTTACATAGGCGCGTGTACTTCATGAACACACCACCCTCCGTCGCCCCTGTTTCCTCGGTCTCCCCTGACATCAATGGTGCTATCCCTTTTCACAACGAAGAACGCGACGCGTGTGGCGTAGGTTTCGTCGCCGACCGCAAGGGACGCGCGAGCCACGAGATAGTCCAGGCGGCGCTCTCGGCCCTTCGGTGCGTTGAGCATCGTGGAGCGTGTGGCGCGGACCAGGTAACTGGCGATGGCGCCGGAATCATGACCGATATCCCGTTTAGGCTCTTTGGGTATCCGAAGGGGTCGGTCGCGGTCGCCACGCTCTTTATGCCCAAGGAGCCCCAGCGACTTCGACAGTCGCTCAAGATATTTGAGGATACCTTCGCTTTTATGGGCATGAAGGTCCTCGATTATCGCGATGTGCCGATGGACACCTCGGTGCTTGGTCAGGAGGCGCTTGAGAGCCTTCCACACATTCAGCATGTGATTATCGAGCGCCCAGCTCACTGTAGAACGGATGAGTCATTCAATAAGGCGCTCTACGCCGCTAAGCAGGCGACGAGGACGAAGCATCGTGAGTATGGATTTGGAGGAGAGTTCTTTTTCACCTCGCTTTCAACCACAACGATCGTCTACAAGGCACTCACGAAGGCGGAGCACCTCGACAAGCTCTACCTCGATCTTCAGGATCCGCTATTCACCTCCCGATTCGCACTCGTTCATCGACGATTCAGCACAAATACACGCACGTCATGGGATAAAGCACAGCCGTTTCGTCTCATCGCCCACAATGGAGAGATTAACACCATCGCGGGCAATCGGTCGTGGGCGTTCGCTCGGGAGCACGCGCTTGGGTTGCCGTTTGATGAGCTTCTTACGCACACCGGAATCAGCGACTCGGGTAGCTTGAACGAGATGGTGGAGGCTTTGAAGTATCGAAGCAGTATTCCAAACGTTGAGGATATCCTCGCCATCATGATCCCACCGGCGGACCAGCAGAGCACATTCTATAAGTTTTGGAGCCGCGCGATGGAGCCGTGGGATGGACCGGCATTCATCACCTTTAGCGATGGCGAGAAGATCGGCGCCCGGTTGGATCGTAACGGATTTCGTCCCTGTCGATGGACGATGACCGAGGACCGATTCTATCTGTGTTCAGAGGCCGGAGCTTTTCCCGTCGATGAAGCGAGTGTTGAATCAAAGGGAACCCTTCGAGCTGGTTCGGGGGTAAGCGTCGAGCTGAGCAGTGGATTGGTGCACTTCGAAGATCCAAGTCGCTCCCTTGACAATCACGACGCTCGATTTGATCCGCACCTTCTCAAGATTGAATTTGGGCCTCGCTCAGCGGAGACGCCGGAGCTCTCCCGTCAGCACCTCTTCTGCTATACTGAGGAGGACCGGGAGCGACTCCTCTTTCCGATGATCCTTGAGGGCAAGGAACCGATCGGTTCGATGGGGGATACCGCCCGGCCGGCCGTGCTTTCACAAGAGCCTCGCAGCTTCTTCGATTACTTCTATCAGGAGTTCGCGCAGGTCACGAACCCGCCTCTCGATTACCTTCGTGAGAGCATGGTGACGGATCTCACGACCTATCTTGGGCGAAGACCAAATATCTTCGCTCCCAAGGAGCTTATTCCGCCAGCGCGTGCGATTGAGTTGCAGAGTCCGATTCTAAGTCTGAGTCAGATGGAGTACCTGCAGAAGCTTGCCGAGAGTGGAGGAACGCAGGGACATTTAAAGACCCGTGAGCTGCACATGACCTTTCGCCGTGACCATGGCGCCGTAGGGTTTCGGGCGCAGCTCCGCAAACTTGCGGCTGACGCGGTTGCCGCCGTTCAGAACGGTTGTAGTATCATCGTGCTTAGTGATCGTTTAGCGACCTATGAACATCCACCGATTCCGAGCTTGCTCGTCTTGAGAGCGGTGAGCAAGGCTCTCAATCAAGCAGGGGAGCTTTTGAGCGCCTCTATCGTTGTTGATACAGGGGAGATTCGTAGCACCCATCATGTGGCGGCACTCGTTGGGTTCGGTGCGGCCGCGGTGTGCCCACGCTTGGCGCTTCAGATCGCGTGCTTTGATCCAGAGCCGAGCCTTCAGAGGCTCTCTCCGGAGCAGAAAGAGAGGAATCTTTTAAAGACCTTCGACGCTGGCCTTCTGAAGGTCATGGCGAAGATCGGAATCTCTGTGGTCCGAAGCTATCACGGCGCCCGCCTCTTTACGGCGGTTGGGTTGGGTAAAGAGATCGTTCGGGAGTATTTTAGCGGCGTGGCGAGTCCTATCGGCGGAATCGGTGTCGATCAACTAGTGGAAAGGATCCTCGTTGAAACCGCACAGGCGAAGGAGCTCGCAGAGAACGGTAAGTTCCGCTCGACCTATGTATTTAAAGAGCACGTTAAAGGCGTGGTAGGTGAGAAGCACTCTATGACGAGCGCGCGGTCCCGCTTTCTGCACAAGCTGGCGCGAGAACAAGGGGCGTGGGAGATGTACGAGGAGTATCTCAAGTCCAACGATGCCGACTCACCCGTTACTATCCGACAGCTTCTCTCTCTCAAGAAGGGTGGCGATTCCATCCCACTTGAGGAGGTGCAGGATCGAGGAGAGATCTTACGGCTCTTTGGATCGGGCGCGATGTCATTCGGCGCGATTAGCGCTGAATCACAGCGGGATATCATCGTCGCGATGAAGATGATCGGCGGTCGAAGTAATAGCGGAGAGGGAGGGGAGAATCCCTACTACTACATCGATGGTACTACCGCTTCAACGAAGCAGGTCGCCTCAGGACGCTTCGGGGTGACCGGTGAGTATCTGAGTAGCGCTGAAGAGTTTCAGATTAAGGTCGCGCAGGGAGCGAAGCCGGGTGAGGGTGGACAACTCATGGGAGTAAAGGTGAGCTTGGAGATCGCTCGCGCTCGTCACTCCAACATGAACGTAGACCTCATCTCGCCACCACCACTTCATGACATCTACAGTATTGAGGACCTCAAGGAGCTTATCTACGAGCTTAAGCAGGTGAAGCCTTCAGCCAAGGTAAGTGTAAAGCTCGTATCGGGCTCGAATATCGGGACGATCGCGGTCGGTGTGGCGAAAGCGGGCGCTGATATTATTCACGTCGCGGGAAGCGACGGAGGGACCGGTGCCGCAACCCTTACCTCGATGAAGCACGCCGGGCTTCCCTGGGAGCTTGGGCTGACTGAGGTCCATAAGGCACTCGTCAAGAACGGATTGCGCCGACACGTCACCTTGCGAGTCGACGGGGCGCTGCAGACGGGGCGTGATATCGTTACGGCGGCTATCCTGGGAGCTGAGGAGTTCGATTTTGGAAAACTCCTGTTGGTGGCTCAGGGGTGCATTATGGCTCGTATCTGTGAGAAAAACACATGCCCGACCGGAATCGCTACGCACGACCCGAAATTTAAAGTTAAGTACAAAGGCACCGCTGAAGAGATCGTACGTGTGCTGTCGTTTATCGCGGATGATGTTCGTCTAAATATCGCCGCCCTTGGCGTTCGAAATCTTCGTGAGCTTCCGGGTCGGACCGAGCTTCTGGAGGTCGACCCGAATCATGCCTCGATCATTGAGGCTCGTGGTATCGACCTGACGGGGTTGCTTGAGGCGAGCGCTCCTCTTGAGAGGAAGCTGCCAGCTCTCTTCGACTCCGGAATCAGTCAGTTGAATCAGGAACTCATCGATGACTGTATGGCAGCCATCGACAATGGTGAGGTGGTCGTGCGGTCGTATCAGATCTCGACAAACGATAAAGCGGCCCTCGCCTCTGTGTCGGGTGTTGTCTCGCAGCGGGTTCACGCACAACGTCTCGCGCTGATACAACGCTCTGAGAGCAAGCGTGATACGTACACCGATCTCATCAAGATCGGCGGACAAATGAACCTCTCCTTTGCGGGGAGCGCGGGGCAGGGGTTCGGTGTGTTCCTCTGTGATGGCTTCAATGTACGGCTCTTCGGAGAGGCAAACGACTCGGTGTGCAAAGCGATGTCGGGGGGCCGGGTCGTCATTACACCGTCCCCGGCGGCGAGATTTGCTCCAGAGAGGAACGCGATTATCGGGAATTGCGCTCTCTATGGCGCGACCGGCGGTCGTCTCTACGTTCATGGACGGGCGGGAGATCGGTTCGCGGTTCGAAATAGTGGTGCGGTCACCGTGGTTGAGGGGGCCGGTCTTCACGCCTGCGAGTATATGACCAACGGTACCGTAGTGATCTTAGGCCCCACATCCTTCAACATCGGGGCTGGAATGACCGGTGGAGAGGTTTTCGTTCTAAGGGAGAATGAGCGCTTCCTGAACGGTGACTATGTGACCCCGGTCTCGCTGAGCGCCACCGCTGAGACCCGGCTCCGGGAGCTTCTTGAGGACTACGTTGAGGCCACCGAGAGCAAATCCGCTCGCCGTATCCTTACGACATGGGAAACCAGTCGGCACGAGTTCTCGTGGCTCCTGCCGAAGGGGGTTGCGCACAAGATGATGACGGACACCGAAACGGCGAGTGGAGCGGCAGCGTAAGGATCAGCTAGCCAAAAAATGTGTAGTGTTGGGGGGGCGGATATTTGATTTTTTTCCCGCTGTGCGTAAAGTACCCCCACAACGTCTGAGTGGTGTACCGCACATGAAAAAGAAATTTAAGTCCCTTTCCAAGAGCCTCCAAGACTTCGTCGTTCCAGAGACCGGCGCGGCTAAGAAGGTCCCGCTCTCTAAGGCCATGAAGTCGGGCAAGTCACCGGTATCTCGGTACGCAGAGCTTACGCTCAAGCATTGTAACGGTGGTTCTACCCTTCAGGCGGCTCACTGGTTGAAGGAGCATTTGGATAATGGTGGTAAACTCGTGGTCACCATCTCCGGCGCTTTGAGCTCGTTTCAGGTTGGGGTGATGCTCTCTGAGCTCATCCGCCAGGATAAGGTTCACCTCGTTTCGGCGACCGCGGCGAATCACGAGGAGTCGTTCTATCGCTACGTGGCTCACTCTCACTACGCGTACATTCCGCGCTACACTGAGCTTACCCCGAAGCAGGAGGCCGAGCTTCGAGACGCCGGACTCCGTCGAATTACGGATACCTTCCTTCCAGAGGACGAGAGCGTTCGTATTATGGAGCCTCACCTCCTCAAGATGTGGAAGACCGCTCAGAAGGAGGGAAGGCGTTATTTCCCTCATGAGTACTTCCGACGGTTGTACGCGGACAGGTTGATCAAGCCGGACGCCGCCGCCAACCCGGCCGATTGCTGGACCTACGCAGCGTACGAAAAGAACATCCCTATCGTGATCCCAGGCTTTGAGGACTCAACAATGGGTAACATCTTTGCGAGCTATACCTACAGTGGCAAGTATCGTAAGGACGCTGATGTTGTGCTCGATCAGAATATCATGAAGAGTGGTCTTGAGTACTTCACGATGATGTACGACTGGTACCTCGATAACAGCAAGAAGAGCCCGATCGCCTTCCTTCAGCTCGGTGGTGGTATCGCGGCCGACTTCCCGATCTGCGCGGTTCCGTCGATTAAGCACGACCTCAAGATGCATAAGGTTCGTGACTGGGCAGGTTTCATCGAGATCGGCTCATCGCCGATGTCCTACGGCTCCTACTCAGGAGCTGGAGGAAAGGAGAAGATTACGTGGGATAAGCTTTCAACGCAGAGCTACTATCAAGTCATTCAGAGTGATGTCACGGTAGCATTCCCATGGATCGCTGCGGTATTGTTGGATCTCTAATTCGCGAGCGACCCTCCCTTTGATGAAATAAGCGGCCCCCAAGGGAGGTAGGAGGCCGCTTGAACGAACTAATCCATTTAGGCTGCTGTCTGAATAGCTTCCTCTTCATCGAACCGCTCATCGATAATGGCCTTATTGCCGGTGTAATCCTCGTAGTAGCGTTGAAGCTTTTTACGAAGCATGATGCGCGAACGGTGAAGTCTCGATTTAACGGCGGGGATAGAGAGGTTCAAGATCTCTCCGGTCTCTTGATTCGAGAGCCCGTCTACGTCACGGAGAACGAATACGGCGCGATATTGGTCCGGAAGTCTGTTGACCGCGTGTTGGATGACCGATTGCATCTCATGAGAGATAGTGATGTTTTGAGAATACGCTCCGCTTAAGGTCTCGCGGTCGAAACAATATTGCTTGATGGCGGGCGAGAGATCGTCCATTGAAACAGTTTGATTTTGCTTCCGTTTGCGGAGCTTCATGAACGCGGCGTTGACAACGATGCGATAGAGCCAGCTTGAAAAGGCTGACTGACCGCGGAAGCCATCAATCTTGCGGTAGACTGTAGTGAATACATCCTGCATGACCTCCTCAGCGTCCTCTTGGTTGCGAGTGAAGCGGAGCGCCAAGCTCATCACCTTTGATTCATAGCGGGAGATGATCTCCTCAAACGCGAGGGCGTCTCCAGCCTTGAACTGGTCTACTACTTCTACGTCGGTAAGTTTCTTATCTTTCATATTCTATCTCCCTAAGTTTTGTTCGTTGTCAGTTGCGTTCGTCACAACCAACGAGGAGAGGTTTTCGCATAAACGAACTCGGCAGTTGTCACAGCTCGGGAGCAGCTTTGTAAAAAGATTGTCGCGGTTTGCTTCGGATTCGCGACAAGTGGGGTAAGTAACTGAAATTACCTGCGTTGTTGGAAGTGAAGGAGAGGAGCGACTCGCGTGTTTTTTTGAAGATAGTGGGATTCAGGGAAAGATTTTTGGTGTTTTGGGTGGTTCCGGGAGCAGGAATTAACCGTTTTCTACGACATTGCGCCCCGTGATTTGGGAGGGCGACCGTCCTCGGTCGCCGAAATATTGCACAATTTACATGTTCTCTTCCGCCTGTGACACGGCGACCGAGGACGGTCGCCCTCCCGTGTGCCGGGCTAAGGCGTTGTCCTTGCCCCTACGCCGCAATCGTCCCAGGCCTCTCGCCGCGAATATCTTTCACGGAATTATCGGTGTGTAAGAACACAACCTTCGGCACATGCAGATGCGCGGTTTCCGCTGGTAGATGAATAAACCCAGCGACGATTAAGGAATCTCCTGGCTCTACGAGGTGAGCGGCCGCACCGTTCACATGAATCTCTCGTTGCCTGTCCCCGCCATCAAGTATGTAGGTTTCAAAGCGGGTCCCGCGCGTGACGTTCCATACGTGTACGGATTCGTGCGGAAGGAGACCAGTGATCTCAAGGAGGCTTCGGGGAATGGTGATACTACCCTCGTAGGCTACGTTGGCCTCAGTTACAACGGCTCCGTGAATCTTGGCGAGAAGTAGTTTGCGGAAGGCTCCATTCATATCCACAGGGTATTCACGGGGCTTTCAGAGGTCAAGGGGCCAGGCCCTCGCTCTCCTAGGCGTTGCCGACCTTTTCCTCAACTGTCAGCTGAGGGGTGTCCCTGTTGGCGGCTTCATTCGCGGGTTGAGCGCGGCGCATCCGCCACTCAGCGGATTTTTTGGCTGCTCGCCAGTAGAAGGGCTCTCGTAGCGAATAGTAGACATCGCTTAATCCCTGAGCAGCTACGATCGACCAGAAAAGGTCCGTCGCCCCCGTAGCGTAGAGGCCACCTTGGACCCCAAACATACCTATGACCCAATACCCGTCGCTCGGAAGATGCCACAGGAAATCCCACTTAAGGACCTCCCATTTTTTTTTAAGAAGTTCTTTGCTCAATGTACCAGCTTCATCAAGCAAATCAGCACGTTCCTTGAGGAGCATTCCACCCCAGTAGAATAAGCAGTACGAGGCGTATCCCAATACTATAGCTGTGGTGGAGGTCGCGGCGATATAGGCTGGAGAGTACGTGGACCCGAAGAGACGCTCGAACGCTGGAGCGATGCCAGCAACGCAGAGAGCTGTGGCGAAGGTGGCTGTCATCGAACCGACAAAAGCGATCGGAGCTGCCATCCAGTCCTCTAAAACGGCACCTTTGATGAATGATCTGAGTGACGAGATCGTTCGGTCGAATATCTGTCGAAGAAACCGATTTCCCCCGCTAAGAGCAAGAGAGGGTGCTTGCGACGCTGAGATAGTGTCGGAGTTCTCTGCTTCAAAAATGCGGAGCACAGGAGCGCGACCGCTATGGAGAACTATTTCCTCTCCAACCTTGATATCTTGGGTGGCCACGAAGATATGTCCCAGACGAACCTCTACGTTTGAGCAGGAATCATCGACCCGGGCAACTCGCGATGGGGTGACGTCAGAGGAGCTTTTCGGACTCGCATACAGGTCCTGAGTGAGAGGGCGTAGGTGAGGGCGTACGGAATCCTCAGTCATGCTAAGATCAGATTGATGGACAATTTTGCCACCAGCAACAAACACTACCTCTCCCTTGGGGATTGTGAGAGTGGCTCGAGCAGTTCCATCATTAATGAGCTCGATAGATTGAGAGATAAGAGTTGACTGCAACGTTCCGTTAAAGTTCGGGGATCGCCATTTGGTAGGGAACCGCATTTCCGAAAACGAGCTAGACTCTTTGGAGACCTTTGGGGCGATGCGTGACTGTATAAATGGCTGCATGAACGGGAGTAAGGGGTTGGTTTTGGTTATATGTCCCCAATCGCGAAACGATACCTGTTGACGACAATCGCGGCTCCCGCAAGCGCAGATGAACGACGAGCCCTCAAGGTCCTCGGATTGAAGGGATGAATAGTCAATCGTGATAGACTCTCCGCGCTCAATATTTCGAAGGGCTACTACGTGGGTGATTCCAAGAAAACCGGCTGATGGTTCGCATGAATGATTGATTCGCTCGGCGATACCGAGCTCCCTCTCATCGAAACCGTGACCTGACCATATGCCGTCAGCTATTTGGAAGAAGAAAGGGCGAATGTGCTTGGGAATAAGATAAAGATGCTCCCGGTCAACAAATCCCCCGCCATACGCGACCAGCGATTCCCCCTCTTTGATCGTCTGATTGGCAATAACGTTTAAGCCTTTATTGTGTGTGGAGACTAATTGCAGCTTGTAGCTGACGAAGTTCGCGCTTCCATCCTGTTGATGATGGTGTAAAGCCACCCCGGGCTGGCGGCTGTGCCTTTTACGCGACCATGCTTTCTTGAATAACATAAGTGATACCCCAAAGCTCCTCGGAGAGGATGACGCCAATTCCGCCCTTAGTCAAATGCTGAGTGCCGCACGAATGCTACTTGCTCAGTGCTTTCTCGGGCCTATAGAAAGCCAGAACGGCTTTCTATTTGCCTGGTAATGATGCTGGCAGGGCGGTAAAAACACCCTGTTGGGCATTTCATTAGTTTTACAGCAGCTTCGTTGGAGGCGTCGAAGAAATCTTCAACGGATCTGAGGGGATGCACATTCGGTTCTTTTGTCGTCTCTGCCTCATTTAGGCAAAACTTTTAAAATGCTTACGATGTCACCATCTTTCACCACCGGTCAAGCATGGTGCCCTCAAGGTCTCGGCGGTGTAAGGATGACCAGCTGAAATTCTTCATCTCTAACACGGTGGTGAAAAATGATTCCGTCGTGAGCATTTTGATCGTTTAGACGAAACGAGGCGGAGACCGCTAAAAAGCCGGAGGCGTATCCTCTGAGATAGGCTGAGGATTTTTTCGTGGGCTTCAACGAAGTTGTAGTCAAACGAGCGAAAGGCGCAACAGGAAATCCTTTTTCACCACCCTGCTAAACTGATGCGTTTCGAAGCTGGAAATATATACAAGAACCGAGATACACTCCGAGTTATCAGATTGAGTAGATGAGCCTCACAACAGTCAGGAGTAACGGTAAGGATGTAGAGATGGACCGCGAGCCGTTAGTTACCAAGAGCTATGAGTCGGCGATCGTCCAAGGCCGAGAGTTCGCTGTGGTGGCTCCTCGTCACTTCTATGCGGCGGCTACTTCTCAGAGAGGGCTAGGCCTTTTCGCTGAAGTAGCTTTGGAGCCTGGGGATATTTGGTGGGGGAACTCCTTTACCGATAGCCGCTATGTTGAAAGGGTTATTAGTTGGGATGAGCATATGGCCCGCCCCAAAGAGGAACGAAGGGTTGACGAGATTACGTGCTTTGTCGACACGACATCGAAGCAGCTTGTGATCTGCACGGAACCTTTTTGCAGGGTTAATCACGGTCGCCGAGGGGTTGATGCGAATGCGGATGGAGATGAATTCGGAAGCTCAATTATCTCAAAGCTCATACCGGCCGGCCAAGAGATCTTGATTCCTTACGATTACGAAGCTGTAATCTCAATAGTGTGGAAATTTCCCGAATTCGCTCAACAGCTCCCACAAGAGTTGCGTGCTGATGAAGCATTCCTATTCTCAAACGTGAAAGACTGCCATCTTGCAACGGCGTTTTTAAATTCCTTGTGAGACGATATAGCGGTGCTGCAATCTCTCTGAGAAGAGGAGATAGCCTTTGAATATCATCTGACTTCGTTGAAGTCGTCGTCGACATACACACTGAGCCGGCTAGTTCTTTACTTTTCACGAACCGTAAGAACGGTGGATCTCATCGTACCAGGTTGTGTTGTGCCTCAATTGTGGACTCCGAGCTTTGGAAAGTCCCGCGCTGTTATTCTTATGGTGAAGATATGACCTTAAAGGCTAAGGCCTCCCTCGCTATCGCCGTGGTGCTGATGTTATCCGGTGTCTCGGTCTTCCTTATTTTCAATCGCGTTATCCTTCAGCAGTTTCAAGACCTCGAGGGTATCCAAGCGCGACGAAATAGTGGTCGTATCGCAGAAGCTCTCCAATCCGAAGCCCGCGGCACGGAGGCACTTGCACGAGACTGGAGTATGTGGGACGACGCCTATTCCTTCGTTAAGGAGGGAGAGGTTAGTTTTGTCGAGGAAAACCTCTCTTTGAGCTCATTGAGCTCTATTGACATCGATCATCTTATTTTTTTCGATCACGAGATGGAGATGGTATTCTCAGCTTCGATGGATTCACAGCGGGAGTCGCTGAATCCACTTGCATCGGGCGTACTTGAGGCCCTCCGGGCCGCGGACATTCCGCATCGAGTGAGACTGAATACGGCAGATTCGGGCAAAGTTAACTCTGGCGACGGAGTCGCGGGGTTCATTCGACTCAATGACAGAGATTACATCGTGGGTGCTTATCCTGTCACAAATAGCGAGGGCACAGCTCCTGCGGCTGGAGTCTTATGTATACTGCGGGAGATCTCCCCTGCGATGGTAGAGCGCCTCTCTGCGCAAACTAAGTTGAAGCTAGAGATCGATCGACGGGCCTCTCTACATGGAGGTAGCGTCCCTTCCGAATTTACACCCTTCACAAAGGCGTTCTCAGAGCCGTCCTTCTCCGCGTCCCCTGACACTCTCTACAGCATGATGACGGTCAAGAATATTCTCGGTTCCCCACTTTTCTCCATCAAGCTATCACTTCCCCGAGAGGTTTATGGTAAGGGGCAAGCCGTCGAAAGATTCCTCATGGTGGCGTTTCTCGGTCTGACATCAATTACCGCATTGCTCGTTATTTGGATTATGCAACGGCTGATCGTCTCGCCGGTCGCCGCGCTTGGCGCCCGGCTCCAGGAGATCTCAACGTCGGAAAACTTTGCGGCGCGAGTTGAGGTTGCTCGTCGTGACGAGTTGGGAACGCTCAGTACGCACATCAATGAAACGCTTGACGCCCTGCAGAACGCTATCCGGAGATCGGAGTTTGCGCAACGCCAAGCGGAGATCGCCAACGCGGCGAAATCATCATTCATCGCCAAAGTGAGCCACGAGCTACGAACACCGATTCATAGTATCACGGGGATGCTTCGAATTCTGCTTCGTGAGGAGCGATCGGGTGCTAAGCGTAATTACATCATGATGGCTCGCAACGCCGCATATGGGTTGTTGGAAACGATAAATGAGATCCTGGACTTCTCAAAGGCGGAAGCTGGGAAACTGATCATCGAGAGGGTCGAGTTCTCAATCCATGAGACTATTCGGGAGGCGCTTCAAACCATAGGGCCTCGTGTTGAGGAGAAGGGGTCGCTTGAGACGATTGTGGAGATCCAGCAGGGGATTCCGAGTAGGGTGTACGGAGACCCGTTACGACTACGCCAGGTTATGGTGAATCTTTTGGGCAACGCCGCAAAGTTCACCAAAGAGGGGCACATTGGTATTCGGGCATCTCTTCTTGAGAGCCTCGAGCGGCGGGTGCTTCTTCAGATAGAGGTATTTGATAGTGGCGTCGGCATTCCAGCCAATCGACTGGACCATATCTTTGAACCGTTCGGTCAAGCTGATGAGTCCGTTTCCCGTATGTTTACCGGCACCGGATTGGGTTTGACGATCGTGAGGCAGTTTGTTGAAGCGATGGGAGGGGCCGTCAGTGTGGAGAGCACGTTGGGAGTGGGGTCCCGTTTCATTATTACGATCCCACTTGAGACCACAGTCGACGCGATCCCATTGGTAAGTAAGCCGTTGCTTGCCTCTCCGCGGGTCGCTCTTTTGGATGGAAACTCAACGGTCTTTAAGGGATTCGCTCGTGAGCTCACGGAAAACGGATACCTCCCCGAGGTCTTCAACTGTGAGGACTTGGAGGGGCTAGCAAAGCTTTCCGGCTCAGTCGAGCACTACGGGTTAATAGTCGTCACGAGCGAGGCGATGAAACGATCACGGATCTTTGATTTCGTGGTGGCGTTGAGGGGCAACATGTCTATCCCGGTTGTCGCGATACTCTCTCCCTTTGAGATCTCCGCCAGGGAGCGACTTGTGGCTTTAAACGTTCCATTTGTGGTTACTCGACCAATCGCTCTTTTCGATATCCTGGCGGTAGTAGATGGGCAACTCACCCTTACTAACGAAGGGTGGGAGGATTCTGAGGATCTCTCATTGCAATCCTCCGTGTCACTAGAGGTTTTGGTTGCGGATGATGCCCAAACCAACCGCATTATTCTTACAGAGTTATTACGCGACGCGGGACACAATGTCGTTTGCGTTGAAAACGGCCTCGATATGGTCGCCCGGATCAAGGAGTCGTTAGCAGGTGGACCTGAAACGCGCAAGTTTGACATCATACTGACCGACGTGCAGATGCCTCTCCTGGATGGGCTCAATGCCACCGCTCAGATTCGTGCCCTTGAAAATGAGTTGGGGGCGCACACTCATCTTCCTATCGTCGCGGTTACGGCCCACGCCATGACCGATGAAAAGAGTCGTATGAGGGACTTTGGTGTTGATGATGTGGTGACTAAGCCGCTCGATCCACTGCACCTAGGGCAGGTCATTCAACGCCTCACAGGAAAGCAGGCGATTGACGACCCATCAGCGACCCGTCCGAACTCCGCACAGAGGCAGGAGCAACCAATGACCGATACCCAGCTCGTCGAGCTTGGTCTGCGGGTATGGCGGAGCTTCGCTAAGCGAGATGCATCGCTCTCGGATGTTTTTGCATTGTCCGACGATCCCCTGAGCCCGGAGGATTTCCAGCGTGTTCTCGACGTTGTTGATGTCATCGATAGAAGTGGCGATTCCGTGCGACGAACCCTTCTCATTTTCCAGGGCTTTCTGGATTGTTTTGGCGAGCAGATTCGCAAATTGAACGAAGCAAAGAGAGCGCGGAGTGCTGATGATCTTCGCTTCGCTGCTCACGCGCTCAAGGGATTACTGCTGGATGTCGGCGCTCGTACCGCAGGGGAACTAGCGGGCTCTATTGAGCAGCTCAGTAGGGAGGGAGACCTTGAGGAAGCGTCAGCGCACGTAGGGCGACTGACGAAACAGGTTTTGGTGGTGTCGCGACTTATCTCTCAGATATCCCAATCCGCTCATGGTAGCGCACAAAGAGGGTCTACAAACGAGGCCACCGGCACGGCCGAAGGGAAGACCTTCATGGAGCAGGATTAATTGAGGACCGTCGAGCATTCAGCGATTGGGCAAGGTTTGCATAGGGATTATCGTATGAAGAGATCGAATTTTTTATGGGGTATGCTTCCGCTCTCTACCGTCATGGCGGTGCTTGTCTTGGGTTCCTCCGCGTATGCGGAGCCATCGATTAACGAGCCTATCCCAACGACGCAAGAGGGGACCGAATCCAAGGCGTCCGAAGATTTGCCGCCCTCGCTGCAACGTTTGTTCGGTGAGACGATACCGTTTCCGGAGCCTGAGACCACAGGGTTCGAGCTCTACGCCTTAGCTATGCACGATGTATACGCCAACACAACTGGTGGCGCTCATAAAGGCGGCGGAATTATCGGCAACCTGTTTCTCTCGCTGACGGTCGATACGGAGAAGGCGGGTTGGTGGGATGGAGGTAAGTTCGTGGTTGAGGGGATAGGCATCTACGGTCGACGACCTGCGGATGTCATAGGTGACTATCAGTATACAAGCAGTATCGACGCTCCGGATGGGGTTGAGCTCTATGAGATGTTCTATGAGCACACGTTCTGGGATGATCGATTATCCATCCTCGCCGGCATTCACGATTACACCCTAGAATTTGCCGTTGCCGAGTACGGTTGGGACTTCATTCATAGCTCGTTTTGGACCCCTTCAACGATGACTCAGCTCTGGTGGTCCTTCTACCCCACAACCGGATTGGGTTCTCGGGCCAAGTTGAAACTCTCTGAGACGGGATATCTGATGGCAGGGGTCTATGACGGAAATCCTACCAATCAGGATAATACGCGCGAGATGGATTGGGCCCTCAGTAAAAAGGATGGGGCGCACACCTTAGTCGAACTTGGAGTCTCTCAAAGCGAAGAGGGTAAGCGTCCGTATAAGTTGGCGCTTGGCGGGTGGTATAATTCAGGCGAATTCCAATCGGCTGATGGTGGGGTGATGCATTCCAACTCAGGTACGTACGTCGTCGGGCAGGCGTTACTACTGAGTGAGGACGAAACATTCGAGCGTGGGCTCGGGGGGTTCATGCAGCTTGGACAAGCTGACAACACGCGAAACTTTAATACCTGGTATTTCGGCGCTGGCCTCCGGTACAAGGGGCTCTTTTCGGAGAGGCCTGATGATACCCTCGGGATCGCCTGGGGTCGCGCGGAGATCGGAAGCACCTACCGAAACGCGAATCCCGGCACGGATTCCTTCGAGGGGAATGTAGAGCTGACCTATCGGTCCGTTATTCGGCCGTGGCTTACGCTTCAGCCCGCTGTGCAGTTGGTCACAAATCCAGGAGCCTCACCCGATTATGACGACGCTGTGGTGCTGTATCTGCGGTCCGAGGTGTTGCTATAGAGGGATGTCGCCGCCGAGCAGGGTGGTGAAAAATCATCTCCCGTTGCTTCGTCGTCTCCGAATCCTTTTTTCAAAACTCTAAAGAAGCTACGTATTTTCAACTATCTGTAGAATTACGTCTACGTGAGGCGGTCGCCCAAAGGAACCTCTTTAGTAGAAGGTCTAACGTGTCGACACTACCCATAAGAGGGGGGATTACCCTCACGGAGCGATTGTGGAGGCCGCCAGGCACTATATGGCCTGCTGGACCACAAGAGCTAGCAGACCCATGGATTGGTGCGTATGGACAATATCAAAATAAACTCTGAAACCTCTGTTCTGATTATCGACGATCTCGTTTCCGCTCGGCTGTTATTGGCAGACATGATGAAGGACCTAGGGTTCAAAAGATGTTTTCAAGCCCGGGATGGAGAAGAGGGTCTTCACGTCATGCAAAGTACCCCTGTGCAACTTGTGCTGTGTGATTTCATGATGGAGGGCATGAACGGCCTCGAATTTCTCCAAGCTTTGCGAGCTGAGAACGTCGCGCAGGTTCCCCCGATCATATTTGTGAGCTCCGCAGGCGATCTTCAGAGCGTGGAGAGGGCCCTCACCTTGGGTGCTAATGATTACTTGGTAAAGCCGGTTAACTTTAGGAAGCTCAGAGCGAAAATAGAGCGAGCACTCAACTATCAACAGGTCGCATACGGAGCCTGACATGGCATTTCTATTTTCGCTCTTCGTGGCATCAAGTTCTTGACGAGGCGAGCCGAATAATCCCAGAGGGTGGGTTTTCTAGCGAAGTGGGGATACATGGGGCGATATACTTCCGACGAACCGCAGGTGCTGATCGTTGATGATGTGAAGGCTACGCGGGCTATACTTCGAGATATGCTTGTTGAGATGGGTCTCATCGACATCGTTGAGGCTGAAAATGGTAAAGAGGCGTTAGAGAAGCTCAAGCAACAGCGTGCTCAATTGATAATTTGCGACAATGCTATGCGTGAGATGTCAGGACTCGATCTGTTGTATCAGCTCAGGAATCATCCCTACCTGGTAGACATCCCGTTCATCGTTGTGAGTTCAAATGATGCTCGGGAAGTTATCGATACGGCCTTTGAGCTTGGAGCGGATGATTATCTCCTAAAGCCAGTTAGCTTTCAGTTCTTCCGGCAGAAAATCGTGGACGTTTTGAGGCGGCGAGCGACTACCGTTGGTTAATGTCACACCTTGAGCGATGCCTCTATCTCACCTGGCAGACGGTGCTCGTAAGGATGCCGAGCGGGATCTTGGTTCAGAGTCGCAGAAGCAGGAAGCCGACGGCGTAGAGAAGGTAAAGACCGAAAAAGAATCGTAGTGGACGCGCTAACAAGGCGAGCGCAGTGCCCTGAGGCAACCCACATTACAGCGCCTCCAGATCCGTAGTGCCCGCGTCCTCACCGAGTGGAACCTACGGGGTGCGAGATGCTCCCCGTAGGTCTCAGATCTGGTATGGAGGGCCTCCGAGGGGTCAAAGGTCCCACGCCGCGCTAGCCGACGTTAGCCACCTTTAGCGTATCTACCGGCAAGGCGGTTGGGGCCGGAGCGGAGGCAAGGGCCGCGGGATTATTCTCCCAGAGCAGGTAGGTGTACCCACCCAGGCTCTCCTTGTAGCGTTGCATGAACTTTGCGGATTCCTCAGCGCTCATGTATCCGTTTCGAACCGCTCTATCGATCGAGCTGTTAATACCCGACATGAGGTCCTCTCCCGTGTACTGTACGTAGCTGAGCACCTCCTTGATGGTGTCTCCTTCGATGATGCTGGTGATCTTCGGAATACCCTCCTCATCAAGCTCAACGTGTACAGCGTTGGTATCACCGAAGAGGTTGTGGAGGTTTCCAAGGCACTCTTGGTATGCGCCGATCAGGAACACCCCGATGTAATACGGGTTCTCACCGTTGTACGGATGAAGATCGATGTATCGTTGGACCCCTCGAAGGTCAATGAACTTATCGATCTTGCCATCGCTATCGCAGGTGAGGTCAGCGATGATCGCTTTGCGACTAGGTTGGCTACCGAGGCGGTGAATCGGCATGATCGGAAAGAGCTGCTCAATAGCCCAGTGGTCGAGGAGTGATTGGAACACCGAGAAGTTGCAGAAGTAGGTGTCCTTCAGCATCCCCTCAAGTTGTTCAAAGTCCTCGGGCACGTGCTTCATCGCGCTCTTGAGAGAGTTGATGCGAGTGAAGAGATTGCGAAGCGCGCTCTCGGCGAATGCTCGATCCTCAAGGGAGATATTCCCTTGAACGAAGCGTTGGAGGAACTGATCTCGCAACGACAGGGCGTCACTGAAGGTTTCGTGACAGTTCTTGAGTGTCAACTCGTTGTAAAGAGTGATCAGGTCTTGAACCTTCTCGTCACGACTTGGTTCGGCTTCAAGGGATTCGGGTGGCGCTGGAACCACCGCCACGTCCATCACCTCGGTAACGAGGACGGCATGGTGGGCCACAAGGGCTCGCCCTGATTCGCTGATTATATTTGGATGAGGAAGACCTTCGGCATCGCACGCACTCGCGATCTCCCACACCACATCTCGGGCGTATTGCTCGGTGGTGTAGTTCATGGAGGAGTCAAAGTTTGTGCAGCTTCCGTCGTAGTCAACCCCAAGCCCTCCGCCGACATCAAGGAACTCAAGGCCTGGGCACATCTTGCGGAGTTCCGTGAACACCCGCGACGCCTCTTGCATTACCTTCTTGATCGCGTTGATTGAGGTTATCTGGCTTCCGATGTGGAAGTGGAGAAGCTTTACGCAGTCCTCCATACCACGAGCCTTGAGCTGTTTGACCGCCTCAATGATCTCGTAGAGCGCGAGTCCGAACTTTGCGTTCTCTCCAGCAGAGCCGGCCCAGCGGCCAGCGCCACGAGTGGAGGGGTTCATACGCAGGCCGATCTCAGGTTTTACACCGGTCGCCTCGCTCGCTCGGAGGATGGTGTCGAGCTCGTAGAACTGCTCTACGGTGACGATCGGGCGGAGGCCTAAGCGGCTCGACATGAGGGCGAGCTCAATGAACTGGTAGTCCTTGTATCCGTTACAGAGAAGGAGTCCCTTCATCGTGTTGTGCAACGAGAGCACAGCGAGCAGCTCAGGCTTGCTGCCGACCTCAAGACCGATCCCTCGTCCGTTAGCGGCCTGGCGAACGCTCTCAACGACGCCCCGTTGTTGGTTCACCTTCACGGGATACGTAAGGGTGTAGCTCCCCTTGTACTTGAACTCAGCGATGGCTTTGTCGAAGGAGTCGTAGATGGTCCGGGCTCGCTGCCGGATGATACCGTCGAACCGAATGAGGTGAGGCGGCTTGACACCACGTCGAACGAGGTCCTCGACGATGGTGCTGAGGTCCACCGATCTCCCGTCACCATCGGGGTACACGGAGACGTTCCCCTTATCGTTGGCCTTGAAGAAGCCGGCGCCCCATCCATCAATTCGGTACAGCTCGGAGCTGTTTGCGATCGTCCAGTTACTCATGTTTAGTACTCCTTCTGGATAAGTGCCGAGAGATATTCAGGTCCACGGCGTATGGTCAATATGGTACAGCAGATTTGGGGCTTAAGCTCGGGGTGGACGGCATTTTTTAGCGTCCAAGAGGGTCTTCGGGGACCGGTAGGTGATGGTCGAGAGAGAGGCTCACGTGTGCGGTTCACCTTCTATCTGTTCCTTACAAGAGTGAGGGAGCTTCCCCAATAAGCAGGGTCGCCCCTTCGATGCAGAATGAATCACCATACATCTCAGATTGCAATACCTCTGGAAAGATGATGGTAAAAAAAGGGTCTTCGTGAAATCGAGTGGGTAGGGCTCGGTGTTATTCCGACGTGAACGTGCTCGTGCACGTAAACGTGAACGTACCCGAAACAGGCATCATGCGGGCTGAAGGCATAGCTTGGAAAG
>JBDLRS010000107.1:0-12500 GCA_039799965.1 Pseudomonadota bacterium
TTTTTCATCCACTATGCGCTCCTTCGCAAAGTCGATGATATTCTCCAGATACACTTTCGGCTAGTGCCTTTTTTTAATCCAGATCTTTCTAGGGGTTAGCAGAATGGGGGAGATGCCCTAACTCCGGCAGGTCCGCCAGGAAGTCTCCTACGGGGCCTCTGCAATTAAGCCTTTGATAATACCTGATCTTATCTGGTTCATCGTGGAATCGAGTGGGTACCAACATCGCCAAACATCGCCCCACCACGGATTCCCCATAACCCCCTGAAACATGGCTACCACTACGAAATCATGGCATCCCTTCGCCAACAAACTGCATTTAACCAGTAATGCTTAGACACGCCCCGCCATTGCCGGTCTCCCTCGACGCCCCTAGTCAGATAGGGATGTCGCGCACCACGTTTCAGGTCCCGGACCTGAAGCTTGGCGTTCAGATGGCCTCCCTATCTTTTGAGGAGGGACTGCGCCCACAGGTAACCGCGCACTTCGGGACCGCACATGTAACCGCTCCTTTGGTAGCTCCCGAACGCGGATCGTTTATCACCGCTTTCATGCACAACGAGAAGCCGTACGTCGTTCGCTTCGCGGACTTCGACAAGAAGATCGTCGTCCTGCCAGCGCACAACGAGGAGGCGGGATTATCAAAGCCAGAGCAAAGCTTTTATGTGCAGACCGATGTGACCAAGCTCGACCACATCTTGCTTACACCTTTTACAAATACCGGACTTTCCCGTTTCCTCACTCGATTAGCGGTTGAAAACGCGCTCACCTCGACCGGACACGCGAACGCGCATGTCGGGTTCGGCAAGATGAAGCGATTACTTGAGAAGTGCGGGTTGGTAGAGAGATTTAAATTTCCGCATCATATCCACCTTCGCGAGGCTACACGACAGGAAGCCCAAGAGAAGGCCGCTCAAGGGTACCTCTACGATCTCGACAGTCTCGGATGGCTTGATGACATCATCGTTCTTGAGCGGTCTTCACCAAGAGCGGAACGTGAACTTAATAAACATTGGAACCTGGCGACCACGCTGCGAATCTTCGAAGCTCGCGATGGACAGTACTTTGAGCACAGACTTCCGCGAAACTAGATTCGCGGGCGGCTTGAAAACGCCTGCGGGTTGCAGATAATTCATCATATGAGGTCGGAATGGTTCCCTTTAAGTGCCTTTCTTGGCGAGTGCCATTCCCCCGATGCATCCGTTCCCGGATGACCTCGCTCACCCAGGAAATCGGGTTGCAGTGCCCAAAGGGAGTTTTCGCTTGACCTCGTAGCCGCGCAAGACTACCCTACGTACATGGTTAAGGTCGCTCTCGCATCTCTTCCGTCCTCCCTCTGGACCTGGGCCTCGCTCTGGACCATCTGGGCTTAAGCCCACCATACCCCCCTGCCCACATCGCTGCACAAAACACCAACGAGCCTTCGGGGCTCTTACGTGGATTTAGAATGAAGATACGAACCACCTGCCTCACCACTATCTCTGACCTCACCTCACCTGTCGCGGCGTACCTACGCCTCCGCGACCACTACGACAAAACGATCCTTCTCGAAGGATCCGACTACCACACCGCCCAGGACAGCCGTTCCTTCATCTGCTGTGAACCGATCGCGGAGCTGCGAGTCGAGAACGGGATGGTGCATCGCTCCTTCGCAGGGATGAATGAGGAGCCTCGACTGATCGCCTCGACCACCGGCTTCCCTACAGAGATCTCATCATTCTTACAATCATTTAAGATCGATTCCGAGGCGCTCCCGAAGGGCGTTGTGAACGGCATCTTTGGATACTGCTCGTGGGATTCAATTGAATACATGGAGAACCTCAAGTTCACGAAACCACGCGATCCTCGGATCTCCTTCCCTGAGGCTCGTTTCATCGCATACCGATACGTTCTCGCCTTTAATCCCTTTAAGAGCGAAGCGTACCTCCTTGAAAATCATATCGAGGGGGCTCAAAAGGATGATGGCGCGGCAGAGCTTTTGCGACGAGCGTTCTCCTCGCAACCACGAACTCATTCGTTTAAAGTGGTAGGCGCTGAACGTTCCGAGCAAACGGAGGAGCAGTTCCTCAACCTCATTCACACCTGCAAACGACACATCGCGCGGGGAGATGTGTTTCAGATCGTTCCCTCTCGGCGATATACACAACCGTTTGAGGGTGACGACTTCCAGGTGTATCGAGCGCTCCGGGTTATCAATCGCTCGCCGTACCTTTTTTACTGTGACTACGGAGGATACCGACTCTTTGGCTCCTCGCCCGAAGCGCAGATCGTGGTGCAGAATCGAACGGCGGGGATCTATCCGATCGCCGGGACTACCTTCCGTACGGGAGACGATACGCAGGATCGAGAGAAGGTCGAACGACTGCTTGAGGATCCGAAAGAGAATGCCGAGCACTGTATGCTCGTGGATCTCGCTCGAAACGATCTCAGCCGGCACTGCAAAAATGTGCACGTGAGTGAGTTCCGAGACGTTCAATACTTCTCGCACGTAATTCACCTCGTATCGAAGGTCGAGGGGACACTCCCCACGGATGGGATCGCTCCACAAATTATGAGCGACACCTTCCCGGCTGGGACGTTATCGGGAGCGCCGAAGTATCGAGCGATGCAGATCCTCGACGAGAACGAGCCGCATAGACGTGGACACTACGGAGGATGCGTTGGCTTCTTTGGATTCAACGGAGATACCGTGCTCGCTATCATGATCCGGTCGTTCCTCAGCAAGGAAAACCAGCTCATCTATCAAGCAGGGATGGGGGTCGTACACGATTCCGTCCCTGAAACAGAGGTGGAGGAGGTACACGCGAAGCTTCGCGCCCTTCGTCTCGCAATTAAACGCGCTGAAGAGATCTCGGAGGGTGCATGAAGATTCTCATGATCGATAACTACGATTCATTTACCTACAACCTCGTGCATATGCTTGAGGCATTTGATGGTGTGTCCGTGGTTGTTAAACGCAACGACCAACTGACCTTGGATGATGTGATTCCCTTCGAGAAGATAGTCCTCTCCCCTGGGCCAGGAATTCCATCGGAGGCGGGACGGATGCCCGAGATCGTAAGGACCTTCGCTGAGTCGAAGAGTATCCTCGGGGTGTGCTTGGGGCATCAATGCATCGGCGAGGTGTTTGGAGCTACACTCCTCAACATTCAGGCTCCGATCCACGGAAAAGCCACCCCCATCGAGGTAACGGACCCGACCGAGCCCCTCTTTAAGGGACTTCCAAAGCGGTTCTCCGTGGGTCGCTACCACTCATGGGTAGTGCAGAACGAGGGGCTCCCCAAGGATATCGAAGTAACGGCTGTCGATGACTCGGGGAGCATTATGGCGCTCCGCCATACCCACCTCGACGTTCGCGGTGTACAGTTTCACCCTGAATCGATTCTAACCGAACACGGTCGAACGATGCTTGAGAATTGGATCCGACATGAACGAGCAGCTTACTAAAACACTAAAGGGTGAGAAGCTCTCAACTGAAGAGGCGCGATCGCTCATGCAAGCCGCTCTTCAGGAGCCGATTAGCAGTACTCAGGTGGCGGCCCTTCTCACCGCTCTGCATATTCACGGCGTTTCCGTGGATGAGTTGGAGGGGTTTGCCGCAGCACTGCTCGACCTTGCGCTTCCCCTTCATCTCGGCTCGGATGATCTGATCGACGTCTGCGGAACGGGTGGCGATGGCAAGGGAACCTTTAATATCTCAACGGCGACCGCCTTCGTGCTCGCTGCGGCGGGATATAAGGTGGCGAAGCACGGTAATTACGCCGTGTCTTCTTCGTGCGGAAGCTCCAACGTCCTTGAGGCGCTCGGTATCACCTTAACGAACGACCAAGAGCAGCTTGCCAAGAGCCTCTCCAAGTCCGGAGTCTGCTTCCTTCACGCTCCCCTCTTTCATCCGGCGATGAAACGAGTTGCCGGAGTTCGAAAGGAGCTCGGCTTCCGTACGGTGTTCAACATGCTAGGGCCACTCGTCAATCCAGCGCGTCCATCGTTTCAGGTGAACGGCGTCTACAACCGCGAGCTACAACGCTCATATGGCTATCTTTTAGGTCGTCAGGGTAAGCGTTTCGCGACGATCCATACGACGGATGGATATGATGAGGTCACACTTACAGCGCCGGTGATTGTGAGATCAGACCGCGGATGCCATGAACTCGCTCCAAGTGACTTCGGATTCTCAGCGATTCAGCCCGGTGAGTTGGCGGCCGGCACAACGGTTGAGGAATCCGCACAGATAGTCCGGGGAATCTTGCAGGGAGCGGGCACACCGGCCCAACACAACGTCATCTCCGCGAGCGCGGGGCTCACGATGTGGACGAAAGAAGGCTCGGGAACCCTGACCGAACACGTCCAGAGAGCACGTTCGATCATAACATCAGGGACCGCCGCAAAGATTCTCGAAAGGAGCTCTACATAGGTATGAATAATATTTTAGCTGAAATAACTGAACACAAACGAGGTGAGGTGGCTGACCGCAAGGAGCTCCATCCGGTGAAGCTCCTCGAGAAGAGCATCTACTTCAACTCAACACCGGTCTCCCTTCGAAAATACCTCCAGCGTCCTGACATGATCGGCGTTATCGCTGAGATCAAACGACGATCCCCATCAAAAGGAGATCTTAACAAGTATATCTCTGTCGAGCAGCTCTCCCTTGGCTATATGCAAGCTGGAGCCTCGGCGCTCTCTATCCTTACCGATACGAAATTTTTCGGGGGGAAGAACGACGACCTGAGCATCGGAAGAAAGTTCAATTTCTGTCCTATCCTGCGCAAGGACTTCATGATCGATCCGTATCAGGTACTCGAGGCGAAATCGATCGGAGCGGATGTTATCCTTCTGATCGCCGCGGCGATCTCTCCTGCGCTCACCAGAGAGCTTGCGGCGCTCGCCAAGTCACTCGGGATGGAGGTCATCCTTGAGGTACATAACGCAAGAGAGATCGATACCCATCTCTGCGAAGGTATCGACCTGCTTGGAGTGAATAATCGCGACCTTACAACCTTTACAGTATCCACCGAGGTCTCTGAGGCTCTCGTCGATACGATCCCCTCTCACCTTATCAAGATTACGGAGAGCGGCATCTCAGACGCCGAGACGATCGTTCGCCTTAAGAAGCTCGGCTACCAAGGATTCCTGATCGGCGAGACCTTTATGAAGACACCGAAGCCTGAAGCAGCGTGTCGCAAGCTCATTGAACAGGTGCGTTCACTCGAAGGATAAGATGAAACGTTTGCGGGTAAAAGTATGTGGCATGAGGGATGGCGCGAATATCAGCGCTATTGGAGAGCTTATGCCCGACTACATGGGGTTCATCTTCGTGCCATCCTCGCCTCGATATGTCGGAGAGACGATTGCTGCTGAAGCGCAGGCGCTTCCTTCGTCAGTTACTCGGGTAGGTGTCTTTCGAGATACTCCCCTCAATCAGCTTCGCGAAATCGTCGAGCTCAATGAGCTCGGTGGAGCGCAGCTTCACGGGGACGAGGATGACGGATACATTCAAGAGCTACGGAAAACACTTCCAAACCTTCTTATCGTCAAGGCGATTAAAGTGGGCTCACGAGAAGATATCGCGACGGTCTCAGAGCGAACGAAGCTCCCTGACCTCTACCTTCTCGACAGCGGAGGTGGCGGCACAGGGCTTCCATTTGAATGGGACTGGGTTGCAGCGTATACCGCGAGCGTTCCCTTTCTTCTTGCTGGCGGTATCGCTCCATCAAACGTGGACAAAGCGCTTCAAGTCGCGCGCATCCATCCAGCGTGTGTTGGGATCGATATCAATTCCCGATTCGAAACATCACCAGGCATCAAAAACGTTGAAGATATCAGAGAGGCACTACAAAAGGTAACGATATGAAACTAGAAGTGAATGAACATGGATTCTTCGGAGAGTTCGGTGGGGCGTACGTTCCCGAGATGCTCTATCCGAACGTCAAAGAGCTCCAAGAGCGATATGTAGAGATAACCTCCGACCCTCAGTTCCAAAAGGAGCTCGATTCGCTCCTTAAGGACTACGCTGGCCGCCCTACTCCGCTTTTTCACGCGGAGCGTCTCTCACAGGAGTACGGGTGTACGGTGCTTCTCAAGCGAGAGGACCTTCTACATACCGGCGCGCACAAGGTAAACAACACGATTGGGCAGATCCTTCTCGCGAAACGCCTCGGCAAAAGGCGTATAATCGCGGAAACCGGCGCGGGGCAACACGGTGTGGCGACCGCCACCGTATGCGCGCTTATGGGAATGCCATGTGTTGTCTACATGGGCGAAGTTGATATCAAGCGACAAGCGCTTAACGTCGGCCGTATGCGACTTCTTGGCGCAGAGGTTCGAAGCGTTTCGAGCGGAAGCAAAACCTTAAAGGACGCAACGAACGAGGCGATGCGGGACTGGATCGCAAATCCTCACGATACGCACTACATCATCGGCTCAGTCGTGGGTCCCCATCCATTCCCTGATATGGTGGCTCGTTTCCAGTCGGTAATTAGCGCTGAGATTAAAGAGCAGTGCTTGGCCCGGGATGGATTGCTTCCGACCCACGTGATTGCGTGTGTCGGTGGTGGAAGCAACGCCATGGGCGGGTTCTTCCACTTTATTGAGGAGCCATCGGTGAAGTTGATCGGTGTGGAGGCGGCTGGTCACGGTGTATCGAGTGGTCGCTCGGCCGCCACTATCGCTCTCGGAAGGGAGGGCATTCTGCACGGAAGCCGAACCCTCTTTATGCAGACCGATGATGGACAGGTTGAGGAGGCACACTCCATCTCAGCTGGGCTCGACTATCCTGGCATCGGACCACAACACGCGCACCTGCACGTCTCTCGGCGTGTTCAGTACGTGCCAGCCACTGATGAGGACGCGCTAAAGGGAGCGAAGATCCTCGCCCGGAAAGAGGGGATTATACCTGCTCTCGAAACCGCTCACGCGGTGGCGCATCTTTCGCGTATGTCCTTTCAGCCGACCGACAGCGTTGTAGTGATCATCTCGGGTCGTGGTGACAAGGACATGGGAACCTATCTTGAGGCATTTGGTGAGAGGATTAGCGATGACGTGTAATCGATTTGAACAACTTCCGCAGAAGAACGCGCTAACGGTATTCTATACCGCTGGCTATCCGCGATTGAACGACACGCTGCCGATCATCTCTGCGTTGCAGGCGAACGAGGTGGATATGGTGGAGATCGGGATCCCCTTCTCCGATCCGGTCGCTGACGGCCCCACGATCCAAGCAAGCAATCACGTCTCCCTGGGAAATGGAATGACGGTAGCGAAGCTCTTTGAACAACTCGAAGGGCTCCGAACTGGCGAGGTAACGGTTCCCGTGCTCCTCATGGGTAGCCTCAACCCGATCGAACGGTACGGACCTGAGCGATTCTTTGAAAAGGCTGCTCAATGCGGGGTAGACGGTTTAATTCTCCCTGATATGCCCTTCGAAGAATACCTCGCCCGCTACAAGCCGCTCTATGAGCGACACGGTAGTAAGCCGGTATTCCTCATCACATCGCGTACGGAAGAGGGGCGCATCAGAGCGTTCGACGCGGAGAAGCCGGCGTTCATGTATGTGGTATCATCAGATGCGGTAACCGGTGGAACGACGAATCTTAGTGACGAACGTGACGCCTTCTTTAAGCGGCTCGCTGACATGAAGCTCTCAACCCGACTGCTCGTTGGATTCGGAGTGTCGGATCGGCAGAGCTTTCAGGCCGTCACGAAACATACAGATGGCGCTATTATCGGAAGCGCCTTCGTTCGAGCGGTGCAGCAAGCGTCGCAGGGGGGATCGCCGAATGAGAGCGATCGCCCATCACTGCAAAGGATCGTGTCAGACTTCGTTAAACAGGTAAGGTAACTATGATCGTCACCCTCGCGCCTGGCGCCTCAACAGATCAGATTAAAGGGATCTCGACGTTTCTAGAAGAGAACGGCTGGAAGACGACCCCGGTACATACACAGAGTGCTGGATATCTTGTAGGCATCGGCTCCAAGGAGATCGACCTTCGCCAGGTTAGTACCCTTCCCGGGGTACGGGACGTTCACCGCGTCACGGATGTGTACAAACTCGTCTCGCGGTCGTGGAAGGTTAAACCGACACAGATCGATCTCGGGGATGGGGTCGTCATCGGCGAGGGCTCGATGACCCTTATGGCGGGGCCCTGCTCAATTGAGAACGAGAATCAGGTCACCGAGACCGTAGACTTCCTCGTATCACAAGGGGTTCATGTGATGCGTGGCGGTGCGTTTAAGCCGCGGAGCTCTCCCTACTCGTTCCGAGGTCTCGGACTAGAGGGGCTTAAGATGTTCACAGCTATCGCCCGAGCCAAGAAGGTCAAGGTCATCACCGAGGTGCTTGACGTTAGCACGATTGAGCCGATGATGGAGTACGTTGATCTATTTCAGGTTGGCGCGCGAAACTCTCAGAACTTTACCCTTTTGGATGAGCTCGGGCGGGTCGACAAACCGGTGCTCCTTAAACGTGGACTATCCGGAACCATTGAGGAGCTCCTGCAGTCAGCGGAGTACATCTTCTCGAAGGGGAACGAGAAGGTTATCCTGTGTGAGCGTGGAATCCGGACCTACGAGAAGGCGTATCGTAATACGCTCGACCTGAACGCGGTGCCGTATCTGAAGGAGAAATCGCACCTTCCTGTGGTCGTCGATCCATCGCACGGTATCGGGCTGCGTAAGCACGTTCCAGCCATGGCTATGGCCGGCGCAGTCGCTGGCGCTGATGGGCTTCTTATCGAGATACATCAATGCCCCGAGGAGGCGCTCTCGGATGGAGCTCAGACGTTGAGCTTTGAGGAAGCGGCCGAGCTATTTGAGAAGCTTAGGAGGCTTGAGGCGGCCGATCTGAGGTAACGGGTAGGGATGTAGCATCTTTCACGAACGAACTAGCCCCTTCCACAATGACGAGTCAGGATTAGAGAACGCTTCGTGCCGATACCCGAACTATTGTGCTATAGTAGCGGTCTTTGTCACCGCGAGTATGGCGGGTAGGAGCCACCTATGAGTATTCGTAAAGCCACATCGGACGACATTCCTGGGATCAAGGCGCTTATCGCCGCTAATCCTCAAACTATTCTACCTCGCAGCGACGAAGAGATGGCGGCACTGATTGAGGGATTCTGGGTCGCTGAACACAATGGTCAGGTCGTGGGATGTTGCTGCCTTGAGGTTTACAGCCCTAAGATAGCGGAGATTCGGACCGTTATCGTCCATGAAAGTGTCCGAGGTATGGGATTGGGCGCGCAGCTCGTCAAGGCAGCCGCCGACGAGGCAGAGCACCAGAACATCAGAGAGGTCATGGTCGTTACCTCGTCACCCGAATACTTCACGAAACTCGGATTTGGAGAGTGCCTTCATGAGAAGTGGGCGCTCTTCTACAGGGGCTCAAAGGGATCCAAGCAATAGGTGCCTCATACATTCGGCAGTGAAGTCAGATGCGCTATTGTCAGCCTCGCAACTGCCGAATTTAGGTTTAACCACCTGAACCATTGTGGTTCACCTTAACTGCTCCTTTTAGGATAATTCTTGTTGGTGTTCTCGGTTCTACCATGAAGCGAGAGCATTACATGAACATGCTTGTGTCGGTTGCGGTCAGCGAATTGAGGAACGTAACGATCTCCTTCACCTGCTCAGGTGCAAGCTGTTTGCCAAGTTGATATTCCGCCATTTGAGAAACCGCCTCTTCAAGGGTCTTGACACTTCCATCGTGGAAATATGGAGCGGTCTTAGAGACGTTACGCAACGATGGGACCTTAAACATCATCCTGTCCGCCTCGTTCTTTGTAACTTCAAAGCGCCCCATATCCTTCGTTGGGTATGGTTTCACCAATCCGAGCTTTTGGAACATCATACCACCCAAGGTTGCGCCGTTGTGGCACGCTACGCACCCTGTTTGCACAAACGCTTGCGCCCCTTTCTTCTCGTCTGGGGTGATCGCATCGTCATCGCCTTTGAGGAAAGTATCGAATCGCGACGGGGTGATAAGTGTACGTTCGAACGCACCGATAGCGTTTCCAACGTTAGCGTAGGAGATCGGATCCTTGTCGGTAGGGAATGCCGCCGCGAACTCCTTTGGATAGTTCGTGTCCCTCTTGAGTCGCTCAATTACAACAGCTTCTGACGGCATCGCCATCTCGATCGGATTGAGGATCGGGCCAAGCGCCTGTTTCTCAACGGTAGGAGCGCGTCCGTCCCAGAACTGAGAGGCGTGAAGCGCGGCATTGAATGAGGTCGGTGAGTTTCGCCCTCCTCGCTGCCCCTTGTGTCCTGGCGACGTTGGCTCGTTGTCGACACCAAATGTCTTGAGGTTGTGACATGAGTTGCAAGAGAGTGTCTCATCCTTGGAGAGGCGTGTATCCAGATAGAGCTTCTTTCCAAGCGCTACCTTTTCGGCAGTGATAGGGTTCTCCTTGGAGTCAGCCACCTCCGGAAGGGGCGCAAAAGCGGCTTTCCAGGACGTATCGTCTGCCTGTGCGGTTGGACAAGCCATGGCTACTATGACCAGAGAAGTAAGTACTAATCTCATTGAAAGGACTCCCAAAATGAAAGGGTCAAAATACCTCGCGGGCACACGGAGTGATCGTACTACGGAAGTCAAAAAAGGCAACCGTCAATGTCTTCTTCGCAGACTATATAAAATTGTCTCATCGTGGAATCGAGTAGGTGCCAACGAGCACAGAGCTAACGTAGGCTCTTGTCTTGGCCTATACATATAGACCCGCGACGAGGTCTACCACCCCCAGACGGCAGCGATCTCTTGCGCGAAATCAGAGAGACTTTCGTCTCGGGACCCCATCACCATCACTGTATCTCCAGCTTGGCACCGCGATTTAAGAAAAGGCAAAATATCCGCTCGCGTCGGGATGTAGTGAGCCTCTTTACCCCGTTGTGCGACAGGGAGCACAACATCCCGAGACGACACATCCTTCGGCAACGTCACCACCTCACCATTCACGAGGTTAGCGGACCCTCCAACATAGAAGATATCCGGCATAATCAGAACATCCTGCACACGCAGCGTCGAGGCGAAGGTCTCGATATACCCATCCCTCATCATCTTGGTGGGCTGAAACCCATGCGGCTGAAAGATGACGAAAACACGACTTGAGTTGTCGATCGCCGCCTTCAGCGACGCCTCAATCTTTCCGGGATTTGAGGCGAAATCATCGATGATCCTGATTCCGGCAGGCTCCCCTACCACTTCGAGGCGACGCTTAATCCCCTGAAAGCTTTTAAGTGCTTTAAGAGACTCCTCAACCGAAACCCCAACAAGAGAACAGGTAGCGATTGCGGCGATGGCGTTCAGGGCGTTGTGCGCTCCTGGAATACAGAGCGAGGGACGAATCTCCGCGAGGGAAAAATCAGCGTTCGCCGAAGCTCCGAAGGTTACGGTTTTTGGATTGATTCCCCTCAGCTCCATGGAGTTGGGGCAGTCTGCATTCAGGATCGCTCCAAGGGGCGCTTTGCCAAGGAACGCCGAGAACATCTCCTTCAATTCCGTCAACTCAAAGTGATCAAGGGAGATATTGGTTAACACCGCTACGGCCGCGGGACACACTGATATCACATCCTCAAACCCGTCACTCTCATCAGCCTCCAAAACAGCGAGTTTACCCTCCCCCAGCGTGAAATTGGCGTTACCATTGATCATGACCGCGCCATTGATGACGGTAGGGTCCTTACCGGCCATCCGCAGAATATGTCCTATCATACCGGTGGTAGTTGACTTGCCACTCGTGCCAGCCACCGCGATATTTTGTGTATCTTTAAAGATCTCTGCCATGAAGCGGGGGCGCTTCAGAACGGGCAGTTTCAAATCAAGAGCCCGTTTGATATCGGACACAGAGGGCTCTACCGCGCGGGTTACCACAAAGGTATCTATGGAGGGCTCAACACCCGACCCATCCTGGGGGGCTATCGTTATCCCCTCGGACTTAAGCAGATCAAAAAGGGCCTTATTTCGCCCCATATCGTACCCCCGGTCGGAGCCGAGAACCTCGTATCCCCGTGCCGCCATCAACCTCGCAAGGGGGCTCATCCCTGCCCCTCCGATACCGCAGAAAAAGATCTTTTTCATGGCATTCTACCTCTAAGCTCGGCAGTTCATCGCCACAAAGAGTGAGAGAAGCAGAAGGGAGGCCGCTGGTAGTGATTTACGAATCGGATCTCTCACCTTCAGGTGCATGAAGATGGCTGCTGACATGAGAAAAGCCATACCTACCGCCCCAACGATCGTAACGGTTGGCCACCAATATCCCAGGATAAGAAGAGCGGCAAAAAACAACTTGCATGCTCGAACAATTCTCATCACCTCTTTTGACAGTCCGTATACTTGGAACTCCTCCTCCATACTACGAGCCGCGCCGCCCCGAAAATTCGTCGGCTTATGCGCGCGTAACACCCATACATTGAGGATCCCCAGCGCTATCACCAGTTGACTAACTATAAGTATCTGACTCATCCTTTCCCACCGCTTTATCTACCAGTACCAGGAAAGCTTACCAACA
>JBDLRS010000108.1:0-9126 GCA_039799965.1 Pseudomonadota bacterium
TTTTTCATCCACTATGCGCTCCTTCGCAAAGTCGATGATATTCTCCAGATACACTTTCGGCTAGTGCCTTTTTTAAATCCAGATGTTACTAGGGGTTAGCAGAATGGGGGAGATGCCCTAATAGACATATTTGACTGCTGATAGCTTCGCGCTCTCAAGCCCCTGTCGGACTGTCTCTCCATACCGGGCGAAATCGCCGGTCATCGGAAGAATAACGCCGACCTCATTTTCGGCGTGCACGATTGAAGAGGTCGCTATGGCAAGGGCGCTCGCTACTACTGTGCTGCATGTCTTGAGTCTATTCATCGTCATGAGGGATAACGTTTTGGATAACCCGGATTTCGCCCGCCCAGCGAAATCTCGGGTTGATTCAATTGTTATCCTATTGATATCATTCCATCAATGCCTACCGTACTGATTCTGAGGGGATTTCGTTTCTTTTTTGTTTAACTCGACCGGGGTGAGCCCGTTCATAGTCATGTCGAGAAGGATGATGCATATGCGAAATTCTGGCTAAAACCAATAAGATTGGCCAAAAGCAAAGGATTTAGTGCTACGGACCTGGGGAAAATCCGTGGTATGATAGCGGAGCATCGGGGTTTATTTGAGAGGAGGTGGCATGAGTTCTTCGATGAATAGGAAGCTGTCATTCGAGCCCCTTGTTGAGGATGTTTCTTTTACCAAAAGCTCGCTAGTCGTCATGCTATCTGATGGTCGGGAAATTCGTATGCCCCTGGAGTGGTCTGAGCGGCTACGAAAGGCTTCTCCTAAACAAAGAAAGGCCTGGCGGCTAATTGGTGGAGGAGTGGGAATTCACTGGGAGAGCCTCGACGAAGACATATTAGTCGATAGCTTGTTGCGCGGTTAGGAAATCAAAGAGCTGTGGTGTAAGGCTGTCGGGAGTAGGTTCAAAAACTCTCGGCAGACTCCTGATGGTAGTACGCAGCATCACCCCCCTCAAAGGAACACCTTGAGCACGCCCGTAACATCCACAACCACGATATCACCTCAGGCTTCGGGAGAGGGTGTCGCTGCCATACGCTCTCGCACGGAAGTATCCGCACGCCGATACGGAATGGATGTGGCAGTACGTCTTTCTCTCTACAAACACGAAGGTCAGGACTCACCAAACGCATAACTTGCCACACCTTTCGGCACTCATTCGCCACACACCTCCTGGAGAATGGCAAAGATATTCGACTTATTCAGGAACTCTTGGGCCACAGCGATGTCAAGACCACGATGATCTACACACATGCGGCGAAGTCGCCAGTGCCGCGTGATGAGCTCTTTTGATGAGTTGTAGGAAGTTCGGGCGAGCGCGCAGAGGCGCCTACTTTCCAAAAAACGAAGAGCTTGTAGCGCTTGGATGTTTCAACGAAATTGCGCAGCATAGTGCCGCGCTGGGCGAAGCATCATGAAGACATCTCCAACCCGAACGCCAAAATTCTTTAGGATCGCATGAGGATGGTACCGTCCGCACAAAAAACAACCTATCGTCCGCGGCTAAGGTGATACCATGAGCCTCTTTTGATTTTTCCCTGAGACGATAGAGCCACCGGAATCCAGTGCGGTGCCGTCTGATGGTGCTAGGCCCGACAAATTCCGCGCACTGCGTAAAGTTCCTCAGCGAGGTATAGTAATCATCGTTAATCTTCTCAATGAGGAATGTTCGATAAGGAAGATTCGAAGAGAACCTCCCTCGGTGCGGGATTGAGAGCTGCGGTCAACATGGGCGTAGATGATGCTACCTTGGCTCAGGCACAGGCCATGGAGACTGTCATATCACGTGATAGAAATCGTGACAGCGACCACCGTGTGGGGCAGCGGAATACGAAGCGAAGCATCTCTCGCCGGGGTCTAAAATTTCAACGGGACATCGCTCACTACAACCCACCGCCCCCTTCCGAATCGACGGTCGATCCTCCTACGTCGCGGCTATCAGAGCTTCGGAGAACGGCGGACGCAAGAGACGTGCTCGACCCACCTTTGCCGCCTGGGCGAGCGCCGGATGGGACCTCTCCAATCGAGTGAGTTGATTGAGATGATCCGCGGTCTGACTTACGAGGCGGGCAACATCTCCATCAGCAACACCGGAGAGTCTCAGAAAGCCCGAGAACTCCTGCCACGTCTCGGAATCCATCCAGGTAATAACCGTCAACGCGGCGTCGGGAAGCACCATCACCTCGGCACTACCTGGGCCCTGATACTTGGCCTTCACACGCTCCACGATCTGCGACATCTGCTCAAAAAGCTCCTGTTTAATCGGGTTCGCCTTGAGCCTAAAGTAGGGCCGATGAGGGTCTCCCGCGATACTTGCCACGAGACCGACAAGCTCAAAAAGCGCGCAGTCATCGAACAGTTTATCAGAGATGGCCTCTGCCAACTCAAGGACGAGGCTCGTACATAACTCAGCCGCCCAGTAGCCTTTGTCCGTCAGGCTGCCACCCTCGACCTCGACATACCCGAGCGCGCGCAGACCATCGAGCGACTGCGCCAACAAGGTCTCCTGCTTTTGCTCAAGCTCATCAGCCTCACGCAACTTTCGACGGACCCGCTTCTCTGCTTTCTTGCGTTTCTCGCCGGTCAGACCCCTATCACCCTCAACGTTCTGTTGCTCGGTTATAGCCTCCTCTCTCATTTGACTTGAGTTCTTTCGGTCAAGGAAAGCCGCCAGGCTCCGCTCTACGGTAAATTGAAGGTCATCTACGTTTCGATACCGAAGAAGATTTAACACCGTCGATGGCGAAGCGAAGTATGAGGAGCGCAGCGGCTCAGGAGGACGCTTTGAAACCTCAAGGAGCACACGCGCATCAGAGAACTTGCTTGGGGTGATGATACACACACCGACGGCGTCCTTTCCACGACGTCCCGCGCGCCCCGCCATCTGCTGAAACTCTGAGGATGACAAGACGCTAAACCCCTCGGATCCACGCCGAGAGTGCGCAGTAACGACAACGGTACGAGCCGGGAAGTCTACCCCCGCGGCCACCGTTCCTGTTGCAATCATGAGACGCAGCATACTCCGCGACATCAGCTCCTCAAGGAGTAACCGCCAGATGAGGAGCTGACCCGCATGGTGCGCGCCAACCCCGGTCTGAATTAAGGGCTGGTATTGCGAATACCCGGTGATGAAATCGGGATCGAAGTTATACTTCTTGATGACAGCTTGAACCTCCGCCTCGATCTGCTGTTGACGCTGCAGGGGCAGGATCGCGTTCGGATTTCGGGCGAGCGTCTCAACATCGGAATCACATTGCTTGCGCGCGGTACGAAAGAGGATAGCGGGAAGCAACTCGTCGCGCTCAAGCTCTCTAAGGATAGTGGAAACCGGGAAATCAGCGTATAACATTACCTCCTCCTCCCACGACCACGACCTTTTTGACCACGGTGCTCGCGGCCACCACCTCTGCGGCCTCCACCTCTGCGGCCGCCTCGCTCCTCTGAGCCTCCGCTTCGATCGAAACGCCCCTTTACGCGGGTGCCCGTCTCATCAAGCGAAAGAGAGCCGTAGAAGTGCGCCACCTCAGGAGAGAGATGACCCTTCTCATCAGCGAGCGGGATAACACCAAATTTTGGGTGCATAAACCCGTAGCGAAGCTCGACCGGACGGTCCTTCTTCATAACTATACGGCACTCCTTGTTGCGGGTCTCCTCTATCCATGCTGCGATCTCCTCCGCATTTGAGATCGAGGCGGAGAGCATGAGCAATGTCGTTGCGTGAGGCGTAAGGATGATACTCTCCTCCCATACCGCGCCACGTTGAGGGTCTGCGATGTAGTGAACCTCATCGAGGATAACGATCGAATACCGCCCGGTCCCCTTGTAGAGCTCATTTCTGTAGATCTCTGTGGTAGCGATAACCACATCAGAATCCCCCTCGATCTTTCGATCACCGGTGAGTAGACCGACCGTGTAATCGGGGGCAAAGATCCGCTGAAACTCAGTATACTTGGTATTGGACAAGGCCTTAAGGGGCGTTGTGTAGCAGGCGTGCTGCCCCTGCTTAATCAGATGGCGCATCGCCTCAATCGCGATGAACGTTTTTCCGGATCCAGTTGGCGCCACCACAAGGGTGTCGATCCCGTTTGCGAGATTCTCGATCGCCTGCTTCTGGAAGTCATCAACGATGAACTCCTCCTTCTTAGGTACTCCGATACCAGAGAGAAACCGCCCTCGCGATTCCTCAATGGCGCTATCTTTCAACATAGGTCTCTTCACAACAACTACTCCATCACGCTCGGCTCAGCGGCAGGCGCGGGAAGCTCATACCGACAGGAGACGAAACTACGAACAAACACTGGGGCCGATTGCGCCAGATCCCCAACGGAACCATCAAACGCGATCACGCCATCAAAAAGGGCAAGAACTCTCTCAACGCACGGAAGAAGTCGACGGAGGTCATGACTAACAAGGACCGTGGTTGGGCGATACTCCCTATGGAGCTCGACGATGAGATCCATGATGACGCTACTCGCAACGGGGTCGAGTCCACTTGTTGGATCGTCCAGGAGAAGAATTCGAGGCCGCCCCACAAGAGCACGCGCTAACGATACGCGGCGCCGCATACCACCACTCAACTGACCGGGCATCTTTGAAGCCGCTTTAACCAGCCCCACGCGAGCCAGGATACCTCCAACTTTTTCGCACACCTCTTCACGAACCTCCCGGGGAAGTGAGTTGGTGGGGACCTTGCCGCCAACGAGGGGAAACGCGACATTGTCATACACCGTCATCGAATCGAAGAGTGCTCCCTCTTGGAACATCAAGCCAACATCGGCGAGCGATGCCCCTTTGTCGAAGAGAACGGAGCCGTACTCACACTTACAGGTATGCGCGATGATCTTTAAGAGGACGCTTTTGCCCCCGCCACTTGGGCCTATCAGCCCATTAATAGACTCAGGCTTCAACGCAAAGCTTACCCCCTGCAACACAGGGCGTTCTCCGAAGCTTCGATAGATATCAGTAACACGCAACACGAATTATTTTCTTTCCTCTCTGTACTCTACGCGGAGTACATATCACACGAGACGTCGGTCGGGTCCGTTTCTTCAACCTGAACCGCCGCCGGACGCCACCGTCCCTCTCGCACCGCAAGAAGGAGCGCCTCATGATCCTGAAGGGCGTTCAACTGAAGAAGCTGCTTCCTCCATGGTGCCCCACGGCACATCTGTGAGGCAAGCTGCTTAAATTTGCCACCACACGAACTCTCCTGAAAATCTTCCCTTAAAAGCTCGATATAGCGAAAGAGCACGTCGAGCATGAGTGGGTGATTTCCTTTGAGCCGAGATGGCTCATCGTTCAGGATCTCAGTAAAGACATACGGATTCATCATGCTGGCCCGGCCGATAAAGAGCCCCGCTACCTTGCCCTTGAGGCGGGCTTCAGCGGTTTTGCGACATACAACATCCCCACTTCCAAGCACCGGAATGGCGATTCGCTCAGCCACCTCCTGGACGAGGTCCCAATCAGCATCTCCACGATACAACTGAGAGCGCGTGCGCCCATGTATCGCGAGGGCTTCAACCCCCTCGCCCTCAGCCATCTTCGCGATCTCAAGAGCGTTTCGAGACCCTTCGTCCCAACCCGCTCGGATCTTTATCGTGAGCGGAATCGAGATGGCGCTCTTTACCTCCTTGATGATCCTCTGCAGATGATCCGGTTGTCTCATCAGCTCACACCCACCCCCACGCTTTACCACCTTCGGTGCTGGGCAACCGCAATTGATATCGACCAAGTCTGCCCCGATATCCTGCACCATAAGCGCGGCATCCCGCATACGATCGACATCATAGCCGAAGATCTGAACGCAGTACGGGCGCTCCTCCTCCGAAAACTTCATCATCTCCAGAGTGCGCTGCGAGCCACGGGTCATCCCCTCAACCGACACGAACTCACTTACCACGAGGCCAACAGCCCCCGGATTGAGCTCCTTGATCAGACGACGGAAAGGCCGGGTTGTCACGCCACTCATCGGCGAAAGCACAAGACCTGGGTTCACCTGGATATGGCGGATCTGATACGACTTAATCACACAAACACCCTCGAACTTTTCTTGATAAAACATCTATCAGGAACGGCTTCTGAATAAAGTCTCGCCCTCCTCCGTTGAGGATCCGGGCGACAACATCGCCTGAACTGAAACCGCTCACGAGAAGCACACGAACATCAGGATTCATCTTCTGAAGGCGAACGAAAACATCCTCCCCCGAAAGTCCGGGCATCAAGATATCCATGATCACGAGGTCAAACGTACCACGCTCCTCAGCGTATATCTCCAGACCCTCTAACCCCGATGAAGCCGTCATTACCTCGTAGCCAAGGTGGGTGAGGCTCAGGCCAAGGACGTTCCGCACCGCATACTCATCGTCAATAATCAGTATGCGTTCGCCCCGCCCCCGTACTGGACCGGTTGACTCGAAATCACCGGCAACGTCGCTAGAGTCTTCGGTCACAGAGGGAAGCACGATCCGGAACTCGGTCCCCTTATGCCTCTCAGAACGAACCACGATCGCTCCTCCGAGCTGCTTTACGATCGAGTTAACCGTGCTGAGACCGAGGCCGGTTCCCCCATCCTTCTTCGTGGTAAAGTAAGGTTCGAAGAGTCGTTCCTTGACCTCCTCGTCCATTCCCTCGCCGGTGTCCTTGACCACTAATGCGCAGTAGGTAGCAGCCGGTGGCTCTTCGCCGAAGAGGTGATGCACCTCGTCCGAGGGACATAGTCTGTCGACGGTCACATCGATCGTGCCCCGTCCTTTGATAGCGTCTCGCGCGTTGACGATGAGATTGATGATAACCTGACTAAGATACGCCTCTGAGGCCATCACGTAGAGGGGGTTACTGAGAGGGTCCCACGCCAATCGGACCTCGGACGGTATGGCGCTCTTTATGAGGGTAGAGATTCGAGAGATTACGTCGACGACATCTATCTTGGTTGAGAGCTCACCCCCATCAATACGGGAGAACCTGAGTATCTGTTGGGTGAGCGAGGCCGCGCGAAGCGCCCCCTCCTCTATCGCCGACAGCGACTCTACGTGATTTCCCTCCCCGGGCATAACGCTCCGCGCATACGCAAGATGCCCAAGTATTCCGGTCAGCAGGTTGTTGAAATCGTGTGCAACACCACCGGCCAGAAGGCCCAGTGTCTCAAGGCGCTGTCCATGAAACACTTCGCTTGCTCGATCCTCTGAAAAGGTTGAGAGGATCCTAATTAAGAGAACCTCTCCCTCAAAGGTGGCTATTCGCACCAGGAGCGGCCCCCGACCGGACGGCGTAAATTCAGTTGAGAACTCGCGGTTGCTCCACGGAATCCTCTCCACCTCCGGCCAAAAGTGGGAGGCATGAGAGCCAATAAGTTGCGGGGTCTCAATCCCCAGTAGGGTGGAGAAGCTCGTGTTAGCGCCAATGCACATGAGCTCTCGGGAGATCACACAATGAGGCTCCGGGAGATTCTCAATAATCGAATGTGTAATGATATCGGACATTGAAGACTTTAATACGGAGCGAACTACATCAGGAAACTACCCTGGAACTGGGCCTTCACGCACAGCCCAGAGAGCAAGCAAACTATCGAGCTGATTAACGTTTTGGAAGAAGCTCGATCCTCCACACTATACGTGGTTGAGCACTCTCTTATCAACGGACTCTCTGTACGCCCACCCGCACCTGCTTGGTGATAATTTATAACGGACTAGAAATACTACCATTTTCATATGGTTCCGAGCGGGGTGGTTGAAAAGAACTCCCACTGTGCAAAGCAAAACGCTCACCGCGGAGCCCTTTTTCACCCCCTGCTCGGGCGAACTATTTCAGACACTCAAAAAGCATTGCATGTAAGCAATTCCATCCCCTCATTCCCCCGTGGAGAAAAAGTTGGATCCCTTTACCAACAGCTCGAATCTCAATTCCAGAGGTGGCGATCACCTCGCTGTAGTTAGTCTTGTAACCTGAAATAAATGTGGTAGGTTTTATCAACCGTAAGTTTTTAAACGGGGAGTCAGTTGTTATGTCTGAGTCTGAGTCCGAGGTCCTTAAGGGAGTAGTGAAGTGGTTCAATGATGCCAAAGGTTTTGGCTTCATTCAGCACACGAGTGGCCGTGATGTGTTCGTGCACTACTCGGTGATTTCATCCGATGGGTTCAAGACCCTCAAGGATGGGGAGACCGTGGAGTATGAGTTGAAGGAGGGTCCGAAAGGCCTTCAAGCTTCGAAGGTGGTTCGTACGAAGAGGGACGATGGAACTTCTGAGGAGTTCACCGAGGTTGAGGGCGAGGAGGTAACTCCCGCTCCTGAATCAGACTCCGCTGAATAGTTCGAGCTTACACAACGTAAGTTGTAACAAACCCCGGCCACGAGCGATCGTTGCCGGGGTTTCTGTTTGAGTACGCATTAAAACAAAAGATGTCTGCACACGATTACATGGAGCAGTGTTTGCTCAGATCCATTGGCAATAATGCTGCGGTAAGAGTTTATATGGGTGCGATGCCGACTTTCATGCAAGGCTTTACAGACGTAACAGATAACATTCTTGACGGAAATGATATCGCCAAAGGTGCAGGTCGAGATACAATTAACGAATCGCTCAAAGTTCTGCATGGGAAGGATGTAGACGGAAAACCCGTTTTAGCACTTGTGTTCCGAGGCTTTGCGCTAGTGATGGATGTAAACGATAGTAGCGACACCGCAATTAACTAACCAGCGAGCCCCTCTCCCGTTTCCTCCTACGTTACGGGCTTGAAATCTTAATGGTGAGTCGCTCCCTTTAACTTTAACTGCTCCGTTATCACATCTCGTGGGAAAATGGTCATGCCCGTGTATCCCCAGATCGACGATGTAGTTGCGGCCAAGGAGGGGCAGTCTCTGACTGCCCGTAAGGTTGGCCGACCTGGGTGAAATAAAATTCCTCATCAAGGTTGGCGATCCTTACGGGCGGTCATAGCCCGCCCGTCCATAATTACAGGGCGATACGATTGCTGCATTTCAGAATAGTCATGTCCATGTATCGCCAGATCGACGATGTAGTGACGGCCAAGGAGGGGCGGGCTCTGACCGCCCGTGCAGTTGAACCACCTCTATGAATCCACATGCCTCATCAAGGTTGGCGATCCTTACGGGCGGTCATAGCCC
>JBDLRS010000109.1:0-22165 GCA_039799965.1 Pseudomonadota bacterium
TTCGCGCTCGCTCGATACTTCGGTGGCTGGGGACACGGGCGTGACTGCACTGGTATCAGCAGCGGGTACACCCTGTATTGCAGCGCTTGGAGTACGCATAAAACCGGAGAGATCCAAACAAGAACAGTAATTACAACCTGTTCATTACTTATGCGATCTTTTTACTGCGTTGCTTCCTATAATGAGAGGATCGCTGCCTAATAAGCTAATAATATTGTAGAAAACTTCCTTACTAGGTCTTTAGGAACAAAGAGGGCACTACACTCCATGACGGACCCTCGGGCTATTGAGAAATAGCGCCGTGTATTGGCTTGTTTGAGCGTGCCTCTCTTTTCCCCATGCGAAGATTATCGCGGACTTGGAGAATGTGCGCGATCCTGTATCTTCAAAACTGTCCCATTATCCTAGATTCGGCAGTTAAGGAGGATGAAAATGATGCATCTGGCTAAAAGCACCAAGTATTTTGAACTTTTCGGAGGCGCAACCCTGGCACCGTCAGGGTGAGCACCGAAAATTCAAAAGACAAAGTGATTTTAGTCAGATGCGTCATTTTCAGACCCGCAACTGCCGAATTTAGGATTATATACCTAGCGGACTATAGTACGTGAGTGCACGCCTTAGCGAGGCGGAACCTCTCGTATTCCGTCCAGTGTGAGAAGGGTCTTATACAGCTCCGGTCTCCTATCTCGAAAGAATCCCATTCCGGCCCGGAATGAGCGACATGTTTCCAGGTCGAGGTCGGCGATTAGGATCCTTTCGTCATCTGTGCCTGCTTCTTGAATCTTGGCTCCTGTGTAGTCTGATATGAAGGAACTGCCGTAGAAGCTTTGCGATAAATTTTCGATCGTCTCGGTTCCGATACGATTCGCCGCAGCAACGTAGCAGGAGTTCGAGACCGCGTGTCCAATCATCGCGCGCTGCCACATATCTCGCGTTTCTACGGAACCTGTCTCTTGTGGCTCGGAGCCGATAGCCGTTGGATACAAAAGTATCTCTGCGCCAAGGAGGGCCATGGTTCTGGCGCACTCAGGATACCACTGGTCCCAGCATATTCCAGCGCCGATCGTTCCGTAACGGGTACGAAACGCCTTGAAGCCGGTGTCTCCTCCGTTAAAGTAATACTTTTCCTCATATCCAGGACCATCTGGTATGTGTGACTTTCGGTAGAGTCCAAGGTTAGTGCCATCTGCGTCTATCATGACAAGGCTGTTGTAGTGAGCCTGACCGGACCGCTCGAAGAAGCTGATCGGTAGCACGCACGAGCGCTTCTTTGCGATCTCCTGAAAGCGATCTATGAAAGGATGCCCCTCTATTGGAGACGCTCGCTTGAAATGTGCTTCGCGCTCCACTTGCGGAAAATAGTAACCTTCGAATAGCTCCGGGAGCAAAATTATCTGCCCCCCTAGCGAGCACGCCTCTTCGACGAGGTTAAGAGCCTTTGTGACGTTCCGCTCACGGTCGTCAGTCATCGACATCTGTACAACGGCCAGTCTTGTCATACGTTCCTCCACATCGGACCTATCGGTTGTTGTTGTGTGACACAGTGAAATGAACCACCCCCGGTTATAAGCGATCGACCAGGTGTTCCGATTACGTCACGGCCGGGAAAGAGCGGCTTGAGGACCTCAAGGGCTCGGGCATCAAGTGGGTCGCCGTATTGTGGAACGAGCACGGCGCCGTTACAGATATAAAAGTTAGCGTAGGTTGCCGCCAGCCGCCCGCCCTCTAACTCAAGACGATTACGCGGCAACGGGAGTTCAATGATAGAAAACGGGTTACCATGGGTATCCGTGGCAGACCTTAGTGTATCGAGGTTTTCCGCCATGACAGAGTAGTTCGGATCCTGCGTATCTTCGCACACGCAGGTCACGATCGTGTTGGGGCTCGTAAATCGAGTGATCGTATCAATGTGACCATCGGTATGATCATTTTCCAGCCCATCACCAAGCCAGATTACCTTTGTGGCGCCGAGAAATGATTCGAGAGCGTGTTCGATATCTTTTTGAGAGAGTGAGGGGTTCCTCTCCTTAGAGAGCAGGCACTGCTTGGTGGTTATAATAATTCCCTCTCCGTTAGGCTCAAGGGCTCCTCCCTCCATAATGAGGCTCGGTGACACAGACTCGGCGTTGAGGAACTGTGCTACGTATGCAGGGATCTTATTATCCGGGGCAGAGTCATACTTGTTGCCCCAGCCGTTGAACTCCCAGTCGGTGATAAGGTTAGCCCCTGCAGAGTTTTTAACGAAGATCGGGCCGCTATCACGGAGCCAGACGTCGCTGTAGTCGATCGAGTGATAGCGAACGTTGCCCGAGAGTCGCCTCTGTGCATCCTGTCGGCACTCAGCATTAGCAACTAGTAGCTCGACACGTTCGTGCCGAGACAGTGTGTTGATGAACGCGGCAAAGTCGCGTCTGGTCCCCTCTAAGTACCCACCGACCCAAAGTTCTTCACTATGTGGCCATGCCATCCAGGTCGCCTCGTGGCGGGACCACTCGGCGGGGACCGAAAAACCAAGCGCTGCGGGAATAACGGGCGATGCTGAAACAGTCATGGCGCCCAGGGTACACCTGATGGCGGGTGGTTTCAATATCACGTCCCCGTGGGTTGTGGGATTGGGCCTTAGCCCTCTGATTTCCATGTCACGCGTGTCCATGCTACAACCTGCGAACGAATACAGGTGAGGGTCCTATGTCCTTTGATGTCGAGAAGATTGTGAAGCAACCATGGGAGCGTTACACCGTTCCTGAAACCTCTGTTAGTGGGGAATTTCCAAGGGAGCCGTGGATCGATGAAGGCGAGGACGAGGAAAACGATGGGGAGACGATAACCCTCTCGCTCGACGAGGAGTATGCCGGAGCTGAGTTGCAGTTCGACCTGGCGGTATCCGAGGGGCAGGTTCTTGAGGTCACGTCTTCGGAGCAGCTCGCGCAATTTCTGCGAGAGGAGCTGAAAGATAACGAGCAGCTAGAGACTATCTCTGTTACTCCTCGCACGTGTGAGGAGTTTCCAGGCGCCGTTCAGCACATGCGTGAGAGAGAGACCGGCGAGAGCTTGCTGCAGTGGCTCATCGCGACCCCTGAGGCTACGATCTTCGCGGGCGTTACCTTTACGGACCAGCGCCTGGTGCCCGTTGGAGAGAAGTTCCTCGCAAGTATCTCTATCACAGGCGAAGAATAGGCGCTGCTCTATTGAGTGTGGTCGCGCGTCGACGGCGCTAGTACCGAACATAGACGGCTCAGCTCGCGCTCTGTCGCCTCAAGTGAGGAGGAATCATCGATATTCTGAGAGAGCGCTTCTCGAATCATACCCTGATTGGTAAGGATGGTGTGGAGCTCTGCGTCCGGGGTACCCCCTAAAAGAGCGATATCCCGCTCACGCAGATACCGAGCCATGGAACGTTGTACCGCGAGGGCCCGGTGCCGAAATTCAGGTGATGTGAGGCGCCCACTCAACCGAGAGATGCTCTGTGTGATATCAATCGCCGGCATAATGCCCAGGCTCGCCATCTCTTTCGAGAGTACGATGTGACCATCGAGGAGGCTCTTCACCTCATCGGCCAAGGGGTCTATGTCCTCATCCGTTGTGGTAAGCACCGTATAGAGCGCTGTAATAGAGCCTGTTGTTGACGTGCCTGGGCGCTCAACTAATCGAGGAAGTTGGGTGTACACCGCGTTGGTGTATCCGTGACGAACGGGGAGGTCTCCAGCGGCTATACTGGTCTCGCGGATCGCCCGAGCGAGACGGGTGAGCGAATCAACGATTAAAAGAACGTTCTTTCCCTGATCCCGAAGGTATTCCGCTATCGTCGTGGCGGTATAGGCAGCGGTTTGCCGAAGGAGTGAGGAATCGCTACTCGTTGCGACAACGACCACGCTCCGCTTTCGTCCCTCCTCGCCGAGCGTCTCCTCCATAAATTCTCGCACCTCGCGACTTCGCTCACCCACGAGAGCCACGACGATCGCGTCAGCCTCAGCTCGTCGGGCGATCATGCCCAGAAGGGTCGACTTACCGATGCCGGCGGGAGCGCAGATTCCGACACGTTGCCCCCTTCCAAGTCTACAGAATCCGTCGATAGATCGGATGCCGGTAATCAGCGGTGCATTGATGATCGGTCGTGTCGTCGCGAGAGGCGGAGGCGCAAAGATTGAGCGCATCTCGGTGCAGGGGAGGGGCTTCGTGGTATCATCAAGCGGAAGTCCAAGGGGAGAGATGATGGTACCCAGGAGCGACGTGCTCACGGGAATTGCAAGTTGAGAACCGTAGGTGCGCACCTGAGCGCCGGGAGAGATACCCTCCGGCTCATCAAAGAGCGCGAGCGAGAATGTGTTCTCCTCGAATGATACTATCTGTGCGCGGAGTTCACCTTTGTTACGAGTTGTAATCCAGCAGAGATCCCCGACTGAACCTTGCGGCAGGCGAGCCAAGATCGTAGAGCCCCGAACGGATACGATTGTTCCACTCAGGGAGAGGGGAGAGAAGCTTGATGTCATATGCCTTGCTCCTGATCGGCCTTTTGCTTCAGGACATCTAACAGCTCTCTCCACGAGAAGGTTGCCGCTCCGACGTTTGTGGTGATCGCAAAGTCGACCGCTCCGAGGGTCTTATCCACTGAGGCCATGAGCCCCACAGGAAGATGTGAGGAAACGCGCCGTATCGTGCTCTCATAGCGGGGATGGTAGCGAAGGGTCATGCCGGACGTTTGCTTGAGATGTTCAACCGCGCGTGTAATCCAGTGGGCGATGGTCTCAGGGCGTTCACGGAGGTGCTGTTCTATCAACTCCTCAACAATGCGATACGCGATTATGCGAGCGTCTCGGTGAGCGGCAACAATCGTCGTCGAGTAGAGCTCTCGCAGGGATTCCATCATCCGCGCGCACGCGAGGGCGCTCTCTCGCTCTCCAAGCTCTACTCCGGCTCTATACCCACGCTCTTTCGCTTTCTGCCGATACCGTGATGCGCGCTTTCGCGCGTGCGTGAGAATCGTAGCACTCTCCGTGCGGGCCGCTGAAATCAAAGCGCGAGAGGTGCACAGCGCAAGTTCGGTTGGTTCGGCGGATGGATGTAGGGTAGCGGCTATCACGGTAACCTCCTGACACATTACGTGAGTAGGGGTATCGATGAGTAGCGAAAAAAGTTGCGCGAAAATCGATTCGCCCGGCGATCCTGAGTTGGGAGCGGGCTACCCTTTGGCGAGCTTTCGTCGCGCTAGGCTGATCGTCTCCGACATCTCCGATGAGCGGAGGAGCGTGGCGGCGACGGTATAGGATACCGCGCCGACCATGATCCCCACCAAGGTGGTAGTAAGAGGGGAGGCCCTGTATGGCGTTAGTATACTCACCGCGCCGATCATGATGAGAGATGCCGCGGCACTTGTAGTGAGGGAGCGAAGGAAACTTTCCCACGGAAAATTTCTTAGTTTAACCGCATAGATGGTTATCGCGATGAGTAGAGAGAAGAGCGCGCTGGTGCTCGACGCAAGCGCGAGTCCAACGTGTCCCTGTGCGGAGATAGAGGGAATAACCGTGAAGAGAGAGGTTTGAATCCTTGCGATAAGAGCGGCTACGGTACCGGCTTCCGTATTCACCGGCCCCATCAAAATCAGAGCGAAGGTGAGATACACAACGAGAGAGCACAGACCTATCAAGGTCGGAGTTATTGTGTCTTTTTTTGCGATAAACGCGCGCATCACCATCGAGTAGCAACTCGATGCCCACAAACCGATCGCTAACGCTTGAATTGCGGCCGCGGTCATGAGCGTGGAGTGGCGCGTGAAGGCCCCACGTTCAAAGAGAAGTGATGTGAGGGGAACCGCCAGCACCCAGATACCCGCAGCCATGGGAAGGATCGCGAAGCTTGTGAAGCGAAGCGAATTCGCCAGTCCTGAGCGGAATTGATCGACGTTAGAGGTTGCCGAGGCGTTGGCGAGCATAGGGAGTAGAACGGAAGCGAGCGCCACTGAGAATATTCCGACCGGGAATTGCGCTACGCGGTCGGCGTAGAAGAGCCACGAGATACTTCCTTCGGTTAAGAGAGACGCGAGTAGTGTCGAAATAAAGATGTTGAACTGATACACCGAGGCGCCGATTGTGGCGGGAATCATCAACCGTACCACCTCTCGCACCTCAGGAGAGCGAATGTGGGAGCTTGCTCGGGTCGGGAGCCCAGATTTTCGGCAGGCGGGTATCTGGGCAATCACCTGTGCAACTCCGCCGATGACAACGGATACAGCGAGAATCATCGTCGCCGTGCTTGAGTCGAAGGGGAGCGCGCAGAGAGCACCGCCGATCAGGATGATGTTCATGATCACCTGAGCCCACGCGGATGCCCCAAAAACCTTTAAGGTATTGAGGGCGGAGTTCAACATCGCAACGAGACTTACGAAGACGATGTAGGGAAACATGATCCGGGTTAATCGTATCGCTAACTGGAGCTTCTCGGGATCGTTTTGGAATCCCGGAGCGATTACTGCCAGGATCTCGGGCGCGAAGATGATGCCGAGGAACGCGAGTGGGATGGTGAGGCAGAGAACGAATCCAGCGATTCGTCGGAAGGCTGTTTGAGCGTCCGCCTTACTTCGGGCGAGCGCTGACGAGAAAACGGGGACAAACGCAGAGGTTAGGGCCCCTTCCGCGGCGAAGCTTCGTAGAAGGTTCGGGACGCGAAATGCGACAAAAAACGCGTCTGCGAAGAGCGACGCTCCAAGGAGGCGGGCGACCATAAGATCGCGCACGAAGCCGAGAGAGCGGCTGAGCAGTGTAAGGAGAGATACGATGGCGGTTCCCCGAAGGAGCATGGCCTATTCCGAGAGCGATAGTCCCCTCATGTATGACATGAAGCGTGAAATAGGGCGAGATGCCGCGATTAGCGGATCATGAAGCTTCGCGCCACGCGATAAAGGTCCGAAGAGAGGTCAACGCGACGTGATTTGATGATGCCATCGGTACCGGCCATCGACTCAAGTGGTGTAAAGCCAAGTTTATCGAAATCTCGCGTTACCATGATACCGCTATTGCCGCCGAGGATGTGCTGTACGGCGCCGTATCCAAGGAACTTAGTATATTCAATGTCGAATGAAACCGGTTCGCAACATCTGAGTTCATATCCGATGTTCTTGGTGATCATGTGAATGTCGAGATTGGCTTCCTTAAGCATCTCTTTGAGAGGCGGAATGAGCACGTCTCCCAGCTCCAACTGGGAGTATCGAATACGCCCCATGTCATCGCGAGTCGCCTGCTGAAGAGCTGAACTATGAGAGGTGTCGAGACAATCAAGGATACCCTCAGCGAGTATAATGACGCCGTAGTTCTTCTTCATCGCCACACGTTTACGAATTGTGGAGAAGAGGATCGACGCGATATCTTCGGGCTTTGGATTAAAGCCAGCGAACTCCTCTGGAATGAGGGTCGAGGTGGCACCCGCGGCTAGTCCGATGCCAAGCGCGAGGAATCCGGCCTTACGACCCATCGTGGTCGCGAGGAACCATCGACGACACGTTTTGGCATCCTCACGAAGGGTTTCCACAATCTTGGTTCCGGCGTGCAGCGCGGTTTCAAATCCGAAGCTTGGATGTTTGTTCGGCAGAATAAGGTCGTTATCGATCGTCTTTGGGACGTGCACTACAGCAAGATCGTGATGGCTCTTCGCGAGCTTGTGAGAAAGATACGCGGAGCCCTCTCCGCCGATGACGATAAGCTTATCGATGTTATTTTCACCAAGCCCCTTCATGAGGTTGGTAACATGTTCCTCGTCTTTGAGGGGGTTGAAGCGGGATGTTCCGAGGATCGAACCGCCTTTATTGTAAATATTTCCGGCGTTGTCCGGAGTTAGGTCGATCACGGAGCCCGGCTCTCCCATCGTGAGATCTCGGAATCCGTTGACGAGACCTTTCACAGCGAAGCCACGGTTGTGAGCCTCAATCACACTTGAACTGATAACGGAGTTAATTCCTGGAGCGGGACCGCCACTAACAACGATTCCGAAGCATTTGCGAGTATCTATTGATGTCATGATATTCACCCACGAAAGGCCTTGCCCTCAAACTTCGCCACAGGCGGTTCTCTCGGGACAGGAGCAGAGTCGTCTCTATCGTTCAGGAGAGAGAAGCGTAACGTTCACCGCACAGAACGAAGCGCGGGAGCCCCAGGCCGGAGCAGTGGAGGCTAGCACATTCAGGGGAGTCGGCAAATAAGAGGGGCTCGGAGAAAACACCCAAAAAGAGAGGGGGCTTAAGCCCCCTCTCTTTGATGAACTTTATATCGTTTCGTGCTCGAGCTTAGCTCTTTGCCGCTGGAGCTCCCTTGAGCCATCGATCAATGATGCCCTTGAAGTGCTCAGCAGGGTATGCACCCTTAACAGCCACACCGTTAACGAAGAATCCTGGAGTGCCCTGGATTCCATTCTTCTGACCGATCTCGGAGTCAGCTTTGATCTGCTTAGCGGCTGCTTCGGAAGCCATATCCTTCTTGAACCGCTCAACGTCGAGCTTCAAGCTCTTTGCGAGCTCTACGTAGTACTCAGCTCCCAGCTTGTCTTGATTCTTGAAGAGCTCCTCGTGGTACTCCCAGAATTTGCCTTGTTGCTGAGCTGCCCAGGATGCTTTCGAAGCCGGCTCAGCCTCATTGTGGAACTGAAGAGGGAAGTGTTTGAAGACGATCTTCACATCATTTGGATATGCCTTAGCAACTTGCTCCATAGTCTCGAATCCACGGCGGCAATATGGGCACTGGAAGTCTGAGAACTCAACGATCGTTACCTTAGCGTTAGCTGGTCCCTTTACTGGGCTCCCCGTAAGGTCGATCTTTACCGGATTCTTGAACTGCTGTTCAAGCTCAGCCTGTTGCTGCTCCTCCTGCTTTTTCATCGCCTCTTGCTGACGCTTTTGGAAGTAGCGCTCCATAGCTGTGCCGAGCTTCTCCATCCCTGAGTCACTTTGGAGATACTTGTCGATCGCGGTCGAGAAGTCTTTATCGGAGATATCAGCGTTAGCGTCTGAAACCGAAACGGTGAGTCCGAAAAGTAGGAGAGCAAGAGAAAAGGACTTTATCTTTATCATATCGAGTCTAGTGGGTTGAACCTGTTTTTATTCATGTGGAAAGGGTAACACTCCCGAAGAAACCGCTCAGACAGGTTACCCGTCTGAGTGAGAAGCTTAGTAGACTACCCCCTCATTCTCCAAAGGGGAATAACAGATATTGGGGTAATCGACAAATGATATCTCACATCTTCAAAGGGGCCGCCTATTTCATGAGCCTTGCTACGCAGGTCGATTTCTTGAGAGATGGTGACTAGCTCTTTGATGCTTGTTCAGGTATGCAGGTGCTAAAAATCTTGGCTACGTTCGAGCCTCGCCTCGGTTCCGAAAAGGTACATTTTTGAGGCTCAATGTAGGTATCAATTAAGGTGCACTATGGGGAGATATATGATTTTTTCGGTCCTTACACTCGCTGGAGTATTCTTGGGTTTGGCATCTGCGGCCTCCGCCGCGGATAAGCTTATAGCAACTATCCAAACTTCCAAGGGAAATATCGAGCTTGAGCTTACGCCTGATAAGACCCCTGTAACGGTCGCGAACTTCGCGAACCTTGCGCAGCAAGGTTTTTATAATGGCGTTACCTTTCACCGCGTGATCAATGACTTCATGATCCAGGGCGGGGATCCGACCGGTACGGGTGCCGGGGGACCGGGATACCGCTTTGAGGATGAAATTGATCCTACCCTTCGTCACACCGGACCTGGAGTTCTCTCCATGGCGAACGCTGGGCCAGGAACAAACGGAAGCCAGTTCTTTATCACTCACGTAGCAACACCATGGCTCGATGGAAAGCACACCGTCTTCGGTACCGTTATCAAGGGACAGGACGTGGTTAACTCGATCAAGCAAGGTGATAAGATCGAAAAGATCACGATCACCGGTGATACGAACGCGCTCTTCAACAACCCAAAGGTTAAAGAGAAGCTCGCTTCGTGGAATCAAGTCCTCGCGAGCAAGAAGGGATAACAACTTTGCGTGAAGCGCATAACGGGGGCGTGGACCTTGGTGGTTCACGCCCCCGTTTTTAGTTTAAACGGTTTTTGGGTGTCCCAGTGACGAACTCAGGAGAGCGTAGGACTAACAGGGTGAGCACCGAAAATTCAAAAGACAAAGTGATTTTAGTCAGATGCGCCATTTTCAGACCCGCAACTGCCGAATTTAGGTTTAATCACCTGCACCAATTTGGTTCACCTTAACTGCTCTTTTTAGGACGAAAGCTGCCGTCGGTCATGACTGATACTGAGATTACCCGACCGCCGTGTTTCGTTAGGCGCAGGTCGTTTGCTAAGGGCGGCCGACCTCTCTCCTACAGATGTGGCTAGGGAGTAGGTCGGCCCCACTTTCTTATTCCAAGTTGTGTTACACCGTCGCCGACTTCAAAGCCGCGATTCGCTTCTCGAGTGGGGGATGCGTCGAGAAGAGCTGGCCGACACCCCCCGATATCTTGAACGCCGCCATCGCGGGGGCCTCATCGTATCGACGGGTATTTGAGGCGAGGCGTTGCAATGCGGCGATCATATCGTTTTTGCCAGCATAGGTAGCGCCACCACGGTCAGCCCTGAACTCACGATATCGAGAGAATCCGCAGACAACGATCATACCGAGGAGCCCAAGCACCATCTCGAGAAGGAAGGTCACCATGTATTGCGTCATGTGACGGTTCTCTTCTCGGACGTTCTGCGAGATACCCCATGCTATAATTCGGGCGAAGAACATAACGAACGCGTTCACGACACCTTGCAACAGGGTCATCGTTACCATGTCTCCGTTAGCGATGTGTGCGATCTCGTGGGCCGCAACGCCCTCGATCTCATTCCTATTCATCGAATTGAGGAGTCCGGTTGAGAATGCTACGAGGGAGCGACGCTTCGATGGGCCGGTCGCGAAGGCGTTCACCTCAGGGCTGTTGTAAATGCCGACCTCGGGCATCGCTGGAAGTCCGGCCTTACGAGCGAGCTGCTCGACCATCATCACTACCCATGCGTACTCAGAAGAGGTGCGTGGAACGATCTGTACTCCCATCGTCCACTTCGCCATCATGCGAGATATGGTGAGCGAGATGAGCGAGCCCGTCATACCCCATACGAGACAGAAGACCGCTAACTGCTGAATGTCTATCCCGTTCGCGTTCAGGTAGGGCCTCACGCCGAGCAGGTTCAAAAGGATCGATATCGTCAACACCACCAAGATATTGGTGAGGATGAAAAGAGCTATACGTTTCATGACACTCCTAGGATAAACGTCATTAAGACCACATTAGATGAGTTCGTCGGCGTTCTATTCAAAATATGCCTGTGCCGCGTTCCGCCAGTAGGTATACTTCCACCTACGATCGGAAGTATCTGATCTCTCCCGGTAATTGGCGATACTCATTTCCCGCCGCGCGCATCGAACGTATATGTACTAAGCATCTTTGATGAAAAGATCAATGAAAAGAGGTGTCTGATGAAATTACTCCATGAACTATCTGAAGCTGCTGGCGTTCCAGGCCGCGAGGAGGCTATCCGAGCTATCGTTATGCGGGAGCTTAAAGGTCATGTGGATACCATTTCGGTAGACACGATGGGGAACGTGATCGCGTTTAAGGAGGGGACCGCCCGAAACCGAGAGCGAGTTATGTTCGCTGCTCACATGGATGAGATCGGGTTTTACGTAAGCTACGTCGATGACCGAGGATTCCTCCGTCTCCAGGAGGTCGGTGGCTTTGATACACGGAACCTCTTCTCTCGACGGGTCATCGTTCACACCCAGAAGGGGCCGATGCGAGGGGTTTTGAATGTGGGCGGTAAGCCGATTCATACCGCCTCCCTTGAGGAGCGTCGGGCCGCGAAGGATGTCTCGGACTTCTTTGTGGATCTCGGGCTTCCTGGTAAGGAGGTCGCTAAGCGGGTGCAGATAGGAGATATGGTGACGCTCGACGCTCCCTTCGTGGAGTTCGGGAAGTACGCGAGCGGCAAGTGCCTCGATAACCGGGTTCAGGTGTATATCGGTATTCGAGCACTTCAGGCGCTCAAGAAAAATAAGAACGATATTTATGGTGTGTTTACGGTTCAGGAGGAGGTTGGGCTGCGCGGCGCCTTTACCAGCACCTACGGCGTCGACCCCCACATCGGTATCTGTCTCGATACGACTATCGCCTCAGACATTCCGGGGGTGCCGGCAGAGCAGCGGATTACCGCGCTCGGGCAGGGTGTCGCTATTAAGGTGCTTGACGGATCGGTTATCTGCCATCGCGAACTGGTTGAGCACTTTGTTGCGCTCGCCAAGAAGCACAGGATTAAGTACCAAATGGAGGTTCTGCCGAGAGGGGGAACCGACGCTGGAGCTATTCAGCGAACCCGTGCTGGCGTCAAGACGATCACCTTATCGGTGCCAACTCGCTACATTCACACGACCGTTGAAGCGGTCCACATTGATGATGTCGCGGCCACAGAGGCGCTTTTGAAGCGCTACCTCGAGGGCTAGTCGGGAGTGATTTAGAACGTTGGTTTCTGTTTTTTAGGATGGGCGATCGTTCGGAGGTGGCGCTACGCACTTGACTTTCTTGAATTTTTTAGCTTGCCGCAAATTTTTCAATACGTTAGTGCTTATTGCACCAGATCGTCATCTTAGATGTTTAGAGAAACGAGTAGAGAGGCCAAGGAAGGCGGGATTGTCATGTTAATTTTGACCCGGAAACCAGGAGAGAGTCTTTACATCGGAGACAATCTCAAGGTGACCATTGTTGAGATCAAGGGAAATCAAATTCGAGTGGGGATTGATGCTCCACCTGAATACAGAATTTATCGGGAGGAGATCTACCTCCAGATCCTTGAGGAGAACAAGAAAGCGGCTGAAGCAGGTATTTCAGGCGACGCTCTGGAGCAGTTGTCAGGGACCTGGCGCGGTTCCGCGAAACCCGGGTCAGGAGACACGAAACCGCGTAGTACCAAGAGGGTGGCGATTACTGGACGACCAGGAAAGCAGATCGAAGCTCGCGCAAAGGTCTGTGAACGTTGTGGAGCCGCTGTGACAGGTGCCAGCCGAATCTGTTCCTCGTGTGGAGGAGAGATGTCGGTCACTGGAGGGAACGCTGCTGTTAATGAGTCTCCAAGTAATGAGCGAGGTAAGGGGTCATGAGTGATGAGTTGCAAAAGCAGGGTGAGACTGTAATTGTCCCGAGTTCCCGTTTCGGAGATTTAGCCGTTCCGGCCGACAGTGTCATTGAATTCCCGGCGGGTATCATCGGCTTTCCATCTGCCAAGAGCTTCATTATGCTCGAGCACAAGCCGCCGTTCTCTTGGCTTCAATCGACTCAGGATCCAGACCTTGCTTTCGTGGTCGTTGACGGATTTGAATTCGGACAACAGTTCGATGCGAAGCCTCCGATTGGAGATCGTGAAACCGATTTCCACGAGGATGATGAGTTCGCAATCTTGATTATCGTGACCGTCCGTCCTGATCCGAGGATGACAACGGCTAATCTCAAGGCTCCGCTCTTTGTGAACATGCGCAATCGTCGCGGATTACAGGTGATCTTTGATGACCCTCGCTATTCCACGCGCTTTCCACTCTGGTCTGAAGAGGTTCAGAACAGCGCTGGTAATGATTCGCCGCAGCTTCTTCAGGCGAACAGCGAAGGGGCCAAGAAGTAAGAGATCAAAAGTTAGCCAGGCCACATACTCGGCAGAGAAAATGAGGTCCCCTCTCTCTTATCTCACTGTCGCTTGATCCTGTAGACGCGCCATCGCCCAAGCTCTCCGATCTTTTCCTTGCTCGGATCCTTCATGACGAGGTCGGAGTCCCCCTTATTCTTTCGCACTATGATTAGATCCTCGTTCGCCTGAGTAATCACCTCATTTGCGACCTGAGAAACTTTTACCGTCGGTTCGGTCATAAGCGATGCATAGAGTCGGGCCGAGAAGGGGAGATTATTCGCGAACCCGATAGTGAGGTGTTGTCCGGGAGCGAGGGACGCGGCATAGGCGAGGATGTTCTTTGTTGAACGATGGGTCGACAGGTAGGCGTCTCCCGCCACCAGGGTGGTGCTGTATCCGATCGCCGACATGAGGGCAAGAGCTCCGATAGAACTCATGGAATCTTGAAGCGAGGGCATGCGAAATGCCGCAACAAGAAGCCCAAGGCCGATCACCAGAGCAAGGGTCGTCTGAGGAAGTGAAGGCTTCGCCGCTTGACCATAAAACACAACTGATGCGATGAGGACAGTGAGCGACATCGCGACGAAGAGCACCTGCGTCGTAAGACGACTGAACAGCTGATACGGTTCAACGGTATCGGTGGCTCGCTTCCACAGCACCGCCATAAGAAACGCGAATCCAGGGATAGAGCTCATGTTGTACGTGGCGGTGTACTGCTTCGCAAAGAAGAGGAGCACGGGACAGCTCACCGTCCAGGTCAGTCCGAGCAGTAACCATTCATCGGTTTTAAGATCCGCGATACATCGACCCCAGGAGAGCCGTCGTCGCTGCTCCCACAACGTTCCGAGGAGCGCCAATGACCACGGTACGAGTGAGGGGAGCAACATGACCCATGCCGCACCGCGAATCTGAAGATGCCCGTTACCGTATTCGTCGCCGTAATCGGCCTTGGTGAAGCGGCCGATATTCTCGGTCCAGATAAAGTACTCAAGGAATCCAGGATTGCGGCTCTCAGCAAAGAGGTACCAGGGAACGGTGATAAGAAGAAAGAGTAACGGCCCGGTGATCCAGGGGAGTGATCTCATTGGAGCTGGGAGAGAACGGGTAAACCACCAGCGAAGGGCGACCCATGGACCTACCGCCATGCCAAAAAAGACGATCGCGACCGGCCCCTTAACAAGAACGCCGAGCGCCAATCCAACGAAACAGAGGTATCCCGCCAAGCGTGAACGATCTGCGAGTGCAAACCCCGCGACCGCGAGCGCTACGCCGACGGTAAGGGTGACGTCGACGAGGCACACCCCGCTCAAGATAAATGAGAGGAGTGAGGTACTAAAGATGAGGACGGATACGAGGGCCGCTCGAGCACCGAGCAAGGGCGCTGTCAAAAAGTAGAGGGTCAGGGCGATAGCAGTGGCGCTCAACACTCCTGGGAGGCGAGCGGCGAAATTACCAAGTCCAAAAACTTCAAACGCGGTGTTGATAAGCCAGAAGTGAAGAGGGGGTTTGCCGAGGTAGGGCTTTTCTACACCGCGGAAGATGATCCAGGGGGTCACCCAGTCGTCTCGCTCAAGCATGATTTGAGATGTGGTAGCATACCGCCCCTCCGTGGTGTCAAAGAGATCCGGAACGGAGAGCGTAGCGAGTCTCAGTAGAACTACGGTTGCTAAGATAAGGAGATACGGGCGAGCCCAATGGGTTGTTTTTTCTTGCACGGCGCACTCACAGAATGGGTCAACGAACTTCGGGGAGCCTAGCATACTCGTCCACCGAGAGCCAAAGGGCGACCCATGAGGAGGAGAGACGGGCGAACGGACGTTTTATTCCGGCAATTCTTTGATCTCCCTTAAATTTTTCTTTGAAGGCAGATCCGGCTCCAAGGGCGTAATCATCTTACTTAGTATCACCGGACGAAGGGGTGCTGAGCTCCTCAAGGTACGTCGACGCGGTGATTCAGTGGATGGAACTATCTCGTGCGACCCCTTCTGATCTTCATAGCCCTTGCGAGCGCGGGGTGCTTTCGACTCTCCGGTGACTCATGGTACGAGGGGCCGCCCGCGCGTCCCGTTGCAATGGAGGAGTACTACAAGCCGACCGCCGCGTACGGAGACTACCGCACAGAGATACTTCAGGACACGGAGCACTACACCCTCAAGCACATCACCATCGAGTCGTATGCGGGTCCGATCGTGATCGATTACTTTGAGGGACGACAGAAATCGGATCATTTGGTCTTGGTGTTCCCGGTGCTCGGAGGAAAAAACTTCATCGAGAAGCACATCGCGAAGTATCTCGTTGAATCCGGCTTCGACGCGGCTATCGTTAACCGTAGCAACGAGTTCAAAGATCCGAAGATGTTCGATCAGTTGGAGGAGGTATTCCGTCTCAACATCATTCGTGATCGACTCGCGCTCGATTTCTTTGAGGGGGAGTTCGGAAAGAAACGTTTTGGCACATTTGGAATTAGTCGCGGGGCGATAAATGTCGCGTTGACTGCCGGTATTGATAAGCGGTTGGAGTACAACGTGCTTGTACTGGGGGGAACGGACCTGGTGCACCTCTTTCGAGACTCTAATCAGGCTCGTATCGAAAAGTATATCCAATCAGTTCGGGACAATAAGGGCTACTCAGAGCAGGAGTTCTTTGACGCGCTTCAAGCGAAACTACGCACGGATCCAAAAAATACAGCGCAGTATCTCGATGGAAACAAAACGCTCCTGATTCTCGGTGTCTTTGACCGCACTGTTCCCTTTACCTATGGGCTCAAGCTGCGCGATCAGATCGGACGACCAGACACGATCTTCCTCTTAGCGGATCACTATGTAGGACTGCTCTACACCCAAACAGTCTCGATTGTGCCTCCGAGTAAGGATAAGGGCGGGCTGTTCCCTTTCCCGTACATTGAAGAGGAAGCGGTGCAGTTCTACGATCGCTCCTTCAATCATTCGTGGAACTGGTCGATATTGCCGTATCGCATCATCCAAGAGCCCTTTAATCTCGTTGTGGAGGCTGCCGCCGGTATTGGTTCCGCGTTTGAGTGGGCATTTGCTTCAAAGGAGGTGGAGCCCAATCAGGAGGTAACAGCCGACTATTGGGTGCATGCGCTTGATGGCGTAACGGATAGAGGGGAGCGTGAGCATGGGCTGGAGTCCGCTCCGATTCCGGCGGCTGTGAAGGTGGGGATGTCGAGTTAGTTGCGCGCGGTGCAGGGGATCCGGATGTTCATCGCGGGCTCAAACACGTGCGTCCCATATCTCGGGAGTCTCGGAAGCTCAACCGTTTGGGGGCTATTTAGCCCCGGACTCAAAACCCTTTAGGCCAGACTTAAAATCGTAGAAGGTATATGGCTGCTCGGCCGCGCGAGCCTTCGGTCCCGCCGCGTTCGTGAACCAGAACGAGAGATCGTTGGGTGAATAGAGAACGTTTTGAAAGTTCGATGGCATCGCGATGTAGGGGATAACATCCTTCATGATGATTTCTGGCGTCATCGTTCCACGGGTCTCTCCCAACTTCGAGGTCATCTTCTCCTGGTAGTGTCCACCGTACACGATCCCAGGAATCGCCGGGAATTTCTTGCTCTTGTCCTCTAGGTCCTTGCCTGCTTTGAAGGTTTCGAAACGATACCGATCGCGCAGGTACAGCTCGGCGTCGCCCGTCTTTCCGTCGCTCATCAGGAATACGAAAGAGTTCGTAGGAGGGGCCTCTTTGATGATCTTGCGCACATCCTTCAGACTCTTTGCGTAGGTTAAGACGTCGCGCAACATGAACGGCATCGGACGTCCGCGCATAGTTTCGCCTTCGGGGTCGCCATATCCCATCTCTCCCAGAGTAATACCGTCAGCGTTCATGCCGGAGACGGCGCCCAGGAAGCCTGCCCAGCCGATATTAGCTGAGGCGACCCCTTTGCCCTTCTCAGGGATCGTAACGGTGATGAGTGGATACTCATGAAGCTTCGAGAGTTTATGGAGTCCCCAGTCGAGCACTCGCACGGTGTACATCTTACCGTCAGCGGTAGCTGTCTTGGTGGCCGCGAAGTTGCTGCACGAGGTGCCAAGGAGCACACCGTCCATCATCTCTTTGATCAACTTCTTATACTTTCTCTTTCCGCCCCACTCAGTGATCTCCGGAAGCGCGTGGATAGCGTGCACGACCCGCAGGGGAAGTCTTGAACCGTGCGCGAGTCCCTGCATCTCGTCGATGTACTCCTGTGGGATGTAGGGACGTTGCCGCTCATAGGACTCATCGAGGAGCTCTTCGAAGTGATACTTATCCAACACCTTCTCATAGAGGTAGAGGAGGTTGTCTCGCACCTCCTCCCGTAGGAGGCGCCCTTGCTGGTAGCCCCGCTCGTAAGGAGTTCCCGTTACGTAGAGAACGCGCGCTCGACCGTCGGCGGTCCACTCAAGCTTCGCTTTCGCGACGATCGCCTTCTCCTGTTCCACCGACTCGATAACGTCGCTGCGGAAGAGATAGTGGTCTGGATCGATTCGCAGGTACCCACACCCCGTCACGAGTGTTGAGCTCACGAGGAGTGAGGCGAATTCAAAGAACGAGCGAGTGATCTTCATGAGGTCTCCGTCGAGGACCGGACTTGAGCGTCCGGTGTCCGTAAAAATCGCCCCTTTTCACCGAGTTCGTGCCGATAGAGGGGTGTCATTTTGATGCGTAAGTCGTAAAGTCGGACCGGACTCATCCGGAAAATTTTGCGGATTGCTGTTCTGTTAGATAGAACGTTCGTTTGGGACGCGTGGAGTAACGGTCCTGGCGCCCCGTACCATGCGTCCCATGGTTATTTCTTTGTGGGGTTTGGTACTAAAAGTGACGTTACTCGGAACGAGCAAGCTCGCTTATGAGTCTAAGTACATAGATGCCAATAATCGTTTTTCTAAGGAGACCCCGATGTCCGAGACCGTTGAGCTTAAACTCGCAGGACAGTCAATTGAACTTCCAGTTGTTGTAGGAACGGAGAATGAAAGGGGGATCGATATCTCCCAGCTCCGCGCTAAAACCGGATACGTGACCCTTGATAACGGGTTCATGAACACCGGCGCCTGCTCGAGTGGTATCACCTTCATCGATGGTGAAGCGGGAATCCTTCGGTACCGTGGGATACCAATCGAGGTACTCGCTGAACGCAGTTCGTTTTTGGAGACCGCCTATCTCTTGATTGAAGGAAAACTTCCGACTCGTGATGAGCTTGATTACTTCACAAATCGAGTCCGTCGGCACACCATGATTCACGAGGATATCAAGCGTTTCTACGATGGGTTCCCTCGGGATGCTCATCCGATGGCGATCCTTGCGTCTGTGGTCTCCTCGCTTTCTACATTCTATCAGAGTGAGGAGGGCAAGCCTGAGAGCGAGCAGTTCTCGTTGAACTCAGTGCGTCTTCTGGCCAAGCTTCCGACCATCGCGGCGTTCGCGTACAAAAAGTCGATCGGTCAGCCGTTAATGTATCCGCAGAACCATATGTCGTACTGTGAGAACTTCTTGCACATGATGTTCTCAACGCCGGCGGAGCATTATGAGGTGGATCCGGTAATGACCGAGACCCTCAATCTCCTTCTTATTCTCCACGCCGATCATGAGCAGAACTGCTCAACATCGACCGTTCGAATGGTATCCAGTAGCAAAGCGAACCTCTTTGCCGCTATAACTGCGGGAATTTGCGCGTTGTGGGGCCCTCGTCACGGTGGAGCTAACGAAGAGGTTATCGACATGCTCACGCAGATTCGTGAAAGCGGTCAGAGCGTCAAGAAGTTCGTTGATATGGCGAAGGATAAGAACAGCAACTTTAAGTTGATGGGCTTCGGTCATCGCGTCTACAAGAATTTTGATCCTCGCGCCAAGATCATTAAAGCCGCGTGCGACAAGCTCCTCGCGAAGATGAAGATCTCCGATCCGCTCCTCGATATTGCGCATGAGCTTGAGGAAGCTGCGTTGAGGGATTCGTACTTCGTTGAGCGAAAGCTCTATCCGAACGTGGATTTCTACAGCGGTATTATCTACAAGGCGATGAAGATACCAACGGTTGCTTTTACCGTGATGTTCGCGCTTGGACGTCTTCCTGGGTGGATCGCGCACTCGCGTGAGTATAACCTAGAGCCAGGTAATAAAATTAACCGACCTCGTCAGATCTACACCGGCCCGACGTTATCGGAATATGTGCCGATGAATAAGAGGTCGTAGAGGGGGAAACGCTCTGCCCGTGAGCCGATACGTACATGTGGGGAAACTACTTATTTTTCACCGGCATACCGGACACTGGAAGAACAGTATACTTGTTCCCCACCAACTCCCCAAACACCGCGCGAGCCCGAGACTCTAATCGCTCCATCGAGCAGTCGTTGTTGATCACGTAATCGCTCTTATCGATCTTTGCACTATCGGGAAGCTGCGCTTTGATTCGTTGCTCCGCGATGTGGAGGGGAAAGATGTCTCGAACCATGATTCGGGCGATCCGCATCTCCTCTGGTGCTGAGACCAGAACGACCTTCTCTATCTCTGACATCTTCGCCGTTGATTCGAAGAAGAGGGGAACGATGTAAGCGATAATTGGAGCATTCGTTTGTTTAAGTTGCTCCAGCTTGCGAAGCCATCGCTCTCGGATGAGGGGGTGTACTAATGTTTCAAGTAACTTTTTCTTCTCAGGATCTGAGAAGATAATGGACGCTAACTTCGGACGGTTGAGCGATCCGTCGGCGAGAATCATGTCTTCGCCAAAATTATCAACCACGCGCTGAAACCCTTCGGTACCTGGCTCTACAACTTCCCGTGCGAGGATGTCCGCATCTACCGTTTGGGCTCCCCACTGTTCGAACAGCTTCGCCACACATGATTTGCCAGAGCCAATTCCACCGGTTATCGCGATAACTTTTGAGGCGTGAGTCACGGTGGTTTCCTACAGTCTATGTGCTTTAGCCGCGCAGCGGGTTCCTCGGCGAGTACGTTGCCATAACGTGCCGGAATAACATAGTTATGGCAAGACTCTTTTGTCCCGCTCCATATGCGTAAAAGAGCCGCAACGCAGAAAGTTAGCTGAGAGATGAGCGGTTCTTTTGAGGAAGGGAAAGAGCCCGTGGAAGGTATAATTGCGCAGCTCTGCTGTACACGCGGGAAAAACCGCCTCGTCGACACAGACGAGCCCGTCGTTATCTCGTCCAAAGAAGGGGAGATATCCGAATTTCGTTCTCGTATGTCCGATAAGGCATCCCACCTGTAGCGCGGTTGGTTCAGGGGGCAACGGTGGTGTGCGGAGGTCATGAAGAATAGGGCCACCGTATGCACCAAGGACGGGGACTCGCGCCATCAACCCCGCGACGCACGCCCCCTGATGCGGTGTGCCGAGCGTGACCAGGCGTGAAAGGGGAGCAGGATGATGAGGCATCGCGTCGAGCGCCCGGACCACGAGTCCTCCGAGGGAGTGCCCCACAAACGATACAGCCTCACCTCTTGACATCATCGAAACAAAATCGGCGAGTCGCTCCGCTATTTCGGGAAGGGTGAGCTTACGTGAGGGATAGTCAAAAACATGAACACGGCTCTCGGGCAAAAGATATTGCAGTCGAGGCCGCAATAGCAACATATCGTGCCGGGTTCGAAGGAACCCATGAACAAGAATGGTGTGCGGTGCGACAGTCATGTTAATCGTGCTTGTCGTTCGCCGTTAGGCGTTTGCGACGAGCGCGGAGAGGTCCACCGGCTTATAGCTCGAAGGTTTTCTAACTTTGCCCCGCGCGTCTTTACCCACCGCGTAAAATTCACCATCAACCCTAAGCACCTCTACGTGGATGACCTCTGATGGCCACGTAACCTTGATGCCGCAATCCCACTCGCTTGGTTGAAGAACGCGAGCGTCACCACTCCACGCAGTAAGGTGAACGAACTTCTCAAGGTTGTTGTCGCATACGAGCTCGAACGCCTTTGAAAGTGGAATGCCAAACGCGCACTCATTCCAGTACATCGTGTAGGCGACATCCGAGAGACCATCGATCATCTCTTTCGGATTCGGTGTGTTCAACGTTTCGTAAGTGATCGCTTCCGGATCGGTAATGGGAGTTCCATTGATGTATGGTACAACGCCAAGACCTCGGATCACGTACTCAAGCACCTCTGACAGAAGGAGCTGAGCGCCGAGTGCGCGCGTTTTTGGGTCTCCGGAGGTAAGCTTCTTTTGAACTCCCTGACCGGCAAGTTGCATGAACTTTTCAATTTTAGCTGAATCCATCTCTATCCTTTTGGGCCGGTGCCGCCCCTCTACAGCGGTGTGCAGAGCGTAGGTATACTAAGGGTTGTCCTTGGGGTCCACACCTCGTTTCGACTCCTCGTGCGGTGTTGAGAATAATCCTACATTCGGCAGTTGCGGGTCTGAAAATTGCGCATCTGACTACAATCACTTTCTCTTTTGAATGTTCGGTGCTCACCCTGACGGTGCCAGGGTTGCGCCTTTCGAAAAGTTCAAAATACTTCGTGCTTTTAGCCAGCTGCATCATTTTCA
>JBDLRS010000110.1:0-13891 GCA_039799965.1 Pseudomonadota bacterium
TGAAGGATAATAACGGCAACGAGCTTCGTGGTCTTATCCTCGACCTCCGCAATAATCCGGGCGGTTTGTTGGCTCAGGCTGTTCGTATCGGTGATATGTTCCTCAAGGAGGGCGTAATCGTGTACACCGACGGTCGCATCGATGCGCAAAAGCAGAAGTTCTTTGCGCACAGCCGCGGGACCGAGCCTGATTACCCGATCGTTGTTCTTGTGAATGGCGGATCGGCCTCAGCGTCAGAGATTATCGCTGGTGCTCTTAAGGATCACGGAAGAGCGCTTATCGTGGGTACCCAGACCTTTGGCAAGGGATCGGTCCAAACCATTACGCCACTTGAAAACGGTGGGGCGCTCGCGTTAACGACCGCGCTCTACTACACCAAGAGCGGAAATTCGATACAGGCTCGTGGCGTCAAGCCCGATGTAGAGGTTGAGGCTGTGTCCAGCGGTAGTGAACAACTGCAAGGTGTTCGCTCTCCGATCGGTGAGATCCGTGAGGAGGATATTCCAGGAGCTATCAGAAACCCTTCGTTGGGCGATGCTCCGGCTCAAGAAGGTGGGGCGTTGCAGAAGATCAATAAGACGACAGCGATTCGTTCAGACCTCACCTCAATCGATCCTGAGAAGGAAGATCTCGCCGAGTGGGGTAAGAGGGATAATCAGTTCCAGCGGGCGTTTGAGCTTCTGAAGACGTTTGGGGTCTTCAAGCCCGATCAAGCTAAAGCGTCATAAGTTGCTCCCTTGAGCGGTCGATCCCTTGAACAAAGTCAGCCCTTAGGACTATACTTTGGGCCTGCTTAAAGGCGCATAGCTCAGTTGGTTAGAGCGCTTGCTTGACAGGCAAGAGGTCCACAGTTCGAATCTGTGTGCGCCTACCAAAGTTACCCTAAGTCCCCCTTGTTACTAAGGAAGTAGGGGGCTCTCCTCGTAATAGGGGCGCGGTGTAATAGGGGAGCGGTTGGTGCGTGAGAAATTCGCCACCGTGAGGCATTATTGTGCCAGCTTGGGGGGCGCCCCTCTTGATATCAGGACGGGGAAAGTGTAGGAAATGGGGCCCGTTTTGGTTTCGGGTCGGTGTAGTTAAGGTCTTTATGCCAAAGATAAAAACAAACAGAACTGCCAGTAAGAAGTTCGCCGTTAACAAGAACGGGAAGGTAAAGCGCGGTAAGGCGTACCACAGCCACAATACCGCTAAAAAGAGCCCTAAGCGTCGCAGAAACTTGGTGAAGAACGCACTGGTTGATAAGAAGGACGCTCGTAATATCAAGCGAATGATCCCATACGCGTAAGTGATTTTTTGATGAGAGGTACCTATGAGAGTTAAACGAGGAACCGCCGGACGTGCACGTCACAAGCGTCGTCTCAAATTAGCGGAAGGATTTCGTGGACGTCGTAACGGATGTTTCAAACTTGCTAAGCGCGCTGTTGAAAAGGCGCTCCAGTTCTCATACCGCGATCGCCGCGCTAAAAAGCGGGATTTCCGTGGTCTCTGGATCGTTCGAATCAACGCCGCTGCGCGCTTGAATGGTCTCTCATATAGCAAGTTCATTCAAGGACTCGCCAAGGCGAAGATTCAACTTGACCGTAAGGTGCTCGCGGAGATCGCTTTCTCCGATCCAGCTTCATTCGCAGTGGTAGCTGAGAAGGCTAAGGCTGCTCTGTAAGCAGAACGGTATGACCACCCCGGAATCAAAAACACCGGGCGAGGCAAACAGTGAATCCGGCGTCGACATGGGCTTCCATGTGGCGCCGGTTTCGCATGTGTGGCTTGGTAGATTGGTGGAGATAGACGCCAATTGGAATCCGAAGTCGTGGTCCGTTCAGCTTTTTGAGAAGGAGCTTTCAAGCCGTTCGAGTCGTGTACGAGGTGTTTTCGCGGGTGGGTTACTCTTCGGATATCTCATCGCGCATGTCGTATGTGACGAGGCCCATATCGTCTCTCTCGGCCTCGCTCCGGAGTGGCGCGGAAAGGGTGGTGGGAGATTTCTCCTGAGTGATTACCTGCGAACGTGCGCCGTTGAGAGGGTTGTGAGCGTTACTCTGGATGTTCGCGCCAGTAACCTCCCAGCCCGGAAGTTGTACGAATCGTGCGGGTTCTCAGTTGTAGGACTTCGTAAAAACTACTATTCCGATAATGGAGAGGATGCTCTGACGATGCGGCGAGAGGAACGCGCGTGATCAGAGCGCTGTGAGGTAAGAATGTTATGTACAAGACCCTTCTGAAACCGATCTTCTTTTCAATGGATCCCGAAGGGGCTCACGACCTCATGCGCTTCGGGGCTAGAATCGCTAACAATCCGTTCGTCTCAGGAGCATTGAGACGGTGCTACGAGGTCGTCGATCCCCGTTTGCGGGTAACGGTTGCGGGGGTTTCATTTCCCAATCCCGTGGGCCTCGCGGCAGGGCTCGACAAGAATGTAGAGCTTGTTGGTTTGTGCGCTGGTCTCGGGTTCGGTCACCTCGAGCTCGGCACTATCACAGGGCGGTCACAGCCTGGAAATCCAAAGCCTCGCATCTTTCGTATTGCTGAAGAGAGGGCGCTCATCAATCGAATGGGGTTTCCATCTGAAGGGGCAGACCGCGCTCAGGAACGATTGAAAGGGGTGCGACGTCGCTTTAAGGATCTCCCTCCGATAGGGATAAATATCGGAAAGTCGAAGGTGGTTGAGATAGACCACGCGATAGAGGACTACCGGTACTCATTCGAACGATTGGCCCCACTCGCTGAGTACGTAACGGTAAATGTGTCCTCACCCAACACGCAAGGTTTGCGGCAGCTTCAGGAGCGAGATCGACTATCAGCTCTGCTTCAGGCTTTGAACGCGGCGAATCCGCATCGTAGGCCGATCTTCGTGAAGGTCGCTCCCGATCTTGAGCTGAGCGCTCTTGAGGAGGTCGTTGATGTGTGCGTGCAATGTTCAGTCGCAGGAATTATCGCCACCAACACGACCATAAGCCGCGACACCCTCGCCTCTCGTGTACAAGAGACCGGCGGACTTTCAGGCGCTCCTCTGAGCGAGAAGAGCCTCAAGGTCGTGCAGTTTTTAGGTCAGCAGATAGCGGGGCGGATGGCCTTGATAGGGGTGGGTGGTGTGAGCACGGGTAGTGATGCGCTTTCGATGCTGGCCGCTGGTGCCTCGATGGTTCAGGTCTATACAGGACTTATTTATGAGGGTCCGCGTATCGTTTCGTCGATAAACCGCGACCTTATCTCATTTATGGATGCTCATGGGTGTCGGAGCCTTCAGGATGCCGCAGCCGCGTGGCTTGAACGGCGTCAGGTATCCAAAAACCCCTAAAAACTCACAATTTGATGGCGAGGGGTGCCCGAGGCCAAGTTTGACCTCTGGGGGGCAAATAGGGTAGACTCCCGAAGGCGAAAGCGGTTTTATTTGAGGTTGTCCCGTTGTTGTAGCTCTGCTGACACAGCGCCTCTATTCACCTTAACGCCCTCCACGAGAGTGGTTTAGTAAGGACTCACCTGAGTAAGAACTAAACGTTAAGGAAGAAACGTTAGGGACTAACGACGCGCGGGTAGCGCGCCTTAGGAGTTGCACGTGCTGTTTGTGATTGTGCGCACCGGTTCCACGCGGAACCCCGCACACAAACGGGTAATTGGAAATAGGTATCGAGTTACGACGAGATGCCGTCCCATGGGAGGGGAGACACTTTGAAAACTAAGAACACGGGGCCTAAGTCACAAGCATTGAAGGTCAAGTCCTCTGGTGGCAAAGCCGCCAAGACTGCTCAGTCGGGTAAGCTACAAAAGAAGCCGGTTCGCAAGACTGTTTCCGTTGTTTCCCACGCATCTCAAAAAGCCACAAAAGAGCGGTCGACAGCGGCAGAAAAGGTTTCGCTCGCTGAGCGAATCTCGAAGTCAAGTCTCGTTAAAAGCGCCGAGGTCGTTAAGCTCAAAACGCAGCGTTCAAAGCTGAAGCTCGTATCAAAAACGGGCAGCAACGTACCCGTTTCAAAGATTACCCGCTCTGAGGGAATCCCGTCCTCAAGTAACATTATCAGCGGGCGGTTCGGATCGGACGCTGTAGTTCCCGAGAAGGCGGTTGCGGCTAAGCCGGTTCTCGCCGTTAGACAAGCTGTCGCTGAGGTTGCTAAGCCGGTGGAGGCGATTAACTTCAAGTTGGGTGATAAGATCGTGTACCCAGGGCACGGCGTCGGAGAGATCGAGGGAGTTCGGACTCATGTGCTGGGTGGTCAAGAGCACCACATTTACAACATCAAGATCCTTGATAGTGGAATGAAGGTGATGGTTCCAGTAAGCCAAGCCTCCGCGGTGGGTCTCCGACGCATCATCGATAAAAAAGCTATCGACACGGTCTACGACATTCTTCGCGATCGGAACTTCAAGATCGACACCCAGACCTGGAATCGTCGATTCCGAGAGTATTCCCAAAAGATCAAGACCGGCTCGGTGTTCGAGATCGCGATCGTTCTTCGGGATCTCTCCGTGTTGAGCGCTGACAAAGAGCTCTCCTTCGGTGAAAAGAAGATGCTCGATATGGCTGAAGCTCTCTTGGTTTCTGAGATCGCTATCGCGAAGGCTCGGCCACACGATAAGGTAGCTGTAGAGCTCAAGGCCCTCTTCGTATAACTCATGGCGTACTCGGTAATCATCCCCGCGGCCGGTAGTGGAAGCCGGATGGGCGCCGATGTCCCCAAGGTCTTATTACGGATCTCTAACGGCTCGTCAGAGCGCTCCATAATAACTAAAACTGTGAACATCTTCTCAAGAGACCCTGTGTGCTCGCGGGTCGTCGTGTGTGTTCCCGCCGCGTGGCACGGTGCTTTCCTTGAGGAGATCGGTGCCGTGGCGAAGGTGATGATCGTTCTTGGGGGGAGCACCCGTCAGGATTCGGTTCGCCTCGGCGTTGAAGCGCTGGCGAAGCGAGTCCTCTCTGAAGGGGGAAATGAAGCGAGTGAGGTTGTTCTGGTTCATGACGCAGCCCGCTGCTGCGTAACCGCTCAGGTCATCGATCGAGTTGTCAATGGGGTGCTAGAATTCGGCGCTGTTACCGCCGCCGTCCCAGTTCCGGATTCGTTGTGCAAGGTGTCCGCGGGAACGATCTCCTCTTTCGTCGACCGTGAGCACGTCTGGGCAATTCAGACCCCGCAGGGTTTTCTCTTGCGGGACTTGAGGGGCGCTCATTTCGCGGCGCATACGGATATGTTCGTGGCGACCGACGACGCAAGCGTGGTGGCTCGTATCCGCGACGTGCGGGTTGTAGAGGGAGATAGACTTAATATCAAGGTTACGCATCCCGGAGACCTTGAGATAGCGACGCGTATCTCTCAAGTAGGATGGTAGGCATGGAACTTCGGATCGGTCAGGGGTTTGATGTGCACCGTTTCGCTGAGGGGCGAAGGTGTGTTCTCGGTGGGATAGAGATCCCTCATGAAAGAGGGTTGCTCGGTCACTCAGACGCGGATGTGCTTACACACGCGTTGATGGACGCGATTTTGGGCGCGATTGGTGGACGTGACATCGGCACCCTCTTTCCTGATACTGATGCCGCGTTTAAGGACGCTGATAGTATCGTTCTCTTGGAAAAGGTCTGGGCTCTCGCCTCTCAGCAAGGGTGGCGTCTTGTTAACGCCGATATCTCAGTGCTCGCCGAAGCTCCCAAGCTCAATCCTCATATCTCTTCGATGCTTGAGCGTGTGAGCGGCGCCCTTTGCTGCGCCCCGACGCAATTGGCGATAAAAGCTACGACGACGGAGAAGCTCGGTTTCGTTGGGCGTGAAGAGGGGATTGTGGCGATTGCGGTAGTTTTACTTACCCGATAGTCTGGTGATCCCATCCAGACCCTCCTCACCATTGAGGAGGCGTTCAAGGCGGTCGAAGTTTACCGGTTTTGTAATGTGAAGATCGCACCCCGCGCTTCGAGCGAGCGCTTGATCCCGTTCGCTGCCCCAGCCAGTCACGGCCATGATGGTTACGTTTCCGCCGTCTGGCATAGCACGTATCTGTCGCGCCACCTCGTAGCCACTCATATCAGGCAGGCCGATATCGAGCAGGATGATGGCAGGCTTAATCTCTGAAAGGCGATCAAGGGCGTCCTTTCCGCAGTTAGCTATGGATACCTTATACCCATCCAAATCGAGCAGCATACTGAGAGTCTGCGCTCCTGAGGTGTTATCATCAATAATCAGAATCGAGGTCCGATCGGAATTATCGGCGGAGAACGGGACGGGGAATCCGGTACGGGCGGCGTTAACCATGTCGCTCCTTGCAAATGCCTCAATTGGCGTACGGCGAGACGGTTTAAACTGCACTCGGAGAAAGTGAGCCACCCTTGCACGTGTAAAGATGGAAAGCACTTCTCTCTCTGGGATCTTTGACCCAGCATGGCCCAAGACGGGGTTTTGACCAAGATGGAGAGTGATGTGCTCGGGTGATGGATGACAGAGCGCAGGTCTCCCGATGTAACGGTCCGACTTTCGAACTCTTCGTGACGGCAATACTCGTCTCATCGTATATCATCTCTGGTACGAGGGATATTTGGCTACCAAGTGTTCGTTTTTTCAGCCGCTGAAACATGGGGCGCGTCATGGGAGCGCCTCTCGTTCCGCCGTAGGCTCAACGAAAAGAGCTTAATGGAGGCTATATGGCAACCGTAACACCTGCAGGAACAACCGTGGAGCGTTCCAACCTTTCGAACGTCGTGGGAGTACTCGCGCTCCTCGCGGTGATAGCGTTAATTTACTTTATCGCTCGTGGTCGAGAGCCACGTCCAATTACCCCAACGCTCGGAGATCGTGCACCGATCGAGCAGGGTCAGTCTGCTCCTCAGGCGCCGGGACAGCGCTGAAGTGAGATTGACCAAGAATTGGAGTGGGAGGTGTAGTCCCACTCATTTGGGAATGAGATTAGAAGCCAACAGACGCCCCCGGAGCAAGCTCCTTGTACGCAACGCCTAGCCTCTCGCACGCGCCGGCGAACTCATCGTAGGTGCCGGTGAGAAGGTCGAAGGTCTTGTAGTGAATAGGTATCGCGAGCTTACATTGAGTCCACGCCGCAGCTTGCGCCGCCTCTGCTGGTCCCATGGTGAATCGGTCGCCAATCGGGAGAAATGAGACCTCAGGTTTGAACCGCTCTCCGATAAGCTGCAGGTCTGTGAAGAGGGAGGTGTCGCCGGCGTGAAAGATCGAGCTGCCGGCAAACGAGAGGACAACCCCGCACGCCTCTCCAGCGTAAAGCGTGCCGTTCTTTGTATCGTATGAGCTTGAGTGATAGGCGTTGGTGAGGTGAACCTGGATTCCATCCACGTCTACCGAGCCTCCTTTGTTCATTGGAAGAACCTTGTTGCTGGGCACTCCCTCCGCGATCATGATCATCGCGAGCTCGTAGGTAGCGGCGAGAAGGGCTCCTGTCTCTTTTTGAACACGGACCGCGTCACCTGCATGATCGGAATGGCCGTGTGACAACACGATGAGATCTATCTTTGGAGGCACCTGGAGGTTGGGTGGACAGAGCGGGTTTCCCCGAAGCCACGGGTCTATTGCGACCATTTTAGTCCCAAGCTGAACAAAAACCGCTGAGTGACCGGCATAGGTAATTTTTCGTTCTGTCATAATTCCCCGCTATTCAAAGGTGGTGTAACCGAGCGCGCGACCCTCCGCTATGATATTCGGCGAGTACCGCACCGCTCCTTCCTTGAGCTGTATCGTTCCTTCAATGAGGTTGCGCACTATCCAGGGATAGAGCGTGTGCTCCTGGGTGATGACCCGGGCGGCGAGAGTTTCCGCGGTGTCGTCCTTACGCACCGGCACCTTTGCCTGCGCGATGAAGGGCCCGGTATCCACCCCGGTATCGACGAAGTGCACCGTACATCCGTGCTCCGTATGATTCGCTTCGAGGGCGCGCGCGTGCGTATTGAGTCCAGGAAAGTGTGGAAGCAAAGAGGGGTGAATGTTAATCAGTTTTCCGTGAAATCGATTTACGAACTCGGGCTGCACCACCACCATGAATCCAGCGAGAGCTACCAGATGAGGATCGGTCGCTTCGACCGCGCTCAGGACCGCTGCTTTGAACGCCGCCAGTGATGGATGCTCCTGGCGTATCACAACGGTGGTTGGAATGTTTGCCTCCCGGGCGATAGCTAACCCTCCAGCGTCCGCCTTATCGGCGATGACGTGGTGGACGCGGTATCCTCTCTGCTGTTGAATCAGGGCCTTAAGGTTAGAGCCGCGCCCTGAGAGAAGAACTGTAACTTTTCCTTTGTTTGTCATTCCAGGTGCATCTTAGTGTACAAGGCGTTACACTGACTATATCGTTTTAGCGACACTTTTCGAGGGGGGCTTCATGAAGGCGCGGTCGGCTTTTTTCTTTGCGGGAGTTCTATTCGCGTCTATCGCCGCATGCGGTGTAGCGTTCGCCGATCAGGGGGGTGCCGGTGAGGCCACCGCGGGTACTATCAGCGATAACAACGATAAGCCTACCACCAGACAAGACGATGATCGACTTCCTCCAGTTTTGCCCGGCGAAGAGGTCGTAACGCAGAACGGACAGAAGATGCGGGTATGGTCGAGTGCTGGGCCCGTTCCCGTTAATCCACAGCCGACCCCTCAGAACCTTGGGGGAAATGGATACGGAGGTCCTAATATTATCGTTGACGGTCGTGGGTTTCGGGGGCGGTAGGATTAAGATGCGGTGAGGGGCTAATCCTGTCTCCCTCTCACATTCGCCCTCAACCACGCACCATACCTCTCAGACACATCCCTGGCCTCAATCACCACGAACTCCGGAACCTCGTACGGATGGTGCTCCTCGATCGTCCTTTGAACCTCATCTTTTAGGTCGCTGGTGGTCTTAATGATGAGAAGGGACTCCTGATCGATACAAACCTCCCCCTTCCATCGATAGACCGATTGCATGGCGGGAAGCGCTTGAACGCACGCCGCAAGCTCTCGATCGACCAGCAGTTTCGCAAGGGCGGAGGCCACCTCCGGGGAGGGGCACGCTACTAAGCTGATGATTATACTCATCAAGGTCTCCTACGTTGTGAAGGGATCGGGTACCTGGTAAAATCCAGCGGTGTTCTTACCGTATAACTGCGTGTACTCGCAAGGGGTTTTTGATGCCCCAGAAAGGGATCTCATGGACCGAATCATACGCGCCCTCGTTATGTGTGTTGCGCTGATCAGCTCTCGCGTTTCGTTCGCGGAGGTGACGCCGGATAAAGATCTGCCGAGGTCTGGAAACCTTTCTTCGACCTTTAACACCGGCCGCGCCGTGAGCACCGCTCCAGAACCTTTTGGCTTTGATGAATTGCGACGAGGCGAGGTCTCTCCGTTGAGTGGCTCTATCTCCAAGGTACGGGAGGGTCACTTGGAGTTGAAGGTTTTTAACAACTCCACTACGGATACCTACTCAGTTAATGTCGAGGCGCGTCAACTCGATGAGAACTTGCGGGTCGTTAAGCGAGATCTATTTTCCTACACCATCCACCCTCAGGGTTCAAAGCGGCAGACGATCGTTGCGGCACCTGGTGTGAAGGGTGCTGAATTAAATCTCGATAGGTACTCGAATCTCACGGAGCGGAAGAAGGTCGCGGCGCGAAACACGCCAGCCGTCTCGCCAACGCCAAGAAAGTAAGGACGGACAAAGTTGTGAGTACTCAACGAGCGAAGCTAAAGAATCCCACGAACAAAGAGCTCAAAGCCCTTGAGAGATATGTAGTGCCTTACAGCAACAGCGCTGGCGATGTGAAGTTCCATCTCGCGTATCCCAACAACTATTGGGTGGCGATGTCGAACCTCGGATTTCAGGCTGTATATGACATCCTCGCACGTGATTCGCGCGTTCTGATTGAACGTGGGTTCCTTCCTGAGGACCACGACTCAGAGAAGGTTGCCGCGACGAAGTGGCGGTCATTCGAGAACAACAATCTCCTTGGTGATTGCGATATCCTCGGGTTTTCCATGTCCTTTGAGACCGACTATGCGCACCTCTTGAAGATGCTCAATAATCAAGGGCTCCTCTTTAGTTCGTGGCAAGAGCGCGAAGAGGCGGCCCGTGAGGCGAAGTTTCGATTCCCGTTGCTGATTGCTGGCGGGACTGCGGTGACCTTAAATCCAGAGCCGATCGCGGATTTCCTTGACGCGATTGTGATCGGAGAGGCTGAAGAGCTCCTTCCTGAATTTGTACATGTCTTCCACAAGGCGCAAAGTGAGGGATGGTCTCGTGAGGAGCTCCTGAAAGGGCTTGCGCAGATCGATGGCGTGTACGTTCCACGCTTCTATCAGCCGCAGTACAACGATGATGGTACGATGAATCGGTACGAATCTCCGGACGACGTTCCCGCGCGGCCTCGACGTCGGTTCGTTAAGGACCTCTCAAAGTTCAAGACCCATAGTCGGATCCTTACCCCTGAGACCGAATTCAAGGATATGTTTCTCACGGAGACGGGGCGTGGGTGTGAGATGGGATGCCGCTTCTGCGTTGCTGGCTACATCTATCGACCGATCCGTAAGCGTAACGAGGAGACACTGCAGGATACCGTGCAGGTGGGTCTTGAACAGAGTGAAGCGATCGGGTTCGTCGGCGCCTCTGTGTCATCTCACAAAGCGATCTCAAAGTTGGCTCAAACTGTCGCCGAAAAGGGCGGGCGAGCCTCGCTCAGCTCGATCATGTCCCAGAAGGTGACCCGCGCGCTGGCCGCGAGCATCTCTGAGAGTGAATACAAAACCGTATCGCTCGCGCCTGAGGCTGGAAGTGATCGTCTTCGTCGCGCCGCTGGTAAGCGTGTCGTGAATGAGCAGGTCATAAACGCCGCTCGTGAACTCGCGGAGGCGGGTATCCGTGGGTATAAGCTGTACTTCATCGTTGGACTTCCGACCGAGACCGACGAGGATATCGACGCTATCGCGAAGCTCGCCATCGCGGTGCGAGACGCGGTGACTGAGATCTCCCGTCCGACCGGAAAGATGGGGTGGGTGTCCCTCTCGGTGAATCCGTTCATTCCAAAAGCCTCGACTCCGTTCCAGTGGGAGCCGATGCTTGATCCAAAAACCTTGGAGAAAAAGATCGAACGGCTTCGAAAGCAGGTCTTGAAGGTTCCTAACCTCGAATTCCGGTTTGAGCCTCCGAAAGAGAGTTATTTCCAAGGGCTCCTCTCGCGGGGCGACCGCCGAGTTGGTAAGCTCCTTCTAGAAGCGGAGCGGCAGGGCGAGAGCTGGAAGTGGCTTATGAGGCGCACGGACCGTGAGATCGTAGCCGGGGTGCCGCCAGTTGATTTTTATGTCTCACGACGGATCGGGTTCTCTGAGCTCCTTCCGTGGGAGGTTGTTGATTCGTTAATCCCGAAGACGCTGCTTGAGCGCGAAGCGATGCGAGCGCATAACGGCGAGGACTGGGTGCAACCAGCGGTGCCGGGGTATGAGCGGGTCGAAGAAGATGGGGTATCTCAAGAGATGGGAGTGTAGCTATGTCGAGTATCGGTCAGATCGTTCCAGTGATTTCAGGGAAAGGTGGCGTTGGTAAATCAACGGTAGCGGTCAATCTCGCTATCGCGCTCGCGAAAACGGGCGCGAAGGTCGGGCTTATCGATAGCGATTTCTACGGCCCAAGTATCCCTACCTTGCTCGGTGGCGGACAGGTTGTTCCTGACCACGAGGAGAAGCTTATTCCTCCAGCGAAGTACGGCATTAAGTACATCTCGCTTGGATTCTTCTTGAAGCATCCAGATGACGCGGTTATCTGGCGTGGCCCGATGTTCAACAAAGCGCTGCACCAGATGTTCGAGGATGTGAACTGGGGTGTGGTTGATTACATGATTATCGATATGCCCCCAGGAACGGGCGACGCGCAGCTCTCGCTCTCACAGATGGTGAAGCTCGCCGGCGCTGTGGTGGTTACGACCCCGCAAGAGGTAGCGCTCGCCGACGTCCGCAAGTCGATCAATATGCTCAAAAAGGTGAACGTGGATGTGCTCGGTATCGTCGAGAATATGTCCGGACTCCCAATGCCCGATGGTTCGGTGATGCCGATCTTTGGAAGCGGTGGTGGAGAGCGTACCGCTAAGGAGTTCGGTGTTCCGCTTTTGGCTCAGCTTCCTATCGACCCCGCTATTCGAGAGGGTGGCGATGCCGGTACTCCGGTCGCGGCTGGGGAGGGGAGGGTTGCTGATATCTTCCTTGATGTGGCTCGCAAGGTCGTCGTCATGCTTAACGAGAAGCGAAAGAGCGATACGGGTCTTAAGGTGGTGAATTAACGTTATTTCCCGGTACTAGCCCTTCACCCCATCAAGTGCTAGGGTTAGCGTCAGTCATCGTTCAAGGATAGAGACCATGTATACTGCAGTCCTCACCCTCCACGTTCTCTTGGCCATCGTGCTCGTTATTCTCGTGCTGTTACAGCAGGGGAAGGGGGCTGACACCGGCGCTGTGATGGGGGGCGGTGGCGCTGGTACGGTTTTTGGAGTTGGTGGGGCATCTTCGCTTCTGGTACGGATGACGACCTTTATAGCTATAGCGTTCATGCTCACCTCTGTGGGGCTCGTTAGGCTGGCGCTTAATGAGGGCGGTCGTGGAGCGGCCAAAGTAGATGCCGTAGCTGGTTCCGTTATGGGTGGTAGTACTGAGGGGCAGCAGCAGCCTGCGACTCAAGCCGGCGAGAAAAAAACTGAGCAAAAAAGTGATGTTCAGCCTCCTGCGGCGGTTGACGGCGCTAGCGTTCCGAAGTAACTTCGGCCTCCGCGTTGAGACAACGCAGACCTTCTTACGCCCAGGTGGTGGAATGGTAGACACGCCAGTTTAAGGGGCTGGTGGCAGAAATGTCGTAGAGGTTCAAGTCCTCTTCTGGGCACCATTCAATATCAGACTTCATGTAATGGGTCTTCGTGAAATCGAGTGGTGGGTAGGGCTCGGTGTTATCCCGATGTGCTCGTGCACGTAAACGTACCCGAAGCATAGCTTGGAAAGCATGGCTGCAATCCTTGTAAGCAAACGCTTTCCGGCGCGATACTGTCGAATCCCACATAACCGAACAGATACTCGTCGGGGGAGACATACTTTAGAGCGTTTAACAGATCAAAGAGAGCGCCACACTCCATTACGGATCCCCGTGCTATTGAGAAATAGCGCTGTTTGTCTGCTTGTTTGGCCTTGCCGGAACCTTCCGCAATGTTGAGCACTATCGAGAAAGATGCGCTTGAACTGATCCACGAGTTCCCCGCTTCCTCTAGCAGGCTGGTCAACCGGGTACGTTCACGTTTACGTGCACGAGCACGAGCACGTTCACGTGGAAAGGGCGCTATGTATGCGCCAAAACAAGGGTTTGCGTTACCTCTGTGCTTGTTGGCACCCACTCTATTCCACGATGAGCCAAGATTTTTTGTCCAGCTACGTAGAACGTCCACCGGATAGATCACTAGCAGGGTAGTGAAAAAGGGTTCCGAAGTGAGCATTTTGAGAGTTGCGGCTCCCAAGCGGATGACGCCTGCTGAGGATCGTCTCTACGTCGTCTATCTCGTGCGGGCTCGTATCCGGTCGTACTTTAATCTCGTTGAGCTCAATCCCATTTGCCGAGCTTTTCTTCATCCACTATGCGCTCCTTCGCAAAGTCGATGCTATTCTCCAGATACACTTTCGGTTATTGCCCTTTTTTAATCCAGATGTTTCTAGGGGTTAGCAGAATGGGGGAGATGCCCTAGGGGAACATCACATAAAATTAGGGAAGTTCAGCGCTAACAATCATCCGCGGACGCTCTGAAAGGAAAGACAGCAACCCTTCGCGCTCCATCAATTGAGTGTTTTTAAGTTACTATTCACCCGGTATCAGCAGCATGAGCGAAGACCGATTTGCCGCGCAGCACGTCAGCCAGAGCTGTGAGAGTATTTAGCCCTCGTTTTTTTGCAGTTGAGATAAACCCCCTAAT
>JBDLRS010000111.1:0-124396 GCA_039799965.1 Pseudomonadota bacterium
ATCCCCCAGGCTTGTATCCGCCATCGATGCCGAAGCTCGCCAACTTGCTCGGTTGCTAGTTTTTCTGTGCCTTGGATTATTGCGTTCTCCGACTCGCAGGGCACTCGTGTATCTATAGTCCCGATTATCAGGATCTTCATCCCTCGTTTCTTATCGCTTGTGCGTTTTCGAGTTCAGGCTATTCGGGTCATTTCTATGCTCTGTGGGGCACTAGCCCGGCTTCAGCAAAATTAATTCGGGTCATTTCTATGCTCTGTGGGGCACTAGCCCGGCTTCAGCAAAATTTCCCCCGTCGATGAGCCCCGCTTGGTGGAAAAGAAAGTGACATCGACGCGAGCAGCGGCTCAACATCCAGCCCATGTGCGTCAACAGCTCCCGTCTCACCCAACGCTTCGGCTAAAGGCTTCACTAGCTCTCGCCACCCCGGCTTTCTAGAGAGCGCGAGGGAACCAAACACGAGGTCCTCAAGCGAGGTTACCTGATCACTTGCGACCGCGAGCGCAATCTCGCCTCGAAGAACCCCGGGACACACCTCCTCGAAACCTCTTTCCATATCGGGGATATATCGCACCCGCCCCTGCCAACGCGTGAGAACATCGGTGATAACGCTCTCAGATACACCAGCGCCCCAAGCTGATTGAATGAAGCTCTCTCGCTCGGAACCACGCCACTCTCCCGGCAAAGGACGTCTCACCCGCCGTGAACCGCCATCACTCTCAACATAGGCGAGGGTTTTCGTAATCACACGTAGCACGTTCCAGGGAGCGGCTTCATGAGGGAGGAGTATTCCGCGACGATTTTCGATGGTTACGCTTGCACCGTACACAGCACCCACTCGCCGACAACTGATCTCACCTTCCACCGTATATCCCGCCCCCTCACAAATGAAGCGCGCGAGGTTCGATAGGGTTTCCTCGTCAGCTCTCGCCTCCACATCGAGGAGACAGACCTCGACGATGCCAGGTTGCAGTTGGCAGAGCGTGCCGACGCGCCCGCCGGGGAGCTTAAGAAGTCGCGCACGCCCAACCTGGTCGTCCCCCGCGACGGAACACACAACGACTACATGAGGCCTGCTCAGCGGCACTATCTTGGTTATCGGCGTGCCAATGCGACTCGCCAGCGGTTGAGAGAAGGTTGGATCAACAAAGAGCCCACCACCACGAATTACCACCTGCTCTTCGGATAGAAGGTCTCGCACCGCGACACGAAAAGTGGCGCTTTCAACATCCCGCTCGACAAAACCTGGGGTCGTTGCGCTCATGACGATCACCCCCTCTTGTCGGGCCGCAAGGGTCAGCTCTCGAATGAGCAACCGTTCATCCACATCAGGAATACAGCCCAGTCCATCAGACTCGGGAAGATCGCTCGCTATCGAACGGAGTGAGCGCAACACGAGGCGAGCACCCAGCCCCCGAAATACGGAGAGGTCGCATCCCCTCGCCCGCGCCAAGTGCGGGGCAAGTGAGGTTACAGCCTTCCGCAGCGTGGCACCCCCTCTTACGAGACTCCACGGCGCTCGTGAGAGATCCCTTAAAATACACTCCCGCCATGCGCACGCGTGGTCACCGGGGTATCCCGGTTCAATCACAAGCACTTGAGCTCCCTCAAGGGCAGCTTCTCGCGCCACAGCGATACCGGAGAGACCACATCCAAAGACGACGAGATCAAAGCGATGTCCCCCCTCCATGAGCCGGAAAGCTTGTTTTCGACTCACCAGGTTGCCGAACGGTTTTTCGCTTCCTTGAGAATTCGCCTCTTCGGCCGAGTAGAGCGAGAGCCAGGAGCTACTCATCGATTCGCACTCGCCATCGCGCTCCACCCGCTACGGTTACCTGCCAGGTTCCTGCGGGGAGTCCGTTAAATACACACTCCCCTTTTGAGGAGATAGTTTCTCGACGCTCGGAGGCGATGCCATCAACGTTCGTCGCGACGCATTCGCCACGCGCCCCCTTCGGATCAGTCAGGGATACCGTGACCCGCGAGGAATCTCGAACAACTCGAACCCCTCGTATTAGGCCGGCGGAATCAACGATCTTAACGTCAGCCGCCTCCGCCCGCTCTTGGATCACTAAAACTCCGAGGATCCCGACAAGAAAACCAAGCCAGAATTTTATCATCGCTCCCTAGCTCCCAATATCTCTACGAACGCGACGTCCCCGTAGTTGAATCAGGTCGACCGCTTTGTAGGCCACCCGTCGAGAGGCCTCCACATCATTCCCTAATCCAACCACGCTTAGAGTCCGTCCGCCATTTGATACTAAGCGCCCCGCTTCGTTCACAGAGGTTGAGGCATGAAACACAATTGCGTTGGGAACGAGCACTGCGAGGTCAACCCCTGCGATCTCATCTCCCTTCGACACCCCTTCGGGGTAGCCATCGGAAGCGATCACGACGCAGGTGCTTACCTCCCGCCGCCATGACAGCGTCGGCTTCTCCACGCGGACGCCAGCTATCCATTCGAATAATTCCGTTGGCTCACTCGCCAGACGAACTAAGATAGCCTGACACTCCGGATCCCCAAGTCGAGTATTGTACTCAAGAACGCGAATTCCCTCAGGGCGACGGGCAGCGTCACGGGGAACCATGAGCCCAGCGTACAGGAAGCCTGAGAACGGCGTTCCTCGCTTAGCCATCTCCGTGAGAATCGGAGCGGCACACCGATCCTGGATCCACTCAAGCTCAGCCCCTGAGATGCGGGGGGAAGGACACACAGATCCCATTCCACCGGTATTTGGGCCTTCGTCGTTATCTCGCAAACGCTTGTAATCGTGCGCGGGCGAAAGCGGAATCAGGTCACGTCCATTACACGCGAAGATGCAACTGACCTCAACGCCATCAAGAAACTCCTCCACAACCACCCGTTCCGCATGAAGTGGTCCGAAAAGTTGTTGAAACGCGGGCTCAAAATCCTGAGCGTCAGTCACCACAAAGACACCTTTTCCTGAGGCGAGGCCGTCAGCTTTCAGAACAAGCGGAGCACCTTTCTTTGCGCAGTATTCACGAAGCTCTCGCTCCGCAGTGAACACTTCGTATGAGGCCGTAGGAACTCCAGCGGCCACCATCACCTCTTTGGCGAACGCCTTTGAGCTCTCAAGGAGTGCCGCCGCTTGTGACGGACCGGCGATGGCTTTGCCATTCGCCTGGAAGAGATCCACGATCCCCGCCTCAAGAGCGACCTCCGGTCCAACAACCGTGAGATCTATCCCCTTTTCACGCGCCAGCGCGAGGAGATCGTTCACCGCGGTAGCCGCAATCGGAACCACCTCACAGCACGTCGCGATCCCCGCATTTCCTGGGGCGCACGTCACGTGCGAGACCTGCTTCGACATCGCAAGGCGCCAACAGATCGCATGCTCTCGCGCACCGCTTCCAACTACAAGAACTTTCATATGAGATCCCTTTTAGTGCCTAAAGTGTCTATCGCTCGCGAAGAAGAGCGAAATGTTCTTCGCAGTCGCGGCGGCCTTCACCTCATTATCCTTGCGCGCGCCCGCGGGCGCTACCACGCACGTGATCCCCTCAGCGGCGAGTGTCTCCACGGAGTCAGAGAATGGAAAGAAGGCATCCGAAGCGGCCACAGCGCCATTAAGGAGATGACCGTGCGCTTTTGCCTTCCGAATAGCCAACTCTATGGAATCGATACGGCTCATCTGTCCAGCGCCGACCCCTATCAGAAGACCGTCACGAACCAGCACGATAGCATTCGACTTCACGTGACCTACGATACGCCACGCGATCTCCAGGTCAGCCAACTCCTCGTCAGATGGTGTGCGAGACGAGGCGAGCGCCGCGTGCGCTATGCGGGAACGATCGATATCGGGCTCCTGTACAAGCACTCCGCCCGCTACCGTCCGCGCGTCGAATCCCTTGAGCGTTGAGACATCGACCTTGAGAATTCGTAGGTTCTTACTCGTGCGAAGCACATCGAGCGCGCCATCAACGAAATCAGGCGCAAGCACCAGCTCAGCGAAGTCGCCTCGAATCTCCTCAGCTGCAGCTCTATCAACGGGACGATTACTTACCAAGACGCCACCGAAATGACTTCGAGGGTCACACTCCTTCGCTCGTTCGATCGCCTCAACTACTGACTTCCCAACCGCCACACCACATGGGTTGAGGTGTTTGAGGATCGCCACGGTGGTGCGCTCAGAAGGAAGATCCGAAAGAAGTCGTATTCCAGCATCGAGATCGAGCATATTGTTGTAGGACAACTCCTTGCCACCCAACTGCTCCCACTTCGGACCTGAGAAGAGCGTTAAGGCGTCTGACTTCGCCTCATAAAGCGCCGCCCTTTGGTGAGGATTCTCTCCGTACCGAAGGTCGGTAACTTTGGAAAGGGTCACGGTACACTCAGAGGGAAGCTCAGCTTGCGCGGCGTTTCCGTGATCACCGGCAACAAGTCCTCCGAAATACTGTGCGATAGCTCGGTCATACTGAGAGAGGGTCCCGAAAACCTTGGTCGCCAAACGACGACGCATCTCAAGTGAGAACGGATCCCCTCCCTTCTTCACTGCCAGGGCCGCTATGACCTCGTTATAATCAGCAGGATCTATGAGGGGAAGCACGAAGGCGTGATTCTTTGCCGCGGCGCGGATCATCGTTGGACCACCAACATCCACAAGCTCGATCATCTCCTCAGGTTTCGAGGCTTTCTCACTCTGCACATACTTAAGGAAGGGATACAGATTAACGACAACCACATCGATTGGCCCGATCTGCGCCTCCTCCATCTGCTTCACATGATGAGGTTGATCTCGTCGGGCTAAGATTCCTCCATGAATCTTAGGGTGGAGCGTCTTTACTCGACCATCGAGAAGCTCCGCGAGTCCGGTGTACGACTCAACTGAGGTCCATGGGATCTTCGCCTCATCCAATTCCTTACCGGTGCCCGATGTCGCAAGAAGGGCATACCCCGCGTCGTGGAGGGCGACGGCTAATTCCGCAAGGCCGGTTCGGTCGGAGACACTCAAAAGAGCACATTTTTTCATAGGGAGACTCTACCTCAATACGCACGTTAGAACTGCGGCGTAAGGATACCCCGCCCCTTCATTCCTTTCCAGTGAAAGACCGTGTGATTAGGAAATCGCTGGTTAGGTTTTACCCCCGGCCACACCGAAGCCGAAGGGACTGGTAACATTCTGGTATCTCTGGAGAAACGAGAGGCTCTCGCAGGATGGTGAAAAAGGTTCCCTCATGAGCATTTTGAGAGTTTTAACCAAACGAGGTGGAGACGACGAAAAAACCGGATGGGCATCCACGACTCGACTAAGCTCGCCGAGGTCTGAGATACGTGGATGATTTTGTCGGCAGCTCCAACAAAGCAGCATTCGCACTATCGAAATGCGCAACAGCACATCATCTTTTACCACCCTTTTAGTGGCCCTTTAACTCGGTGATCGCTTCTCGGATATCACCCAGCTCACCCTCTAAGCGTTTACGAAGCGAGGCGCGTTCGTTTTCATCAGGACTGGCGACCGTTTTAAGAAAGTCGACCTCCTCCTGCGCGTTGTTCGCTTGGGCCGCCACGATATCTCGACGAGCTTTTAATTCCTCGAGTTGGCGATAGGTATCAGCTAATACTCCGTCGATAGCGATACCGACCTCCTCGCGAAGCTTATCGTGAAGATGCGCGCGAGCCTCCGACAAACGCTCCACCTCCCGACGAAGGTCGTTATTGGAGGGGTACAATTCAAACTCATCCTGCTTGGCTTGCAACCGGTAGGTGGCTTCGGTCCATTCAGCGGCTTTGCGCTTCACGCGATCCGACACAGCTCCCACCCGTTCCATGTCTCCACCGGGCTGAAAAAGTTCCTGTCCTCCGCTCTCAGCTTTCTTCTTTCGTCCGAACCACAACGAAAGCTTACGAGAAGCGATATCGATCAGAGACTCGATCTCTTTTAGCTCCCGAGCATGCCCGTCACGTTGTGACTGCGCTCGTTGGAGCGACGCGGCTGCCACATCGGGGCTCGCCGACGAGAGCATGGTGAGCTGGGTCTCTAGCTTCGTGGCCGCGCTCTCAAGGGTGGAACGGTTGAGAGTGAGGCCGTTCGACTGTACTGTTCTTCCCCGAGCTGCGGAATCTATCCCTCCGACCCGACGCGCGATATCTGGCAATCCCTCTCGGGCTCCCCCTTGCGCGCGATTGAGCGCGAGCTCCTTGGTGAGGTCATCAAACTTCGTGACCGGTCCACCTCGTTCTTCCCGCGAGAACCACGATCCACCACCGAATATCGAAACAAAGTCAGGAAAGCCTCCCCACCGACGAGCGACATCCCCAACCACAAGACCAAAAACCACAGCGGCGCCGAGCATCAACGTCACGGGCACCCCTTGACTCTGGTAGTAAATGCGACGCTTTCGCTCCTTGAGACTTTCCCGTTCTGCGTGATAGTCCCTGGGCTCCTGCACTTGAGGAGCTACAACGGCTGAGGAGATCTCCGCCCTCGACGAATTATCCCGCCCGCCAGGCGCGGCGCTTGGTAACTCGAAGGTTGCGGAAGTAAGATCGTCATCGCTATCCTGAGTTTCGGTACTCGAAGCAGCCCGTGCCTTTCTATAATCTTGCCCGCGTCGACGTCCGCCTACCTCACCGATGGAAATGACTACGACGGTGATGTTGTCAGTTCCACCCCGTCGATTCGCAAGATTAACAAGAACCTGATTCGCGTCATCAAGTGGGTTCTGCCGAACAACATCCAATATTTCGTGGTCGTGAACAAAGTTATACAAGCCATCCGAGCATAGAACGTAAATATCTCCCTCCTGGGGGTCGTCGCGCTCTCGACGACACTCCACCATCACCTCCGCCAGAGGCCCGAGTGAACGGGTCAACATATGAGAGACTGGATGATGATCGGCTTCCGTGCTTGAGATAGCGCCGGAGCGAACAAGCTCTCGCACAAGGGTATGGTCCTCGGATATCTGGGAGATCGAATCGCCCCGTATCCTGTAGGCGCGCGAATCTCCCACATTAATCACAAGCATACCGGTCGGAGTGAATACCAATCCGACCAAGGTGGTTCCCATACCGGCGAGATCCGGCTGCGCGGTTCCCTGCTCGAATATCTTCGCATTGGCGATGCCCACGATTGAGGTGAGCGCCTCTTGACTTATAGAGCTGCCAAGAGATGGAAGATCTTGCTCCAACACCGAGATGGCGAGCCGCGAGGCGATAGCGCCTCCCTTAACTCCTCCCATCCCATCTGCGACAAAGAACCCTTGAAAATATGGCGTGCGCACGACCCCAAAGGAGTCTTGGTTCTCGTCACGCCGCATACCAACGTCTGTCCCTGCGGCACACCGTATTGATGAGAGGTCTAATCCTCTTTGTTGGTCTGACGTTGTCATGAGCGGTTGTATAAAGTTTCCGGGACACCGACCAGGAGGGCACACCGTGTGCACCTACCCCCCAGGACGCTCCTATCGGTAAATATCGGAGATCAGAGCCGCTAACTCAATCAAATAGAGGAAAAGTGTATATCAGGGTCCCCTACTTAACCTGCCGCACGAAGATCTTACCGTCCAGGTACTTCTCTCGCTTAAGCTGACCAAGCATCCGATCTGCTTGAACTTTATTGTCCTCGGGGCCTACCATAACCCGATAGAAAGGGGATCGTCCCGTACTGTTATCTTCGAGAACTACGGGGAAGCCAGATTGTCTGAGTTTGCGAGCGAGATCCTCAGCCTCAACCTTAGTTTTTGGAGCGGCGACCTGTGCGAAGTATCCCTTCGGAAGGCGCTTCACGACACTTACCTTCTCCTTCTTCGTGTCCACCGGCTTTACAACCTTGGCAGGGGGAGGGGCATCAACGACGGGGGCCTTCTTGGTCACGACCTCCTTTGCTGGGGCCTCAAGCTCAGCGCCCGTTGCCTCTACGACATCCGCCTCTCGACCGAGAACGCGGACCTGCCCACCCGTACCGGAGATCTCTTTGGCTGGCGATTCATCAACAACCGGCTGCGAACCACCGAGGTCCTGATTGAAAATGGCCTCCGGATCGGATATCGCATCACGCTTTGCCACGACCCCAGACGCAACCTCCTGAGCCTTTTGAGCGACCTCTTGTCGACTCTCTTGCACAGCCTTCACAATCCGTTGAACTGGGACCTGCGGCTTTACTCCCTCCGCGGACTTCTTCTCCTCGGAACCTACCACGGCCGACCCCCCAAGCTGGCCGTATACGTCGTCCCATCCCTTTTTAGTCCTCTCGGGGAACTCTTCGTTGAGAGCGAGTTTGGGAGCCTCTACACCTGAAGCTGTACGAGCGGCTTCAAAGCCTACGTACCGACCGGAGAAGAATCCGATGAAATACGCCCCGAACACGGCCCCGATAGCAAGCCCGAGCCACACAACCACCTGGAGAGCCCCTAAACGGATCTCCCAGACCCGACTAGTACCACGTCTCGTCGTCATCAACTTCCTCCCGTTATCATCTGTGGGACGTATACGGAACCCTTGGGTCAATCCCCGCCCGGGTCCGGAACTTTGGTGTGAAGCTTGCTCTGCTGAAGACCTGCGCATTAGCCCTCCGTTATTGCCGATAGTATACCGACAACACCGAGTACTAGACCAGCGTTTATCTGCATCACCTCAGGTGAGAAATCGCCCTTTTGAAGGGCCACGCGATAGTGAGGGGCGTTCAACAACCCGTGCGCCTGCGCCGCGAAGCTCTCGGCCACTGTACTCCACGCTAGCACCTCTCCCTCCCGAACAGCTCGAGCGGTAAGCGCCGGAAGAAACAGCGAACTCAACAATAACCCGCGCTCTCGCAACGGGAGCGAAAGAATGCAATCACGCAGGTGCGGCTGACTTTTAATCGTGTGTGGCAAGACCAACTGACAGACACGTTGATGAAGCACCTGAAGGCTCCACCGCGGAGACGCGCACTCGTCATAGAGCGCGACCGCGGGATCGAGATCGCCAGAGGGGATCGAAGACGCGAGGTGATGAATCCACCGAAGCCACGCTTCCCGCCCAGTCAAATGGCGGACAACCTTCTTAAGGGCCGACAACGAGAGTAACTCAGCGAGAGCGCGCTCGCGACTCAGAAGCCATCCATCCGACGGAATCTTTAGAATGCAGGTGCCGGCATTTCGAGTCTCCACAAACCACTGCTTCACCTCGCGTGAGAGTCGATCGTGGTAGTGATGTGCGCTCCATACGACCACGGGAGCCTCACGACTTAAAAATTCATGAGGAACACCAAACACGAAACGGGACTCGCTTTCATTTTGGAAGCAGCGGACCACTGCATCCTGTACGAGATCGATAACCTCATCTTGAGTCGACACGAACCGCGGCGCTTCAGGCTCGAACCCGAGTCGGCAGCCCCCCTCAAACGCGACAGCAAGCAACGCCTGCATGGCGCTACACGCGATCAATCGAAGGCGCGCGTACACGGGGGTGGTCGAGTCAGGAACGAGGCAGATGATAGTGCGCTGGCCGAACCCGGCGACAGAGGCATTGAAGACCTCCTCGCCAAGCTTTGCCTCCTCACGAAGGATGTCATTCGGAGTGTGCGTGAGAATAATATATCCCGCCACTACACTCCACCCTTCGGGAACGTGCTGCTCAAGATCCAAGACGAGATCTCCCGCGATAGCGAGCGCATCCCCTCGAAGGGTTCGAGCGACCTCGATAGCCGCGGTTGAACTCATCTCGCCCTTTGAGAGGTCGAGCATCGGCAAGAAACGCGCCCTCGGCGAAACCTCAACGTGGGGATAGCGTCGCTGCAGTGCCTCGAACAGAACCTGAGAGATCTTACTCATGAGCCGCTCCTCTTAGTGAGGTGCTCCAAAAACACCTTATCTCGCAGGAGTCCGTACATCGCGAGAGCGTCCGCCCCTAATTGCAGAGAGGAGGAAAGCTGTCCATCAACTAAAGCCTTGGCTCGTCGGATCATGCGAGTCCCCTCACTTGTTGCCTGCGCTATCTCGTCGCGCCCCTCCTGCAGAAGAAACGCGAGTATGATGATCTTACCTGCCTCAAGAAACTCGTGCTCGGCAACCGAGGCACGGTACGGAGTGATAGCCCGTAGCGCGTCCACCACATCCTCACCGCTCTCCTCATCGACAATCGGCAGATGCGAGAAGAGTCCCCGCTCGACGAACTCCTGAATAACCTCCGCCGGATACTGCTCTCCGAGAGCGGTAACGACCTCGTTCCACACTCGCCGTGCCGATAAAGTCGCTAACGCGCCACCACGAACTGCCTCATAGAATCCGGCAAGGGTAGCACGATCGAAATTGAACGCGAGCCGCACAACGTAGCGCACCGCTCGAAATAGTCTCGTTGGGTCGTCAATGAAGCTTTGTGGATGCAAAATTCTGAGAATCGCCCCTTTGATATCCACCAAGCCAGCGCACGGATCGATAATATGATCAGCCAAGTCACCGGAGGAAAGCACCCCCGCGAGAAGGTCTCGATACGCGGAGAGCGGCAAGGCGAGGGCGTTGCTTGAGAAATCACGGCGCCAGAGGTCGCTTTCAATAGTAGTCGGCCTTACAACGGGAAGCGCGCCGGGACGGGAATACTCCTCACTGCGAGCGGTAGCAACATCCACCTCAGAGAGGTGCGGAGCTGCGCCGCTCTCGAAGCGAAACGGCGAGAAGAGTTTCGAGGTGAGGAAGCTGACGTGTTCACGACGCTCGCCACCAATCTCTTTCTGCAACGCGAGCGAAAACGCGAGACCATCCCCTTCCACCACCAGATCGAGATCGTAATCGCCCACGGCTCGTTGCATGAGGAGATCACGAACGAATCCGCCAACGATCACAACACGTTCACCGCGAGCTTCTGCCGCGCGAAGCGCGGCGTCAACTACGACACGCAGCGGAACGGAGCCTACGGGAACATCTTTTTCAAGCGATGGATTCAACACGCGAAGAAGCTCTACTCAAGTTCGTCGTCACTCATGATCTCGTTGTTGTAGATCGGAATACCAACGGACTGTTGATATCGATACTTGCCCGTATCGTCATAGCGCACCGCACTCGGAGTCTTGAGTTCGAAGAGAACCACTCGAGCGATCTTCATCTTCGGATAGAGAAGGATCGGGTTCGGTCCATGGTTAGCCAATTCCAAGGTCACAGGACGATCACTGTGCCCGGGGTATACCATCATTGCTGTCTGCACAATTGTGAGCCCAACGCGCGCCAGAGTGCTTCTCCCTTCGATCATAAAACCGAGGGAATTCCCTACCGTCACATTCTGAAAGGTATGCCCGAGGATAAACTCACCAGGCTGAAGAGCATACGGCTGCTCGGGAGTGATGAGTATCGAATCGTACGGCGGCGGACCAGAGGAGCGAACATCAACAACGTGCCCTGCCTGAGGCTTCAAGAGTTCGGCCCCCAAGTGCATGGTGATCCCAGAGGAGCGAATCCACCGTGATGAATAAGGAGACACCTTGAGCTCGCCGCTCTCGATGACCCGCTTGATATCCGCGTCTGACAACATCATAACAACATACTCCCTGGACCAACTAAGGGACCAACACTACGAAGATACCTGCCCATGCTCAAGGCCGTACCCCTTAATCTTGTCTTCGAAGTATGATGAGGCGCAAAGGCAATCTCAAGAGGCTGTTTTTTCTATACTTTCCCTCAAATGATCCGGCACCGTCAACTTACGCGTACACTCTTGCTCGAAGCCGGCGACCAGGTATACACTCGCAACACTTTCAATACGATAGGTATCTATGGAACTCAAAACTAACGAAGTGAACGGTGCTTTCAGATGGCTTCTTGGAGCGGGGGCCGCCGCTATCGGCTTGAGCCTCTTCCTCTTCTGGGCCGATGACTCCGTTATGGGTAAAGCTCGGGAGCGTGATATCGCTCACAACGCTCAGCTTCGAGAGCTTCGCGTTGCTCAATCCGCGCTTCCATCAGGTGTAACTGACGATCGCCAGATCCTCCCCCTCGAGATCGAGGCAGAGGTGCAAGACGGAACCACCACAAAATAGCGATAAACACACGTGCGTCAAATCTCTCACCTCTTAGGTAATCTCTGCGCGTCTACTCTATGGCGATTGCGTCCCCGTGAGCAAAGAGCTCGGGGCACCGCCCCTACCCTCATGAGTGACCGCCAGGAGGAGAACACCGAGCAGGATTCGTTGCGGGCTCTTATACGCCGATTTCCCTACTGGACCGAAGGGCGCGCGCTCCTAACGAAAAAGGCACTCCATGGTAACGATATAGCGACCGCATATGCCGAGGCGCAAGCCCTACTGGCCCTCACACCCAAAAACTCCCACTATCACATCGAGGCCCTCTTTGAGCTCGGTCGGTGCTTCCTGCGCCGAAACGATGCATCATCTGCCCTTGCTTTCCTTGAACAGGCGCACGGACTCAGACCGACGGACTCTAGAATTCAAGAGGAGCGATCCGCGGCGCTCGTTTCTCTAGGTGACAAGGTGCGCGCACTCGATATTTTGCGAACTATCGCCCCCGACGTCCTCTCCCCTGAGGGCAAGGCGGCACTCAAGTGGCTCTCGAGCGAAGAAACACCGCACCAGACAGGGAGATAGGGGCATACACGGGTTTCGGCATACACTGCCATACACTCGTGCAGCCCTGGCCATACACTCGTGCAGCCCTGGCCATACACTGGTGCCCCATACACTGGTGCAGCCCAACTTTTATCGCCCATACACTGGTGCAGCCCAACTTTCATCGCTGCCATACACTGGTGCCATACACTGGTGCAGCCCAACTTTCATCGCCCCATACACTGGTCCCGTACACTGGTGGGGCCCAACTTTCATAAATCACATACGAAACATTTGCGCTGTCCTCTCGATATAAGGGCACTATGCGCAAACGAAGAATGCCTCGAAGTAAGAAGATGTATGATCTTTGCTTTCGGTCCCTCAGGGGACTGCCCCTGCCTGCACGTGCCCTGACAACGCTTTTGATAGAAAGCATCATAGGACGCTTACTGCGCACTGAAGACATTATCGTCTGTAGTTATGTATGGATGAGTAACCATGTCCACATGCAGGTATTCTCTCTGGATTGTGCCGCACTTACCCATTTCCACGAGCGATTGAAGAAACAACTTACTGATTTTCTTAAGCGTCTCTTAAGCCTTTCCCAACTGAATATCTGGGACAAAAGAACCAACATCGGCGAGGTCCTCGATCTCGAAGCCGGTATCGCTAGGGTTGTTTATACTTACCTAAATCCGGTTCGCGCGGGACTCGCCCGATCAATTGATGAGTATACCGGTTGTAATACATGGAAAGAGTTTCTGTCCGTTCCTGCTGATGTTAACGCAGTTGCTGAAAAAGAGGTGCCGTGGGTCCTACAGCCTGATGTGGGACCACTCTCACAGGTGAATCCATCCCTCTCCGAGGAGCGCTCTCTAGTTGCTAGGATTAAGGACAAAGCGTCCTCTCGAGAGCGCAACATAGTCCGGGTCATGCCTCTCAAATGGCTTCAAGCCTTTAATATTTTAGACCCTATAGAGATTGAGAAGATACGACAGAGGATTATCCATGAAGTTCGACAAGAGGAAGCTCGACTAGCTCCGAAGAAAACTCCCCTGCGCCGAATTGAAGGGTTTGTCGTGACAGATGCGTATGTTCCTCAAAAGAAGAGCCGGAAGATATTTATGTATGCATCTTGTAAAGAGCTTCGGTTTTCATTCCTGGATACATTTCACCGCTTCATCCGTGAGTGCAGGGAATGCTATCTTCTCACGAAACAAGGCCATACGGACGTCCCATGGCCACCAGGATGCTTTAGGCCTCCCATACCTCGATTGAGCAACGCTCTCTAAGGTCTATTAGCTAATAAAGCGGTGAGCCTAAAGGCACTAGTATATCTAGGTGCCGAGAAGCCGGACGGTTTTTAGGCATAAATGGTCAAACACTAAATCATCGCGCCAAGAAGAGGCCTTTTTTGAATCATTTCCATGATCTTAATACAAGCATAATGCGAGCGACTACCTAATCGAGGTAATAGTTGGTCTGCACCAGCTAACAGATAGCGAACAGATGGGCTGCACCAGATGTTCGGGGCACCAGCTAACAGATAGCAAACAGATGGGCTGCACCAGATGTTCGGGCACCCACTCGATTTTACGAAGCCCCGCAAAATTAGGACGCCCGACGTAGCGTAGCGCCACTTTTCTGCGCTCCACCTAAGAGCAACCTAAATGCATAGCCGTGTTTTATCCCACCGCAACCGCTGCGACCGCTTCACACATCTCAACTAGCGGCTCAGGATAGATACCGATCCCAACAACAGCGGCGACACAGAAGGTGAGCGCGAAGGTTGAGAACACCGATACCTTTACAGGCTCAGTCGTTGGAGGGGCTTGGAAGAGCATCGCCGCTGGAACACGGAAGTAGTAGGCGCACGCGAGCGCTGAGTTGAGCACCGCGATAATAGCCAATCCATAGAACTTAGACGAGAGCGCTCCGGTGAAGAGGTAGACCTTCCCCATCAAGCCAGCCATGCTTGGGGGCAACCCAGCGAGGGCGAGGAAGAAGAGTGTCATGGAGATGGCAAGGAACGGGCTGCGCTTTACGAGCCCCTTAAAATCATCAACGCTATCGGCGTCCGGGCCGAGAACCGATAACACGGTGAACGCCCCGATAGTCATCGCGCAGTAGCCGGTAAGGTAGAACACAGAAGAGGCCAGAACGCTGGTGGTGTCCCCAAGAACAACGAGACCGATCAATATATATCCCGCCTGCGCGACGCTGGAGTACGCGAGCATTCGCTTCACGCTCCGTTGCTGAAGAGCTGCTAAGTTGCCAACCGTCATAGCGAGCACTGAGAGGAACCACAGGATGCCAATGGCCGATTCCGTTGGGAGCTGGAAGGCATTAAGAGCGATCTTGAAGAGCGCAGCGAAGGCGGCGACCTTGACCACACAGCTCATGTACGTTGTTACTGAGGTAGGAGCACCTTGGTAAACATCGGGAACCCAGAGATGAAACGGCGCGAGACCGATCTTGAACGCGAGTCCCACCACCATCAACACAAATGAGAGGATGACCAGTGGCCCCGCGGAGTTTATCGGCGCTATTGCGAGTCCGCCAGTTACTCCGTACCAGAGCGCGATACCGAACAACATAAAGGCGGAGCTTACGCATCCAAGAAGGAAATACTTGAGGGCAGCTTCTGATGAAGCCTCCTTCGTTACCCGGGCGCCGCACAAGCAGTAAAGCGCAAGCGAAGCAACCTCTATCCCGATGAAGAGGGTAAGGAAGTCGGACGCAAAGATCATCACGAGGGCGCCACACAACGAGGTGAGCATCAAAAAGTAGTACTCACTGAGCATCCCTATCTTCTCTTCAGCGAGGGAGCTTGCGGTTCCAATAACGCTTACAAAAGCGCCGAGACACGCGAGAACCGCGAAGAACTTTGAGAAGTCGTTGATGATGAAACCGTGAGGCACCGTTGGGGCCATCGGCAGAAGTCCAACGATGAGATACGCAGCCGCGCCGATCAGCCCAAGCGCGAAGAGCGAGGTCAGACGAGCCCTCTCAAGAAACTGTCCCGAGACAAGATATCCAAGACTCCCTATCGAGAGAGCGAGAACCGGAGCGAATGGAACGAACGCGTTCATAGATACCTACCTGTACAATCCTTTACCGAGAGAAACCCAACGCGACGCTGCTATCAGCGACCACCGATTGAATCGCGCTTACCTCCACAGCGGGACTAATCATGCCGAGCAGATCCGCAGGAAAGATACCGAGCGCGATAATAGCCGCTGCGAGACCAGCGAGAATAACCACGTCGAATCCACGAACATCTCCTCCCGTTCGAGGATCCGTATCATGGAGCGGCCCAAACATCGTGCGAAGATAGGCGGTTAACGTATAGACCGCCCCCAACACCACACCGAGCAGCGCGACCGTTGTCCACTGTGGGAAGAGCTTCCAGGAGCCAACGATGATGAGGAACTCGCCAACGAAGCTGCTCGTAAGTGGGAGCGCCACCGCCGCCACACTGAAGACCATCAGGAAGAACGCTGTAAGCGGAATGGCGCGAGCCAATCCACCGAGTCGATCAAACTCGCGAGATCCCTGTCGATCGATAACGGAGCCAACCGTCAAAAAAAGCGCCGCGGTGATAAGACCGTGACTCACCGCTTGGAACACAGCCCCTGTCATCGCCATGGTGGACACACCCGCAATACCGAGCACGCAGAAGCCGAGATGCGAGATAGAGGAGTACGCGAGAAGGGAACGAAGGTCCTTCTGTGCCATAGCAACGAGCGCACCGAACACGATAGCTAACGCTCCAGCGGCCGCGAGGTATGGGCCAGCTTGCGCCATGAAGGTCGGGAAGAGTGGCCACATGAACCGGATGATAGCGTAGATACCAACCTTACCAAGGAGCGCAGCGGTGAAGGCCGCGACACCGTGAGGCGCCTCCCGATAGGTATCGGGCAACCATCCATGGAAGGGAACCATCGGTATCTTAATCGCGAACGCTAGGAGGAACGCGAGGCCAAGCACGAGCTCCTCTATGGGATTCAGCATCTTCATGTTGGCGAGGGTCGTAATCTCAAATGCGAAGTTGCCGTTCAAGGTGTGCCCCATCGCCTGTGCGTTCCATCCGAGATACAGGATTGAGAGGAACATTAGGGCGGACCCAGCCATCGTGTAGATGAGGAACTTGAGCGAGGCATTAAGGCGTTGAGCACCGCCCCAGAGCGCCATCGCTCCAAGCACCGGTAACAACATAGCCTCAAAGAAGATGTAGAAGAGAACAAGATCTGTAGCGAGGAACGCGCCCATCACGGTGGATTCACCGAGGAGAAGAAGCGCGTACCACCCTGCCCCAGCGCTCGCGGGCTTAGCCGACCAAGCGATCACAGCGAGGGATATAACAGCTGTCAAAAGAGAGAAGACAAAAGAGAGCCCATCGAGCTCGAGATGGTAGGTAATACCGAGTGATGGGATCCACTGGTGTGCCTCCTCCAGGCCCAACACCGCGCCGTGGGACAGGGTTGCCGCTCGAGCGATGGCCGCAAGGATAACGAGCGTGAGGAGCGAAACTCCGATAGCCCAGACCCTCACGAAGCGAGCCTTGGTATCTATCTTAGCGGAGAACCACGGCGCTAAGCATCCAAGAGCACCAAGCGCGGGCACAACGATCAGGGAAGAGAGTGGCGGCCACGGAATCGTCATGAAACTACCTCACCGGAAGAAAACAATACAAAAGGAAGGCCGCTGAGGCGAACATCCAGAGAACATACGTGCTTACCTGCCCCGTTGTCATTCGACAGGTAAGTTCCCCTACCGCACGGCTGATACCGCCGATCGCGTTACCGGTACCGATCGATACGGACTGGTCGAGAACTCGGGAGGTCACACCGGAGAGAGCTCGAATCGGCGCGATAACCACAAGGCCAAGAACCTCGTCGAGGTAAAACTTCCCAGAGGAGAGCTTCTCACCGATCCAGAGCACCTTTCGAATCTGATCCTTAACCGCTGGCGCAATCACGAAGAGCGCGTAGGCGGCGGCGATACCGAGGAGTCCTGGTACAGAACCAAGAACGTACCCAAGGATTCCCCCACCCGAGTGCCCAGCGACAGCCGGGAGTGGCCCTTGGAGATAGGTGAAGAAGCCATGGTTCAAGACAAGCCCACCAACGACGGAGAGGCCCGCGAGCACAAGCACCGGAGCAGTCATAACGATCGGCGCCTCATGTGGATGCCCCTCGCCTCGGTACGACCCAAGGAAGGTCAGGATGAAGGAACGGGTCATGTAGAACGCAGTGCAGGTAGCGATAGCTGTCGCGCCCAGACCGATAAGCTCGCTGTATGCGTGCAGGTATGGATTGTGGGCGTGGGCCAACGATTCAAGGATTGCGTGCTTGGAGAAGTACCCGGCGAACGGCGCAATACCGGCGATAGCGAGCGTCGCGGCACCGTAACTGAGGCACGTAAGCGGCATCGACTTCGCGAGGCCACCCATGCGACGCATATCTTGCTCGTGGTGGCATCCGTGAATGACCGAGCCGGCGCTCATAAACAGGCACGCCTTAAAGAAGGCATGGGTCACCACATGGAAGAGAGCCACACTGTACGCCCCTACTCCAACCGCGAGGAACATGAACCCGAGCTGACTCACGGTGGAATACGCCAGGACCTTCTTGATATCGTTCTGAGATATGGCGATGATCGCGGCGATAGCTGAGGTAGCGAACGCTGTCCAGAGAATAATCGCTGGAACAAGTGGAGCGAGTTCAATCACCCCAAACATTCGAGCCATAAGGTAGATACCAGCCGTTACCATCGTCGCGGCGTGGATAAGCGCGGAGACCGGCGTTGGTCCGGCCATAGCGTCGGGGAGCCACGTGAAGAGCGGAAGCTGCGCTGACTTACCGGCCGCGGCAAGGAAGAGCGCGATACCTGCGATAAACCCCATCTCTGATGGAAGACGAGCGAGAACCTCAGGGCGATGAAGAACAGTGATATCGAGCGAACCGCACGAATGGTAGAGGACCGCCATCGCGACGATAAATCCAAGGTCCCCGATTCGGTTCATCACAAACGCCTTGCGTCCAGCGGAGGCGAAGTCAGGATTCGTATACCAGAATCCGATCAGGAGATAGGAGCACAAGCCCACGCCCTCCCAACCGATGAAGATAACGGGCAACGACTTCCCCAAAACCAGGATAAGCATCGCGGCGATGAAGAGGTTCAAGTACGAGAAGAAACGGGGACGGCTTTCATCCTCCGCCATGTACCCGACCGAGTAGAGGTGAATGAGCGAACCCACGCCGGTCACTACCAAACACATCACCGCCGAGAGCTTATCGAAGTGGATCTCGAGGGGAAGTATCACATCCGCGAAGGATAACCAGGAGCTCAAGGTAAAGGAGAAGGTTTGACCTCCCTGAAGTGCCTGCCAGAGCGACACAACGAAGTAGAACGAGGTCGCCACCGCAGCGGTAGAGATAATTCCCGCAAGTTTAGGAGCGGCTCGACCAATTGCATACGAGACGATACACCCAAGGAGTGGAACCAGAACTATGAGCGCTAAACGAGTATCTTCCATAACCGATTGCCCTACCACTTAAGCTCAGCCGCATCCGTTGTCTCAATCGAGGCAACGCTACGAAAAACCGACAAGATAATCGCGAGTCCGATAGCGGACTCAGCGGCGGCGATAACCATAACGAAGAACACCGCCACCTGACCATCAAGATTCCCATGGATCTTACTGAACGCAACGAAGGCGAGGTTTACGGCGTTAAGCATCATCTCAACACACATAAAGAGCACGATCGCGTTACGACGGAGACAGAGCCCTATCCCACCGATAGTGAAGAGAAGGCACGCTATTCCTAAGTATGAGGTAATTGGGTCCATCTACTTCACTCCTCCCATGCCACCTTCACGGGGTGTTAACTGAACGTTCTTTCGCTTGGCGAGCATAACTGCTCCAACTACGCCCACAAGGAGCACGAGAGAGGAGAGCTCAAACTGAACCATGTATTGGCTGTACAGAAGCTCGCCGATAGCTTTTACCCCACCCTCTGAGGCCTTCGCGTTCTGCTCCAAGGTCGATTGGGGGATACTATCGAACTGGGCCAACATCGGAGCCGAAATGGTAAGGAAGATCACTAAGCCTATCCCTATCGTGAGGGCGCTTCGAACGATACCTAAACGTCGACCGGATTCACTCTTGAGATTGAGCAACATGAGCACGAAGAGAACCAACACCATGATAGCTCCGGCGTACACAACAACCTGCGAGACCGCGAGGAAGTGCGCGCCCAGAAGAGCGTAGAGACCAGCGATCGAGAGGAGGTGAACGATCAGCGAGAAGGCGCTCGAGAGTGGGTTGCGAAACCCCACCACCCCGATGGCCGACGCGATACCGATCGCCGCGATTACAAATTCCATAAAACTCATAGAAGCACCTTAGCTACCGCTGTAACGACGAGATTAATGAGAGCGACTGGGAGTAACATCTTCCATCCCAAGTTCATGAGTTGGTCATATCGGAATCGCGGAAGGGTCCAGCGAATAACGATCTGAAGGACACAGAAGAAGATAACCTTCGCCATCAGAACGGCGTGCCCGATAAGCGCCGCCCACCACACCCCCTTCGGCAGGGTCACCCACGGGATATCCCATCCACCGAAGAAGAGGAGCGCCAGGAGGAGCGCAAAGAGCGCGATCTCGCAGAACTCACCCAACCAAAAGAGGAGGAACTTCATGCCCGAGTACTCGGTGAAGTATCCGGCGGTAAGCTCGGACTCGGCCTCCGGAAGATCGAACGGGCCACGCTTCGTCTCAGCCATACCAGCCAAGAGAAGGACGATGAAACCAACCGGTTGGTAGACAACGCCCCACGCTGGCACTACACCCCAGAGAAGCTCCTGCTGTTTTTCGACCATCGTGTAGACGTCGAGAGAGCCGTAGATAACGATGAGGGATACGAACACCAACCCCATCGGAAGCTCGTACGAGATCATTTGAGCAACAGCTCGGAGAGATCCAAGGATCGAGAACTTGTTATTACCGGTCCATCCCGCAAGCGCGATGCCGTAAACCGCGACCGATCCCATCGCCAAAACGAAGAGGATACCCGCGTCGATCGGAGCCACTCGCGCGTGCACGAAGTAATCCCAAGCGTAGAAATCGGGGGCGATCGGTAACACCGCAAACGCCAACATGATAGGAAGCACCGCCACGACAGGTGCCATCCCGTGAAGGAACTTAGACGACCCTTCAGGGATGAAGTCCTCCTTCGCGATCCCCTTGAGAGAGTCGCACAGGAGTGTGTTGATCAATCCGAGCCATCCGGCCATTCGCAGCGGCACGAGCAGGATATTTAGGAAGCGGTTCTCTGAGTAGATGAACGCTCCAGCACGGTTCGCCCCTACACGATCTTGAATCAACGCCGAGCCCTTTCGCTCAAGCCATGTGCAAGTCGAACCGAGCACAAGAGCGAGATTCATGACAACAAAAACCTTAAGGAGAAGTATGAGAAGTTCAACCATAGTTCCTTACGCCGCTGGGGCGGCTCCCATCGAAAGTCCACTCTGTGTTCCAACCGAAGCGTCCTTTGCGGCCGTAGTAAGTTGCACACCACCATCTTTGATCCTGGCGATCGTTATGCCTTGAGCGGACATCACCGGATCGCTTCCGAGATACCACCGGGTCAGCTCTCGGTCTCCTAGGTGCATAAGGTTCACTGGGAGCATCTTGTAACCTGCCGCCTCACCCACAAGGCCGAGGAGTCGCCACTCAGGAACTGAGGTATCGGGGAACTGCACAACCGCCTGTGCGTACTGCAAGCGACGAGTGCTGTTCACAAGGAGGCCAGACTTCTCCAGAACGCTTCGGCCACCAACAACCATGCCGAGCGAGGAGCAAAGCTTAGAATCCGCGTCGGTCAAAACACCAACCGACACACGTGCGGCGGCGAGCCCTTCGAGGAGCGCGTCATCGATGTCTTGAGGCGCGATCGCTCGGTCGCCGAGGACAAGGATGTTTTCAATCTCTTTTCGACGGATCTTTTGGAGAACATCACGGTACTCGCCGTCACTCTCCTCACCGATCAAACCAACGACCCGAGCTCCGTTGATGTTGCTCGCGTAATCAGGACTCACGAGGATCTCCTCACGTTGTGTAAGTGATCGCTTGTAGCCGCTCACAACCGCTCGTCCTACCGATGTAGCGCGATTCAGGAGCTGTCGAAGGAGGTAGTATTCCTCAACAAGAAGATCTGGGCTCAACAAGACGGTGAGGGTCTTGAGGGTGCCCTTAAGGTTGTGAATGACATCCCCGATCGGAACGTTCTCCCGTCCACCGCCCACGATATTTCGATACGTGCCGCTCACCCTATTCACAGGAAGGAAGCGCTCAAAGCCGTAGCGACCCTCGTCGCACAACCACTCCTTGTTCACCGCGTCGTTTCGTCGCGCTTTAACGTTTACGATACTGCCGTCACGCTCAGCGACCTTAACGTTACAACCCGTTGAGCATCCCGGACAGATGGAGTCGGTCTGCTTTGTGAACCAGATCCGGGTATTGAACCGCCACTGACGGTGGGTCAGCGCGCCAACAGGACAGAGATCAACAACGGATCCGGAAAGCGGATTATTAAGCTCTTTGCCCGGGCTGACCGCGATCACCGATTGATCACCACGGTTAAGCATTCCAAGCTCGGAGGTCTTTGTGATCTCATCACAGAAACGAACGCATCGGGTACACATGATGCACCGCTCTCCATCCAACATAACCGTTGGACCGAGAGGAAGCGCCTTGATCTTGTGCACCTTCTCCTCAACGAAGCGGCTCGGACGGGCGTTGTACTCAAAGTGATAGTCCTGCAACTTGCAGTGCCCAGCTTGGTCACACACCGTGCAATCAAGAGGGTGGTTGATGAGAATGAACTCAAGGGTCGCGGCTTGCGCGTCAGCGACCTCTTTGCTCGTGTGATGGGTCGATACATCCATCCCCTCGGTCGCGCCCGTGTTACAGGCGATCGTCATCTTAGGCATCCCCTTCACGGATATCTGACACATACGGCAGTTACCGGCGATGGAGAGGTGCGGGTGGTAACAATAGTGAGGAATATCAATATCGACGGTCTTTGCCGCCTCGATGATGTTCGTACCCTTCGGCACCTGCGTGGCTTTGCCGTCGATCGTTACATTTACAACTTCAACTTGTTTGGGTGTCGCTGTGTCACTCATCGCGCCGCTCTACGATTTCATAATCTCAGATTTAGGAGAGCCGGCGAGACCGGCGCCCAATTCATCTTTTACCGTTGAGTACCTGAGATCAGGCTTCTCTTTCTCGATACGAGCCACGATCTGATCGAGCTTCTCGTCAGTAAGGTTCTCAAAGAAAACGTCGTTGATCTGACACATCGGAGCCGTACCGCACGAGCCGAGGCACTCGACCTCCTCAAAGCTCCACATACCATCCTTCGTAACCTCACCTGGCTGAACGCCGAACTTCTTGTGGAAGTACTCGGAGACCTTCCGAGCACCACGCAGCGCGCACGGCAACGTTCGGCACACCTGGACGTGGTACTGACCAACTGGCTTCTTGTAGTACATGGTGTAGAAGGTCGCGACCTCCCATACCTGTACCGGTGGCATCTCAAGCTGCGCCGCAACCCACTCCACCGCCGACTGGGTGATGTACTTGGTGTGCTCCTGCGCGATGTAAAGAAGCGGCATGACCGCGGAGCGCCTTTGCGGATACTGCGCGATAATCTCCTGCGCGCGCTTGTGTGCCTCGGGCGAGACGTTCAGCGGCTCAGATTTTGCTGGGCCCGAACGCGCATTGATGTGAAAAACTTGTACGTTATCGGTCACACTCACCACCTATCATATTGATCATGCCAAAGGTTGGAACGATGTCTGAGATATTAGCTCCCAGGATCATCTTCCTCATGGCACCCATGTGAATAAAGCTTGGCGCCCGAACGTGCGCGCGATACGGACGACCCGTTCCATCTGAAACCACGTAGAAGCCGAGCTCTCCGTTTGCGCCCTCGATGGCGTTGTACACCGATCCCTTCGGCGGCTTCACGCCGTACATCACCAACTCGAAATGGTTAATCATACCGTCAATCGAGTTATACACTTCATCTTTCGGAACGAGGGATATGTGCGGATCACTCACGGTTATCGGACCTTCGGGGAGCTTTGCGAGCGCTTGCTCACAGATCTTAAGCGACTCCTCCATCTCAGCGAATCGAACCAAGAAGCGGTCGTAGTTATCGCCCTTCGTTCCAACAGGAACGTCGAACTCAAAATCCTGATAGCTTGAGTACGGGGTCGCTTTACGGAGATCGTGTTTCACACCGGAGCCTCGAAGCATTGGTCCGGTAAGGCTCATGTTTATCGCCTCTTCCGCTGAGATGACGGCGATATCGCACATACGATCGATGAAGATTCGATTGCGGGTCAGGAGCCGATCGCAGTTTACCAAATGCGCGCGCACCTTCTTAAATGCGGCTCTCGTTCGCTCCGCGAATCCTGGCGTAAGATCGTCTTTGACCCCTCCGATACGCCCATAGGACACGGTGAGTCGAGCGCCGGTTACCTCTTCGATCAGATCCCAAAGGTCCTCTCGGGCCTCCATCATGTAGAGCATGACGGTAAAGGCGCCCAGCTCCATCGCCGACGCCCCAAGGCAGGTGAGGTGATCCGCCACACGAGAGATCTCTGACATGATAACCCGGATGTACTGCGCTCGCTTGGGGACCTCGATCCCAAGAAGCTTCTCAATCGTGAGGCACCAGCCGAAATTGTTGATTGCGGGGGACACGTAGTTAAGGCGATCGGTGTACGGCATGACCTGGTTGTAGTCGACCGTTTCGGACATCTTCTCGAAACCGCGGTGGAGATAGCCAACATCCACATCAGCGTCCACGATCTTTTCACCCGACAACTCAGCGACGATTCTAATCGTACCGTGCGTGGCGGGATGCGCCGGACCGAGGTTTACCACCATAGTTTCCGAGTGAAGATCATCGCCCAGTGCGCGTGGCCGCACAGCGGTAGAGATCCCCCCTACCCCAACATCAACCTCAAGAAGCTTTCCATCATTCATAACGTACCTTCTAGTCGCGCGAATCGTGTGGCGAGGTTACTTCGTAGAGCTGTGTCCCTGCGCACCGTGTCCCTGCGCACCTTGTACCTGAGAGCTCTGGCCATCTGCGCCCTGCGCGCGAGACTTCGAGCGAATGGTCACGAGATCGGGACGGCTCATGAGGCGAGCGGTATTCTCTACCTCAGGGGCGCGTAACGGAATTCTTGGCTGTTTGCCTTGCACAGGGTAATCCTTGCGTAACGGATGCCCGACGAACTCTTCGTACATAAGAATGCGACGAAGGTCGGGATGTGCCGTGAATTTGATCCCGAACATGTCCCATACCTCGCGCTCAAGGAAGCTTGCGCCACCCCACAACCGAACCGCGGAGGGCACCTCCGGATTGCTCTCTGAAACCGGCACCTTTACGGTAATTCGCCATACCTTGGAGAGGCTCAAAAGTTGGTACACTACCTCAAATCGCTCATCTCGAAGATCCATCCAATCAACGGCGGTAATGTCAGCAAGGAGGTTAAAGTCGAGCGCGGAAGAATTCTTGCACGTTGTGAGTACCTTAGCGATGTTCTCAGGAGCTACGGTTACCACCAGATCGCCGAGTTCAATCACTGAATCTTGAAGGAGGTCACCACACTCCTTTTGGAGAGTTTCGTGGAGCTCGCTTGTTCTACTTTTTGTGTCGTCCATACCGCCCTGGTTGTATCGTAAGCATCCATAAGTAGCAACGGCACAAAGGCACCCCAGAGGTGATAAAAGCTCCCTTTAATCGGTAGCTTGGGCCCCCTCGCCCTGGCGAGCCACGCAGTGGCTCCGGCACCTCCCCTCCCTTTTTTCTCTCCCGCAGGTCGATTTGCGTATTCGAGCTGTCAGCCGTATACTCAGGCACCAGATCACGTCGACCATTAACGCAGTAAGGAGGAATGAGCATGGAGTCAAATCAAGGTGGAAAGAAGAAGCGTCTCTCGCCCTCATCCGTAAGCCAAATCCAGATCTTAAACGCTCTCGCTCCCGAACAACCCCGCGCAGCGGTTGAGCCTCGCAGACTTCAAATTGACGAGATAGCCGAGCTGAGCGGACTTCGCGATGAGAAGGAGACACAACGATTCCTCTTCATCCTTGAAGGTCAAAAACTGGTGTCACCATTCCCAGAGGGTGATTTTACCTCAAAAACATGGCAGATCACGAATCAAGGCGTTGAGACCCTTAAGCAGATCTCATCCGTTATGGTGTAACGCGCCCCGTACGATAGCCACAAAGCAGCAGGCCGGGGGCCTGCTGCTTTATTACGCCGCTTTCATTTCTCGGAGTCCAGCGAAGACGCCACCACCTCAAAGTAACGGTTAATCGCGTTAATGAGCGCCTCGGCCAAAGGCTCAACACGCTCAACTTCCCCCGCCAAGGTGGATTCCTCCAGACTGACCGCCGCTTCGTAGGCCTCGGCGGCGCCAACGTTACCGAGGGACCGTTTCAAAAGGTGCGCATGGCGCCTCACCGCTGGGAGATCCTTATGTCGAACATCGTGCATCAAGACCATCATCCGCGAGTCGCACTGCTCATGGCACATCTCAATAAGATCCTTAAGGAGCACGAGATCGTCCCCTGCCCGCTCCAAGGCCCCCGCTCTATCAAAAACGTCGGTCATGGGAGAGGCGGCTATCCTTTAAGGAGCTCTCGAGCGATAACGATCCGCTGAATCTGACTCGTTCCTTCGTAAATCTGCAAGAGCTTCGCGTCACGCATCAGCTTCTCAACCGGATAATCTTTCGTGTAACCGTACCCGCCAAAGATCTGTACCGCGTCGGTGGCGACCTGCATCGCCGTATCTGCGCTCATCCGCTTGGCCATACTAGACTCTACAGACGCTGGCGCTCCTTGGTCTAGGAGCCAGGCCGAACGCCACGTAAGCAAGCGAGATGCGTCAACAGCGGTAGCCATATCCGCCAACATGAATTGGATACCTTGGAAGGTGCCAATCGTGGCTCCGAATTGCTTTCGCTCCTTGGAGTACGCAAGCGCGTGTTCAAACGCGGCGCGGCCGATCCCCACAGCGATGGCCGCCGTCATCGGCCGGCTTGCGTCTAGGGTCTGCATCGCTATCTTAAATCCTTCCCCAAGACCACCGATCAGATGATCCTTCGGAACACGCACATTATCAAAGGTGACAACACAGGTATCGGAACACCGCTGCCCCATCTTGTTTTCGTGGTGACCTACGGAAACACCGGCAGTGGCGCGTGGAACGACAACGCAACAGATCCCCTTGTGACGCTTCGTTCGATCGTGCGACGCGAACACAGTAAATTGAGAAGCGTAGCCGGCGTTTGTTATCCACTGCTTGGAGCCGTTAATGATCCACGAGTCTCCACCATCCTCAAGAGTGGTTTGGAGTCCGGCTGCATCAGAACCGGCACCAGGCTCGGTAAGGCAGAACGAGGCCAACTCGCCACTTGAAACAACGGGCTCAAGGAACCGTTTCTTTTGCTCCTCGGTTCCACCGATCTTTATCGGTGTAAGAGCGAGGTCGTTGGCGACCATGGAGGTTCCAAAGCCTGAACACCCCCACGCCACCTCCTCAATGACGAGGCATGCGTCGAAGATGCCTAGTCCACTCCCCCCGTACTCAGCCGGTATCGTGAGATTTATCAACCCAAGGGCGTGCCCCTCTTTGATAATAGATCTGGGAAACTCCCCCCGCTCATCAAGATCCGCGGCGACCGGACGAATCTTTTCTGTCGCGAAACGGGAAGCTATCTCTCGAAGAGATTCCTGCTCTGAGGACAAAGCGCTGAGAGGCAACATCACCTACTCCTACATCAAACTACTACGCCACAAATAACTGGGCCCCTCGTAAGGGGCCCGAAGAGCTACTTCATGATTCGAGCTGTTGCCCCAGCCGCTGACTGCGGTTGACATCCAGTCGTCGCCGGAGTCGTCGCCGGAGTCATCGACTGTTGCGGAGGCCCACTCACTTCCTTCTCAAGAGAAGTTGTAAGACCCGACTTCGAGGCTCCGAGAGCCGTCGAGAGAGCGGTCGCTGCCTCCTCGATCCTTGACATGATCAGGTCGAGTTTGGCGCGATATTGAGGCACAAGAACCTCAATCGCCCCAACCACCTCATTATTATTTCCACGAACGATCTTACAGATCGAAACAACGTCAGCCTCAATCGCGCCACGATCAACGATCTGGCCAGTAGAGCGAAGTTCGGTCAACTGATTGCGGATAGCTACGTCCTGCACGGTGTTGCCAGCGAGTAGCTCGTTCAGCGTCGCGTCCGGCAGCTGCGCAGTAAGAAGTCGACCAGCGGCGCTCAGCTTAGCTGGGAAGGATACGGCGATTCGAGCCGAGGCCTTTACGGGACGCTTCGACTCGATACTGACCGGGAACTGTACGTTGCCAGCTTGAAGAACCGCAATGCTCACGGTCTCGCCGATCGCCTCGGAGAGAGCCTTCACGATCGGAAGACCACGACCAACGAGCGAGCTCTGGGTGAGGTATGCCTGCCCCATCTGCAGCGCCTTAACACCGAGACGATAATCCTCGGTCTCCCTGTTCTGATCTACATATCCTCGCAGTTCCAGGGTGGCAAGGAGACGGAACACGTTGTTCTTGTGCAACTTGAGGCGCTTGGAAAGTTCAGTTACCCCAACCTCTCCGGCCGCTTTGCAGAGCTCCTCAAGCACATCAAGAGCATGAGATACGGACTGGATCATGTAATTCGATTTCTCGCGCTTCATAAGTTGCTAATTCCTGACGTGGTAGTTATTACCTAAATGTTTCACCCAAATTTTCTGAACTAATTCCCGCTCTGGAAAACTAAAACAAACGCTTTATTACCGTATGCGGTGGCTTTTAACCGAGATGCGCCCCTGAGCACAATAACGTTCTAGAGCCTTGCGTGGAGATATAACAGGGGGATATCCGCAGCGCAACGTACCATTTTCAATCGGTTTTCATGTTTCGATTGCGGAAGAGTCGCCACAGAAGCCCACTTGACGGGGGAACCCGAGCAGGGTGGTGAAAAATGGTTCCGTCGTGAGCATTTTGAGAGTTTTGACGAAACGAGGCGGAGACGACGAAAAAACCTGAGGCCTATCCACTGAGATACGTTGAGGATTTTTTCGGCGGCTCCAACGAAGTTGCAGTCAAACTATCGAAATGCGCAACAGGAAATCATTTTTCACCACCCTGCTAGCGGGTTTGAACGGCCTGAAGGAGATCCTCCGCAAGGTAGAGCCCGGCGGATTTTCCGATCAATCGCTCCATGAGAACGACCGCTCCCGCGCCGAAAATAGCCCTATTTTGCGAGCGCTGCGTGAGCTCTATCCGCTCACCATTTCCAAGAAAATAGACCGTATGTTCCCCTGGAATATCGCCCCCTCGCAGGGAGACAACCCCGATCTCCCCATCCTTTCGAAGCCCCTCGCGTCCAAATACAACGCTCTCATGTGAGGAGGTCAGGCCGGAGATAACGTTGAGCGCAGTACCTGACGGAGCGTCCTTCTTCATCCGATGATGAATCTCCATAACCTCGATATCGAACGAGGGCCCCAGAATCCCTTGAAGATAGCGCGCGGCCATCTTCAGAGCGGTGGCCGCAAGCGATGTATTCGGAGCCATACATACGGGAGCCACACGTGCGCACTCCTCGATGCCTCGCTTGTCCTCAACGCTCAAACCAGTAGTGGCGACAAGGAGAGGCTTCTTATAATCAGCGCATACACGAGCGACCGTCACAGTGGTCGCAGGCGTTGAGAAATCGATGACACCATCACACTCCCTCAGCGACCCGAAATCTGAAGAATACGTGATACCCGTTGACCCTATAACCTCCCCGAGTCGGTTTGAGCTTGGGGAGACTAACGCAGCGCACAGCGTACTCGAAGAACTTGAGAGCAATGCCTCAACGACATACTGTCCCGTTCTTCCGCTCGCGCCAACAACAGCTATCCTATTCATCCTACAAACTCCTTACACACGAGATCATAATGTGCCGGGGCGAGGGGTGTGAGGGGCAATCGAACGGCATCGCTCTCTATCACGCCCATCCGCGCCAGCGCAGCCTTAATTGGCACGGGATTCGCCTCGACAAATGCCGCGCGAATCCGAGGCAATAACGCGAGCTGCAATCGACACGCCTCAGCGTTGTCTCCACGCTGAAACGCGTCGTAGAGGGCTACCATCTCCTCTGGGCATGCGTTCGCCACAACTGAGATAATACCGCGACCTCCGTACGCGAGGTTCGCCAAGAATAAAGAGTCATCGCCAGAAAGCACCTGACAATCACGTCGAACCGTGAGCATCGTATCCGCGAGAAGATCTATGGAACCGCTCGCCTCTTTAATCGCGGTGATGATCCCCTGCTGGCTTAACGCCCCAAGGGTAGCTGGCGTTATCGCGACCCCACTTCGTCCCGGGACGTTGTACGCGATAAGGGGCAAGCCGCTCGCGCGGTGAATCGCTTTACAGTGCTCGATGATACCGCCCTGCGAGGGCTTATTGTACGGAGGAGTGGCCACGAGGATCGCATCACAGCCGAGGTCCTTAATTTCGCGCGCCATCTGTACCGCTCGATGAGTTGAGCTTACCGAGATACCGGCAACGCACGGGAGCTTGCCACGCGTCATCTCTCGGGCAAACTTTACGACCTCTACGTATTCAGCCTCAGAAAGGGTCGATGCCTCACCGGTTGAACCACACGCCACAACACCATGCACCTTGGCGGCGATCTGTTTCTCGATCAGAGCCCCGAGAGATGTAGTATCAACCCTCGAGCCATCCTTGGTAAAGGGCGTGGGGATCGCGGGAAGAACTCCACGCAGAATCAGGGAAGGAGCTGTGGTCATGACACTATCCTCGTTTAAAATATGGGTGCACGAGCGTTACGTTCCCCTCAAGGTACTCCGCGTTCCGGCAAAAATCAAAGGGGCTTTTCCAGCACCTCAGGTAGATTCAGGGGTCTCTCCAGAGAGCGATTAGGAGAGCGCCCCGCGATCGTTGAGGGAGGTATCCATCTCTGCGACCTCGGTGACGGGCACCATCGCAATATCACTTGAGCTCCCCTTGAAGGTCACACGGGCAACCTGACTTACCGCCCCATCGGCTCCTCCCTGATTTCGCGGAACAACCTGGTACATATAGGTCGTCGATGGCGCGGCGGTCGTGTCTACAAAAGTAAACTTCGTATACTGCTCCGGGCTCTCGATGGTGCGCCCAATCTTACCCTCTGCGCGAGCCTCCTTCCGAAGATTCTCTCGCACCATAACGTGTTGGTCTCGAACAAAGCCTATGGTCTCAAAGCGAACTCGGGGATCCGTCTCATCCCCCTTCTGGGCGATCATCTTCCGCTGAATTGCGTAGCCATCTATCGTCTTTAACTCTTTGCCTCGACGATCTTCGTCGGGCGCGGCCCATGCGAGCAGGACCCCGCTCTCAGAACAGGTCACGGTCAACGCGTCAACAGCTTTGGGAGCGAACATCTCAGGGGCAAGAGGAGCTTTGTAGCGCCCACAGCCGCTCACGCAACTAGAACCAAAAACAACCGCCGCAACTGAAAGAACCAACGCGATACCCTTCATCAGCTCAACCTTCCTACTTGTCCATGAAACCACGAAGTCTCTTGCTTCGACTTGGATGACGCAACTTACGAAGCGCCTTCGCCTCAATCTGACGAATACGCTCGCGAGTGACGTCAAAGTTCTGACCCACCTCTTCCAAGGTATGATCGCTCTTCTCGCCGATACCGAAACGCATTCGCAAGACCTTCTCCTCACGAGGGGTCAGGGTCGCAAGCACCTTACGGGTTTGCTCTTGAAGGTTCATGTTTACGACTGCGTTAGCGGGGGAAACCACGCGCTTATCCTCGATGAAGTCCCCAAGGTGGGAATCCTCCTCCTCTCCGATCGGTGTCTCAAGGGAGATCGGCTCCTTAGCGATCTTTAAGACCTTGCGGACCTTATCAATAGGGATCTCCATCTTCTCCGCGATCTCTTCAGGGGTCGGCTCACGGCCAAGCTCTTGGACGAGCTGTCGGGAGGTTCGTACGAGCTTGTTTATTGTCTCGATCATGTGAACCGGGATACGAATGATTCGCGCCTGGTCAGCGATCGCTCTTGTTATAGCCTGACGAATCCACCATGTAGCGTAGGTGGAGAACTTGTACCCACGTTGATACTCGAACTTATCAACCGCCTTCATCAAACCGATATTCCCCTCTTGAATAAGATCCAAGAATTGGAGACCACGGTTGGTGTACTTCTTCGCGATCGAAACAACGAGACGAAGGTTCGCTTCGATGAGTTGATCCTTAGCCAGGCGCGCTCGCACCTCACCATCCTTCAATATGCGAACGCTATCTGAGAAACCTGACACGCTCATCATCACCCGCTCCTCAAGAGCTTTGGCGGTCCAGAGCGACCGTCGGAGCGGCTCCTCCCAGTGCTTCAGATCGGTGCTCTTTAACTTGAGTCGCTTCCCTGCCCGCTTCACCGCGACCTGATCCTCAGAGAGGAGGTCAGCGAGCGAATCGATCAACTGGTCAGCGGTAGTGCCTAGTTTACGAGCGGCGGTGTCGACTCCGCGCAATAGTTGGCGACTCTCCTCATCAGCATCCTTCACGAGCTGAATCATCTTGAAGAACTGCTTCTGATTGAGATTGAGCTCTTCGATACGACCAGCGTTCTTGGTGAGCATACGGGCGAACTTCTTCTCGCGATCAGAGTCGGCGCGCTTCTCTACTGGAAGCTCCAAGAGCTGTTCGTAAAGGGTGCGAGTCTCTTTGAGAGCCTTCTTGTAGGAGAGAGCCTTGGCGAGGAACTTCTTCTTTTGAGCCTCATCCTCCTCGCTCTGGGGCGTGGGCTTTGGAGCGATCTCCTGGCCGTCCTCATCGAATTTCGGCTCTTCTTCCTCCTCTTCCTCCGCTTCCTTCTGGGCCTCAGCCTCAGCGTCATCATCCGCGAAAAGGTCACGCAAACGGATCTGATCGTCGCGAACCATGTCGAAGAGGGTCACGACGTAATCCAAGGAGAGCGGTTGCTTGAGAAGTTGCTCGCGTACCGCAACGAGTCCGGACTCGATTCGCTTCGCGATCTCAACCTCTCCCTCACGGGTTAAGAGGCTCACGTTACCCATCTCGCGGAGGTACTGCCGAACCGGGTCTGTGCTTCTTCCGAGAGAACCGGCGTCGATCACCTCGGCTGGAGGCTCAATTCCGGCTGGCGCCTCGGCGTCATCTTCACGAGAGTCGGCGGGAGCTTCGATGATATCGATGTCGTGCTCACCGAAGTTGGCGATCACCTCATCAACCTGATCCTCCGACATCACCTCGCCAGCGAGTGCCTCGTTCACCTCATCCATGGTGAGGTATCCCTTCTCTTTTCCGATCTCCAAGAGCCGGTTAATTCGGCTCTCGATATCCCCTCGCTCTTTGAGATCAAGCGAGCTATCGATATCGCCCATGTCAGGCTCAACGCTGACCTCAAATCCGGTAAGCTCCTGCAAACCGTCATCGAGGTCGGCGACAACGAGGTCCATCTGGCCACCTGAAGCGTCCTTATCGGCATCGCGCCCTTTGCGGGGCTCCTTTGTAAGCGGCTTCACAAGAGGCTTCACCTGCGCGGTTACAGCCTCCGGTTGGAGTTTCCTCGCCGCGGATCCCGTTGAAACAACAGGGGCGATCGTTTTCTCTTTCGTGGCCTTAGCTGTCTTCTTAAGTGGCGTCGCGGCCACGGGCTCTGTGCGCGCTTTTTTTAGTCGCTCACGAGCCGCAGCCTTCAACGTTGAATTCTTCTTCAACGTTACCGCTACTTTTCTAACTTTTTCTCTCTTTGACAGTGCCTTTTTACTGCCCTTCTTGGGTGCGCTTTTGGACCTTTGCTTGACTCCGCTCTTGCGAAGAATCTTGCCTCGACCTGCTCCACTTTTCTTTCGAACCACCACCGCAACTCCAATTGGATCTAGCCACGAACGATTAACATTGAAATTTTCCGATTCGGATCACCACTATGCATGACGCGCGAGTACCATCGCGCGCGCAGCGTGATGACAACGACACTCGCACTCCACCCCTTACACGCTCTCGACGCGTACAAGAGAGAGGCCGCTCCGACTACCACTTCCCTTTGACAGTGTGCGGCTCATAGCTGCGCCTTACCCCTGCCCACGAGGAAGAGATCGTGGGATACTAACTATTTAAGGGTTAGAGGTCCACCCCCCGGGCGAAGCTATCCATCTGACTCTTGAGGGCTCGTATTCGTTCTGAAACTTCTAACTGCTCGTCGGAGCTCAATCCCCCCTCAATCAGCTCCCTTTTACTCTCCTCCAGAAGCCGCTTGAGCTTCTCCCGCCGAAGCGCAATACGGCAACCTTGGTACAGGTCTCGCATACTTACGCCCGCTTTAACCATCTTGTAGGCCTCCTTCCAAAGGCCCATCCAATCAGGACCGAGGGACTGTAGAAGCTCCTTGGTGGCTAGACGCTGACGGTCCTCATCCTCCTGATCGTCGCGAAGAAGCTCGGTAAAGACGGATACGAAGCGGAGGGTCTCGGGTTGGAGCTCCTCACACATCTCGGGGCTCTTCATAAGTTCCTCGACCACCTCTCCCTTCAAGACCATGATAGCACGAAGGAGGTCGAGATCGATGCGAGGGAGGCTCTCTAGTTTTCGTGTGACAGCGTGAGGCGTCGGAGACGTGGCTCCACTATCCTTGCCGCGAGGCGAGGCGGGAGCCGATACCGACACCGCCTGTTTCTGAGAAGTTGCAGCTCCGCCACCACCCATAATCTTCTCAAGATGCTTCGTCTCTACCCCAAGTCGACGGGCCGCTCGTGTCATGAGCGTGGAGCGAACGACCTCACGATCTACACCACTCAAGGTCTTGGCGACCTCATCACAAACCTTACCAAGGAGGTTAGGTCCGGGACGTTCGTTCTCGGAGCACCCCGCTTTCTGCAAAAGACCATCGATGTACACATCGATCGGCTCTGATTTCGGGAGCGCTCTCAGCGCCGCTGCCGTACTGTCGCCGTGCTGATTGGCGAAATCATCCGGATCCACACCCTCTGGGAGGAAACACGCAGTAATATCCACTTCAGCGTTCTTCGCCACAGGGAATGACTTCGCCGCGGCGTTACGCCCCGCGGAATCACCATCAAAGAGGAGTTGAACGCGATTACACACGCCAGCGAGACGCTTCACATGCGCTTCGGTCATCGCCGTACCGCAACACGCCACGACGTTGTGCACACCCCGCATCGCGAGTCCGATCACGTCCATATAGCCCTCAACGATGTAGACCTCTTTCGAATCCCGTATCGCTCCCATCGCCTGGGGCAACCCAAAGATGGTGCGACTCTTTTGATAAATAGGGGTTTCAGGGGAGTTTACATATTTTGGGGACTGAGCCTCATACGCAGCCTCCTGGAGTCCCGGAATGAGTCGCCCACCAAATCCAGCGATCCGCTTGGCGTCCACAAAGATCGGAAATATAAGTCGACCACGAAAGAGCTCATAGAGATCGCCAGCGGAGCTTCTACGCACGAGTCCGGACTGAAGCATCATCTCCTCGTTCACCCCGTTCTGTTTGAGGATCTCAATCAGCGCGCCCCTTTGATTTGGGCTGTAGCCGATTCCGAAATGATTGATTGCGTCTGCGATCAGGTGCCGTTTCTTGAGGTACTCACCGACCTTTTTAAATTCACCCTCCCCGCCTTTGACCTGAATCAACGATTTACGGAAGTACAGATGCGCGAGACGACACACATCGAAGAGTTTCTCCCGATCCACCGTGGGCCCCTGGCGTTTACTATTCTCAAACTTCAGTTCGATACCATATCGCCCCGCCAAGTATTCAATTGCGTCAGGAAAGGTCATTGCCCGCATCGCCATAACGTAGGAGATGACATTCCCGGACGCGCCACAGCCGAAGCAGTGATAGCTATTCGTTGATTCTCGGACATGAAAAGAGGGAGAGCGCTCTGCATGAAATGGGCAGAGTCCGGAGTAGTGCATCCCCGACCGACGGAGCTTCACCGTCTCGGAGACGACCTCAACGATGTTGGCTGACGCTTTGACACGCTCGATACTATCTTGGGAAATCACCGTGGTAAGCTAGCACACTTGCGATAAAACGCACCTAAAAGAGGGGTTGGTGCGCTGAAGTTTGAGTGCACAGCGCGACATATTCGCCATCCGCCACATTACACTCAGGCGACTACTCCTCCGTAATGGAGATCTCGGTATATTCGTAGCTCACAAAAATCTCAAGGACTTCGTACTCACGAGCTCCCCCGGGAAGGGCGACACGGGCAACATCACCCTCCTCTTTACCGATAAGTGACTTGCCGAGTGGGGTCTCGTACGAGATCCACCCCTTCGCGACATCGGACTCCTCAGCACCGTAGATGCTCAAGACCTTCTGCTCACCGCTCTCGACATCCTCAATTTTTACACTTGAACCGAAGACAACGCGGCCCGGCTTACCGAGCTTCAAAGGATCGATAACCTCAGCGGTGGCGAGCCGAGCCTCGATGTCTCGAATCTTAGCCTCGGTCATCCCAGACTTCTCCTTTGCGGCGTCATAGTCACCGTTCTCGGAGAGATCACCGTGACCTCGCGCAACCTCGATCATGCGGGCGATCTCCGGACGGAGCGCCTTGAGCCTCATTAACTCCGCTCTCAGCGTAGCGTAGCCACGCGGGGTCATCGGTCTTTTCATGATGGAATGCTCCGACCTTACGCTCGGCTCAAGTACTCGCCAGTGTCCGTCTTAACGATGATCTCGTCGCCAACGTTGATGAACTGGGGAACGGTTAGCTGGAGCCCCGTCTCTGTTCGAGCTGGCTTTGGAGAGTTCGTTGCTGTCGCGCCCTTAATACCAGGCTCTGTGTCAGCAACCGTTAAGGTTACTGTCATGGGGAGCTGGATACCGATCGGGTTCTCATCGTACATCGAGAGCTGAACCTCCATGCCCTCCTTCACGTAGTATCGTCCGTCACCGATCATCTCATCGCTGATCGTAACCTCTTCATAGGTCTCTCCGTTCATGAAGTGGTGCCCGTTGTTGTCAGAGTAGAGGTAGGTACCCTTTTGTTGAAATACATCAGCGGTCTCAAGGTCCTCAGTGGAGCTGAAACGCTGCTCAGTCTGGGTGCCGTTCTGAAGGTTTCGCAACTTGCATTGAACCATCGCGCGGAGGTTGCCAGGGGTGTGGTGATGGAAATCCATCACACTGTACAACTGTCCCTTCAATACGAGGACGGTTCCCTTGCGCATATCTTTAGCTTTCATACGACTCTCTCTCTCTTTAACTACTGAGGTAACAACTCGAGGGCTTCTCGGATGCGGGATAGTACCCTATCCTTCCCAAGAACTGCAAACGATTCAAAAAGTGGTGGGGTGATGGTCTTTCCGGTCACCGCAATTCGCAACGCCACAAACGCTGGGCCAGGCTTGAGACCAACATCGGCCGCAACCCCCCGTAACGCTTGGTCAATCGACTCGGTCTTAAACTCCCTAAGCGCGTTCAGACGGTCAAGGGAGAGGGTCAAGATCTCTCGTGCTTTAGCCGCATCAACGCCTTTTCCAAACATCGCGTCCATCTGACGTTGAAGGGGTCGCTCCATCAGGAAGTCAATCATGGCGCCGACCTCGGTGAGTAACTTAACGCGCTCCTGAACATGAGGAGCGAGGGTCGCGAACTCGTGCTCAGGAACGATGATACCCTCTTTCTCAAGGAACGGCTTTGAACGCTCAATGAACTCCCGAACCGGAAGCTTACGAATGTAGAGGCCGTTCATCCATGCCAATTTGACCGGATCAAACACGCCGCTCGACTCGTTAATACCGTCGAGGGTGAACTTTTGGATGAGCTCCTCCCGAGTAAATATCTCTTGGTCACTGCCCTCTCCTGGGGCCCAACCGATGAGCGTTACAAAGTTGAGCACAGCCTCCGCGAGGTATCCCTGCTCACGCAGATCGCTCGACTTCGCGGCGTTGTTACGCTTCGACAACTTCTTGCCGTCCGGACCGTTGACAACCGGAAGGTGCGCAAACACAGGAGGCTCCCACCCAAGGGCTTCGTAGAGCAAGAGATGAACCGGGGTCGACGAGAGCCACTCAATACCTCGCAACACGTGCGAGATCTTCATGTCGTGGTCATCAACGACAACCGCCAGGTGGTAGGTCGGAAAGCCATCGCTCTTTAAGAGCACGGTGTCTCGGTGCGGAATAGAATCCCACTGGACTTTGCCACGAATAGCGTCGTTAAAGCTCACTGTTCGCTTCTGTGGAATCTTGAACCGCACAACGTGCGGCCTATCGGCGGGCACATTTCGAGTGCGACAATACCCGGAGTATCCTGGAAGCTCTTTGCGAGCCATCTGCTCATTGCGCTCGCGCTCAAGCATATCAGGCGTACAGTCACATCGGTAGGCGAACCCCTTCTCAATGAGAAGCTCCGCGGTCTCTTTGTATTTTGAGAGACGAAGGCTCTGCATATACGGGGCGCACGGTCCACCCAGCTCAGGGGCCCCCTCCCAGTCCTCGCCATAGGTCCGAAGCTCCTCTTTGGTCGGACCTTCATCGATATGAATTCCAAACCATGCGAGCTCCTCAATGAGGAAACGAATGGAGCCGGGAACGAAGCGCTCCCGATCGGTGTCCTCGACCCGAAGTAGGAACTTTCCGCCGTAGTGTTTGGCGAGCAGATAGGCGAAGAAAGCTGTGCGGAACCCTCCAACGTGTTGGAAGCCGGTGGGCGATGGCGCAAAACGGGTGCGAACCTCAGTCATTTGAATCTCTCTACGTTATTTGGTAACGGGCGGGGTAAGCCCGCAGGAACTATAGACTACGAGGGCACCGGTTGGCAAAACGAACATCGAGGAACTGGGGTTAGTTCTAAAAACAGGGGATTTAGGAGGGGCGTCGATAGCCCCCCTCATGCAAAAGGTCCGCGGCGGACGTCAGGCGGGCTTGATCGATCGGATAAGGTTTTCCATCCCTAACCGTTGAGTTCAACACGAGCGCGGCGTCAGACCGCGAGACAGGCGCACAGGTATGACATGCGATATTGAACCCATTGACCATCATTACCACCCTACATGCGAGGCAGATCTGGCCGAACCACACGAGCGTTTTTCGAAAAGCAGCGATTCATTGTTCCACTATGAATGAAAGGTCATGACATAGCGAATTATCGCTCCTCCGTAATGAGCCGAGCGGATCGATTCCTGGTCAGGTAACTCCACCCCCACTGAATCACCACCAGAAGACGATTCGTGAATTGTGTGAGATAAAAGATATGCACCCATAACCATGTGACCCACGCGGCGAATCCAGAGAACTTCCACCTGCGAAGCTGCACCACAGCGAATGCGCGACCCACGGTCGCCATCGCGCCCTTGTCATGAAATTGAAATGGCTCCACATGCAAGCGTTCCGACGTGAGGCGCGCACGCACGGCGGAGGCGACATATTCGCCCATCTGCATCGCCGCCGGAGCAACCCCCGGGATCATCGCTCCATCCTGCTCCAGATGAGCGAGGTCACCGACCACATAAATGTCGGGCGCGTTTGGCAGTGTAAGGTCACGGTTGACGTGTATACGCCCCGCTCGGTCCAGCGTGGCGCCCGTCTGCCGCGCGAGGACCTCGCCAAGAGGCGAAGCTTGCACACCCGCCGCCCAGATCACGCAGGAGCTCTTTATCTCCTCATCCTTGCCATCGCTCTCAACCACGACGATACCGTCACGGACCTCTTTAACCTTTGTTCGCTCTCGAACCGTCACCCCAAGCCTATGAAGCGCGTCGCGCGTTCGCTGGACCAGGTCCGGCTCATACGAGCTCAGAATGCTCGCGGTCGCTTCAAGCAGAAAAATCTCTGCGTCAGAGGGATTGATGTGGCGAAAATTATCTTTCAACGTTTGGTGCGCTATCTCACCTAACGCGCCCCCGAGCTCAACCCCTGTTGGGCCACCACCGATAACAACAAAGCGCATCTGATCTCGTTGTTTTTCTTGATCCGTCTCAAGCTCAGCGCGCTCAAAGATAGCGAGGACCTTGCTTCGAATCCGGAGCGCGTCCTCTAAGGATTTAAGTCCCGGAGCGAAAGCCTCCCACTCGGGATGACCGAAATAGTTATGACTCGCTCCCGTCCCGACTACTGGATAATCGAACGGAATCCGCTTTCCACACTCTAACGTAACGATCTTGTCCGTGACATCAACATCGGTGTCAGCACCCAACAATACCTCGACATTCTCGCGTCGCTTAAACAGAGCGCGCAACGGAACAGATATATTAGCGGGTGACAATCATCCCGTCGCGACCTGATACAGCAGCGGTTGAAACAGATGGAAATTGCGACGGTCTAAGAGGGTAATCCGCACGTTGCTCTCGTGCAGATGCCGCGCCACCGCGAGCCCCCCAAATCCCCCTCCGATTATCACGATATGCGGAGTGCGCGTGGCGGAGGAGTCGTCAGATGTGATGACCATAGTAACCTTTTCGGATCTCTCGTAACTTTGCGACAGCCCGTTCAATTATGTGTCCGGGGATACGCGTGACATCACACGCTGGCTTTTTACCTTCTTGCGCTGATTTCGGGGAAGAGCGATCCCTACCAAACACCCACGCGGGAGGGTCACTGGCCGGAAATGATTCAAGGGAGCTTTCGAAGATTACCTCCTCATCCGTTCGCGTGGTGTGCTCCTGGTGTTCGTAGGGGATATGAGAAAAGGTAAGGATCATGCACCTGACTCCTACGCTACAGCTCCGTGGTGATACGGGGCTTCTTCAATGAGGATACAGTACCACCCGTATCCATTCATTCGCCTGAGGGGCATCATGAGTATCCTCACATTTCATCGTGCAATCGATTCATGCTCGGCTCATCCAGACCAAACATCGCTATTACCCCGTATGTGCATGACGGTGCACGGCGCATGAGTGGTTGTACTCACGAGCGTCGCGTTCGTGCTCCCCACCCTAACGTAGCGTTCTCACGCGTACTGGGTTCGGTTATGTGGGATTCGACAGAACTCGTCTGGAATCACCTCAAACACCACAAGATGAAGGTGCCTCAAGCTACAAATAAACAAGAGCTCAGAGAACTCACCGCCAGAAACCTACGCGCTATTCAAAAAATCGACACATGCTGAAAGCATTCGGAAGAGGTCAAGAATGAACATTCCCCTGTAGCGGAGCTTCAACATCGCCCGAACTGATGGTGCCCCCTTGTTCGAAGGCACACCTCGATATCGCGTAAGCTCTCCCTAAATGTGAGCTGTGCGAATGCCATGCATAGAAACCAATCGCGCATAGGCCGCAATAACTATGTGTTGCCACTCGCTGGGAAATAGTTTCTCTAGCTCGGAAATTGAGTCGGACATCATTTCTTCAAGAGGAACCGTTGCGCCGTACTCTTTGCTCAACACAGGAAGCTTGATAGCTGGCTGATTGTATGACTCTCTCTTCACGAATCCCTGCTCTTTGGTGATCGTACCCAATAACTTCCCACTGAGTTTCTTGTTCGCTTACGCTGCGGCTCCCAGACACTCGATGCTTCATAGACGTAGTATCGCCCACCGATCTCTTTGATCTCGGTCTTCGGCCGCAATTTTTTTACCCATTTTGGTATTGTCATACTGTTACCTACGTAGGTAACCGTAAGACTTATATTTTCTTGCTAGGAAAGCCCATTTTTATTGAGAATAAACTAATTTCTGGGGTTACAGTTACCTAATTCGGTGCGGAGTTAGGCTTTAATCAGTGCGGATCGGTTGGTTTTAGTTTTCCAACCGCGCATATCGAACCGTGCGCCATCACCACTGTTTCTTTCCATAACTCTGGCAGGGTGGTGAAAAAAGTTCCGTCGTGAGCATTTTGATAGTTTTGACGAAACGAAACAGGAGTCGAACTATCGAAATGCGCAACAGGAGTCCATTTTTCACCACCCTGCTAGCGAAGCATACTTGATTACTACGTCAACATGTCTCCATCAGTGCAACACAAAAGTAAAATCCAAGCGGATTCTCAAGGGACCTCGCCTGAAATCAGCGACACCGTGCCGGTCATGGAACGGGCCTTTCATGCGCACCAGGTTATCCGAGTTCGCGATGTTGTTCGGCGAATAATCGAGCTGAGTCGATCTACTACATCCGATCAAATATCAGTGGGAGAGGATGCTATTTCGATAGTCAGGACTCTAAGCGATGCAAGCATCGCCCTTTCTGTCCCTCTCACAGAACTCGCAAAACTACGCGATATAACATTTGTCTCCAAACTGCTCGGTGACGTAGTCCCTCGTTTCGATCCTGATACCGATGTAGCGATTACCAAGAACGGGTTGCCAACAGGAGCCCGCAATAGTGTCAAGATAGTCAATAGTCTCAAAGCAGAACTGGGCGAACCCGATGAAAACAACCCAGCGGCTGAAAGGTGTCTGGATATAGCAGGACGACTTATTAGGTTCACTGTTGCTCAACGTAAGACTTCGATTGTCTGGAAAACAGACAAACAAAGCGGTGAATTCTTGGCTTCCCTCAGCACGCCTAAATTGGTATCCCCAGCAACTCAAAACATTCCCTCTATTTCAATGGATGAGTGTGCTCTGGCGACATCTACTGGGGACATCGGCGTCTCTAAAACCCGTATTTCAGTAATTCGTTCCCTGCTACCGGAGCCTTCGTCTACAGCACCCGACGTGACTGTCACCATCGATGATAGAACTCTCGAGTTCAAGGTACGAGTGACACATGGATATTTCCTGTGGTGCATCGATCGGAAGGATGCATCACTTCTTAACCATGCGAGCATCCTACCAGCCCTCTCACAGTTAGGAGCCCACGTAGCAGTATTACCTGACCACAATCCCGAGAAAGAGTTAGTGGTATCTGGCCCCAGCTTCAAGAACTTTTTCGGGGAAAGAGGGCAACTGTTGGAATTATGGCGCAGAGCTGCTGAGGGGCTAAAGCTGGACGAAAGCCGATGTATCACATTCCCAACCGACGGCGGCTCAAAGTCGCTCACGATCAGCTACCGTTCTCTCGGTGGAAAGCCAGCCTTGGTCATTACGCCACGCTCAATCGCACTCGTTAAGTCTGTCGAGGCGCTGCACGCAGTCGACCCGAGTGCTATTCTGCCGGTCGAATTTTACGGCCATAAGGCGATCCCGTGTTCTCATTCTTCCCTGAAACGACTCGGCATTCGTAACGGTGCAGCGTTCGCCGAGAGGATCACCTATCTTATCGGAGCGCCCCCGGCCAAGGAATTCACGAACAAAGAGATCTCGATCCAAGGCGGGTGCGTGCGCTTCTTCTCCGTCCGATCCGGCTCATATCTCTTATGGGCTGTAGACTCTCGGGACCAGCAGCTCCTTACCTCAGGACACTTCTTCAAGGTCATCTATCCTGAAAGACATGTGACGTTCAGCACTAAACTTATGATCGCTTTAACGCCGAACGGTCTCAAACGACTCGCGCCGAATACTCCATCGATAGCAGCACACAAAATTCCACTTATAAAGGAGGCTCTCTCTAATGCTCAGCACCCAGTTCCGCTCTTCACAACGTCGCTCGGTGGCGCATCCGTACATTGTTTCATGCGATCTGACCTCGAAAAATTTCAAGAGGCACTCCGAAGCTGGGCATCGTCCCGTAAGGTAATAGCTTCGCCCAATCATGCCGAACAAAAAGTTGATCGAGTGGACGTAGAGGCGATGTGCCCAGCACTCGCACGCTTTTTGGATGCGAAGAGCAAGGGTCTGAACCTTTGGGCTACCAGGGACATATCCCTTCCCTCCTGCAATCTCCCGTTAACGCTCCTCAAGACACGAGGACACGACCAAGTCGGCTTTTCTCTGATAGGCATCGATCCAACAGATCTGCGCCCACAGCTATCCAAACTTAATCCGAGGGCGGATCCTTTCAAGGCAGATTTCGGTGACTATGGCGTAGCAGTCACTCCCGAACTCTTGGGCCAGACACATGGGAAATGCCACCTTCTCTACGATGCTCTACTTAAAAGGTTAGGGCATGCGCCCTCTTCACCTCACGCACCCTTGGTTGTAGAGCTTCAACTTGAGTCGCTCGGAACTGTTACTTTCTATCTGCCACACGATACCCCATACGATGCCTGGTACGTGGCTCCGCAAAAGACCGAGCTCCTCGCTTCTCCCGCCTTTTCTGCTGCACTCGGGGTGCAAAGCACTTTGCCTTATAGAGAAGCCGATCACCTCCGAATTGCTCGTGACCAGCTGCAAAAAGAAAGGGTTCGAAACGCCGCGCCACTTGCGTTGAGGCTACATGAGTTGCTTGGAAGTGCCAATGAATACGAGGGGGATCTCCCCGTTGCTATCGGTCCTCTCCAGGCGTTCATCGTGACATTACCGGGTGGCCAGGTCTGTTGGGCTATTTGGCGTCTCGATACGGATCTGCTGTACCATCCAACGGTCGAATCAATCCTGTTCGAGGGAGCGATACCGCCATTTAATCCTACGATCCACGTTTCTACCTCGGAACCTGAACTCGCTATCTTCGTGCATCAAGCACACTCAGCTCGCCAAACAATCAACCAACTTGTGGGCCGTACTACGCGTCAGGAGGGCACGCTCGAAGAACGGATCAATGTAAATGGAAGGGTGTTTCAGCTTCCATACGCTATCCGAAGAAGCAGCACAGTGCTCTGTATTCGCAAGGAGGACCTGCCGCAGATCGCAGAGGCCTTGCAATGGACGCTGCGAGAGGATGCCCACGACCAGGAATTCGACAAGGATTCAGACCTCGTGTCCGCAATATCGCTGTTGGGAAGCGACGAAAGGGACATCGCCGCATATCTGCTTCTCAGTCGCGGTGAGATATCCGCCGATCAACTGACCTTCATACTCAAAAAGGTACGGGCTATCTGTAGGCCATCTCGAACCTCTGAGAGCCTCATGATGCTTCCGCGTAGCCTCCCTGAGCTCACAGTAGACGTCGTTGAAGCGAGCACCGAAGGTATCCCCTTCATCACGATAAACGGCAAATGTGCGGGCGCGACAGAGATTCAACTTGCTGGCGATGCTTCGCACATATTCAAGGTCTCACACGACGGAGCGTTCCAAGGAAGGATCCCGATACCAGGAGCTCGGAACATCACACTGGAGTTCATGGCGCTCAATCAAGATCGGTCCGAAAGAAGTGACGTTGTGCAGGTCACATTAGATCTCCGCCACCTTGCTGACATCATCGAACTCCCGGACACCGCGCTTCTCCAACTGCTCGAACGCAGAGAGGATATCATGGACCAAATCCTAGGAGACGATCCGGCGAGTGCGTTTCGAAAAAACCTTCTGACGAGGCAAGTTACACGTAAGGTGCTGCGCCACTTCTCGAAGAGCGAGGAAGAGGGCTTCTCTTATTTAGATTCCCGCATCAGTGCTACCGACGGCAAGCTCTCCAAAGCGATTCTAACCGCTGTTCAGGAAGAGTTCCGCCGCGTACAGGCGGAAGATTTCGGTGAACAGGGCTCAAAGTCCTTCTTCTTTCAGAGATGGGGTGCCTACAAGATCCGCGAAGCTCTTCGCAACGGCGAAAAGGGGATACTGTTGTCGTTTGATCCTGGATTGGGTAAAACGCGCACTGCGCTGCTTGCGATAGGGCAACATACATTTCTCATAGTAGCACCTAATGGAGTCGTTTCCTTCTGGGCAAAAGAAGCGAAAGCTGTTTGCCCCCAAAGCTCTATCCAGGCACTGTCGGGCCCATACGCCGAAAGAGACCACACCCTACATAAAGACAACAATTCCACATCACTGATTACGAACATAGAATATGTAAGACAACAGCCATCGGGTGAACGGATCCGCTCTTTGTCACGAGATGTGTGCGTAATCGATGAGGGTCATTTTCTCTGCAATGACCGCACAGCGCAGAGCCAAGCCGTTTCCAACATTACATCTCCGTTCAAGGTGCTTCTGACCGCTACGCCCTTTGCGCAATACTCCGGTATTGGACCGCTGCTCCGTCATCTGACGGACCAGATCTCCTACTCACGGGCGGAGATCTCCCGCGTATTCTCGCCTGATACGCCCGAGGACCTCGCGGTCTTACATCACATGCTCGCGCCGTACATGATCAACCTCCGCAAGGAGGACCTCTTCGACACTCCGCCAAAGGGGGCTACGGTGCGTCCGGCACATACCCTGCCCCGCAAGCGCTTCATCTCGCCCGATCAGGCTGGACAATTTGTCCTCTCCATGGAGCAACTTCGTTCACAAATTGAGCTCATTACCGATCCCCATGCCTGGGCTCAGAAACACAAAAATCTGGCTACCTATGAGGATCGCCTCTCGAGCTGCTACCGCAACGGCTACTTCGAGGTACACGCAGCGGTCGATCAGATAACGAACGATCCGAATTACATCGGTATCAACGCGCCCTCCCCGAAACATGAGGCGATGAGAGGAATCGTCGAGAGGGAACTTGCGGATAGGGACGCGAAGATCGTCATTATGTGCAGATACCGCAAGCAGGTCGAGAAGTATGCTCACATGTTCAAGGAGTATGGGGTGTGCACCATCTGGGGCGAGATGCCTCAGAATAACCGAGGTGAAAAGATCGAAAACGGACGGGTGTGCCGTTTCGAGACCGATCACAACGGAGAATTCATCCTCGATGAAAGGGATTGCTTTATTCCCAACCCGCACGGACGGTCGATCCTCGCCTCTGACTACGAGCTACACGCGTTTCAGAAGAGACCAGACAAGCGGATCCTGATTGCAACCTACGATTGCGCCGCTGTGGGTATCACTGCCACGGCTGGGCGAGCGATGGTATTCGATCAGATACCCTCGAGTCACCTGATACTCAGCCAAGCCATGGACCGAATACACCGACTCGATGCCACATTCACGCATCCGGAGGTGCGCTATTACTCCATGGTTTCACGATTTCCAGAGGTCGATTTGAAAAGTCTCATGGCTGATGTCCCCAAGGAGAAACACGATTTAGTTCGGCGGTTTCTTTATAACACTCAGTGCCAGATAGACTGGCAACGGATCCAGACGAACGGGCAGATATTCAGTCATATCATGTACGGTGCCTCGTTCACGTCGGGTTGGTAGCTAGGAGGGTGTTAGGAGGGTGTTGAAAAAAGGGGCTCCTCGTGGAATCGGGTGGGTGCCAACCAGCACAGAGGTAACGTAAGCCCTTGTTGTGGCCTATAAACCTAACTTCGGCAGTTGCAGGTCTGAAAATGGCGCCCTTTCACGTGAGTGCGCTCGAACGAGCAACTTTATCTCTTCGCTCCTGAACTACGCCCCTACCATCTCCCGAAACGCGTCCTCGGTAATCACCGGAATCCCAAGTTTCTGCGCCGCGTCTAATTTAGAACCAGCCGCTTCACCAGCCACAATAAAACTAGTTTTCTTACTCACTGCGGATGAGACCTTTCCCCCATTGCTGATGACCAGCTCCTCGGCCTCTTTTCGGGAGAGGGTTGAGAGCGTTCCGGTAAGCACAACGGTCTTTCCTTCCAGCGCACCGCCCCGAACAGTCACCTCCTCCGGGGTCGGATGAACACCGCTCGCGAGAAGCTTCTCAACCATCTCCCGATCAGTAGCATCTGAGAGGAACTGCGCGACGGAGCGAGCGGTCTCAGGTCCGATCTCCTCCATCTCAACCAAGGTCTCCTCTTTCAGCTTGAGAACGTTCTCCACGGTTCGACACTGACGCGCGATCACAGCGGCAGTCTTTGTGCCTACATGACGAATACCAAGCGCGAAGATGAATCGACGTAAGGGTGGATTCTTACTTCCCTGTATCGCCTCGACTAGGTTTGAACTCGACAACTCCCCCATACGCGGGAGCTCTTGGAGGCGATCGACGGTGAGATGATAGATATCCGGCAACTCACGAATCACATGGTGTTCAAGCAAGAGAGCGACCATCTTGTCGCCGAGCCCCTCAATATCCATCGCGTCTCGAGAGGCGTAGTGAAGGATGCGGTTATGGATCTTCGCCGGACATCTTGAATTGGGACACCGAGTCACCGCCTCATCCGCCAGTCGCTCAACAGGGATTCCGCATTCAGGACAGAGCGTCGGGAAGGCAAACGACCTCTCATTACCGGTACGAGAGGCCGTAATCGCGGCGACCACCGCGGGAATAACATCTCCCTGGCGCCGAACCACCACTCTATCCCCAATCAAAAGCCCCTTTCGATCAATCTCATCCTGATTGTGTAAGGTAGCTCGAGACACGACAACGCCCCCTACCGGCACGGGCTTAAGAACCGCCACGGGCGTCAGCGCCCCCGTTCGCCCCACCTGAATGATGATATCCTCAAGGGTGGTAACCGCCTCTACCGGTTTAAACTTGGCGGCGATCGCCCACCGTGGGGAACGCTGCCTGAACCCGAGCCTCTCCTGCAGAACGATATCGTTCACCTTGATAACGATGCCATCGACCTCGAACGGAAGGGACTCCCTTACCTCCTCCGCTTTTCGGTATTCCTCAACCAGACCTTGAGAACCCTTCACGGTGTTGTAACCGGGTGAAATAGAGAAGCCGAGTGATTCTACCTCCTCCATCGCCTCCCGCAGAGTTGCATGATGGATCTCACCATTTCCCTCGACTCGAGCTACCCCGTAGGCGAAAAAATAGAGAGGTCGCCGCGCCGTCTCCTGTGGATCCAATTGCCGAAGACTTCCGGAGGCGGCGTTACGTGGATTCGCAAAGGTCTCTTCACCCCGCTCCTGTCGCTCGATATTGAGCGCCTCAAACTCCCTCTTCCGAAAGAGCACCTCACCGCGAATCTCGACACGTCCCTTTTGGGCCTTCGCGCCACGAAGTTTGAGCGGAATTGATTTGATAGTTTTAACGTTGCTCGTTACATCCTCACCGATAGTTCCATCGCCCCGTGTGGCGCCTTGCGCAAGGACCCCGTTCTCGTAGGCAAGCGATACGGCAACGCCATCGAACTTATACTCGATCGTGTACTCTATCTCGGCACCGTTGTGTCCATCCTTAGAGAGAAATCGACGCACCTGCTCGTCAAAGTCAATCAGCTCCTGCTCGTTCATCGCGTTATTGAGCGAGAGCATCGGTATCTTATGGTGAACGGTCGGAAAACCCTCAAGCGGTTGGGCGCCAACGCGCATCGTTGGAGAATCAGAGCGAACGAGGTCGGGATAAGCCCTCTCTAACGTCTCCAACTCCCTAAACTTCCGATCGTACTCGGCGTCACTAATTGTGGGTTGTGAAAGTACGTAGTAGCGATGGGAGTGTTCGTGAAGTTCATCCACGAGCGCGTCTATCCTATCTTTGATAGTTGCGGTTGGGGTTTTCATGCTCTTCCGTGGGCAGTGAGAACGTTTACTGCGTTGCAGTATCGCTTATCTCTGCACACAACCCAAGCCACTTGGCATACGGATATCTTTACAACCCCGCTTTCGCTCCTCTTTGGAGCACTTATTCTCACTTGGAGAGAATCCTGCTGGACATCGGTCGTACTGGGCCGGAGGTCGCGGCGGTGGCGGACGATAGGAGTCCTGTCGCTCACGCTCACGTTCAAGACGCTCTCGTTCCCGCTCAAGACGACGCCGCTCCTCCTCCAACCGCTGGCGTTCGCGCCGATCGGAGTATGAGCCCCCTCCGTAGTACGGTCCGGAGCCGTAGTAAGGTTCTCCACCGTAATATCCGCCGCCGTATGGTCGCGCTGGAGGGGGGCTTCCGTAATATGGATCATAGGGATCATTAAGGGGGCCACATCCAGCGAACGCTGACACAGCCACCACACATAGTACAAGGGAGCGAACGGGTCGGGGTTTCATAGCCATACGCAGAGTATAAGAACCCCCATCCCATCATGGCAACGAGGATCCTCACCTCCCTAGCCAGCCCCTTCCCAACCCGCTGGGTCCATTAGAAGGTGTATGAAACGGTAGCGCCGAACGTCCTAGGGTCCCCCCGCTGAACGTAGAGCTGGTTATCAAAGTTAGGGGGCTCATTGCCGAAGTAGAAACCACGTACCGCGTAGCTCTGATTGAACAGGTTGCGGCTCCAGAAAAGTACCTTCCACCCATCCCTCTCATACCCGACGGTAGCGTTGAAGAGGTTATACGGGTTGCTCATCTGGTTATGGCTGTCATCAAAGTAAAAGGCGTCCCGTCCGGTCTCTTCGATTCGTAGGAAGAGACCTCGACTAAGATCCACTCGGGTTCCGGCGGAATATTGCCACGCTGGCGCAACTGAAAACGCCCGCCCCTCAAGATACTCTGCTTCGGGTGGCAACCTCGTAAAATCAGAATGCATCAATGCGCCAGACGCAAAGAGATCCAGCCATGGAAGGACCTTGTAGGTATTCTCAAGCTCAAGACCGGTGCTTCGTCCCCTTGCTGAACTTTCAGTGATGTAGGTGTAGGAGAGAGGATCGCTTGGGTCATTTTGAATCGCGAATTTAAGCTGCTGGTCATACCGTTGATCGTGAAACACGGCGAGATTAGTCGTCAGACGCTTCTTGAGAAACGCGCCCTTCACCCCTGTTTCGTAGTTCCACAGATATTCAGGATCGTACTGCCTTCGATCCCGCGGCACATTAACACCCGTATTAAAACCACCCCCCTTGAATCCCCGAGACACCGAGGCGTATCCCCGAAGATTTTTCGTGATATCATGTTGCACAGCTACGTTCCCTCCCACCATCGAGTAGGTCGGCGAGAGGTCACCCTCTCGGCTATCTTCGTACTGGGCGTTTCGCTGTTCAAACCGAATCCCCGTGCCCAGGGACGTCCCCTTACCTAACGGAGCCTCCACGTCCCCGAACACAGCGCCACTATTGGCGCTGTAGTCACTCGATACGGAATCGTACACCTCCGCGTTCGCGAACTGATCGGTGGTCGTATCCTCAGTAAGACGTTGTCCATAGAGCCCCGCCACCCATCGCCAATTCTGCCCGTGCTCGTAAAACGGGTCTTGGTTCGTAAAGCGAAGTTCCTGAGTGGCGCTGTGTCGAACCCGATTAGAGTCAGAGAAGTAGTCGTACGGAGCATACGGCTCCCAGAAAGGATTATTTCCCCAATCACCATCGAAGCTGGTAGCCAGCTTGGCGCGCATATAGGTTGAAATACTCTCCACCTTTAACGAATCGGAGAGTTGGTGACCTACTTTAAATGAGGACGCGCCTACTCTGGTATCGTCCTGCCCCGGATCATCCGACTGAGTCGTGAAGCTGTTATCGATTGCGAAGGCATCGTAGCCATTATTAAACTCAGAGCCCCACACCGCGAAGTCATAGGCGGTACTCGAACTCTGCTCAAAGCGTAATTTGAGTCTGACTACGGACTCATTTCGGGAATTCGTGTCATCCCGCGAGAGGTACACGTTATTGCGAAATCCATCGCTCTGCTGATTAAACGCGGAGAACCGTAGTTGCATTTTATCGTCGGTACCGGGCACCGCACCTCCAACAGCCAAACCACCGGCGCCCATCTCGTCATTCCCAGCCATTAGGGTGAGGGTCCCGGTGTTGAAATCCGAGGGATCGTGAGAATGAACGTTTATCGCTCCCGCCAGCGCGCTTGAGCCAAAGCGTATCCCCTGAGGCCCGCGCAGAACCTCGAGCTGCTGCACGTCGAACATCGGCACTACCATACCGAGACCACTGAAGTCGATATCGTCGATAATCGTGGCAACGGATGGATTGGGCGCTCCGTCGTACTGCTCAAGCTCGCCAACACCTCGGATGATAAAGAAACGGGGCCGTGACGACCCGCCGGACCACGTAAGATTAGGGATAGACTCTATCTCGTATTGAAAGTTGGTCTCGCCCTTTTCAATAAACCGCTCCTCCTGCACTAACGTGGTGCTCTGGGGAATCACACCTAAGGGATCCCGAAAATTCGCTCCATATATGAAAAGATCGGTGGGCCCCGCCCCCTCTCCGGCAGAGCCCCCGTCTTGAGCTAACGCGCGTGAGGGGCAAGAAAGGCTCACGACGACCACGATGATGGTTACGAGCAAGAACGCGAGCCGCTCCTGCGCGAAAGGTTTGAGTGTACGAATCATAATTCCTCTCCCTACGCCGGCATTATCCGTGTCAGGTTCAAAGGGTGTCGCCCATCTTGAGCGTCTCAGGTCACTACGACCTCCCCCGGGTGTGGCCAACGGAGTATCATGAGGCTTGCCTAAGATCAATCGGGGGGCATCCCAGAGTTTCCGTATGTGTGGTGTTGACTACAAAAGACGAGGGGGCCGTAGGCCTCCGACCACCCCCTGTTGTGCAACCAAGCGGAATGCTCGATGCCTCGAAACAAAACGATGTTCATAGATAATACCTCTTCAAATCGTAACCTCACATCCCCTCGTCTCATCTGCTTATCGATATAGTGCCTGGGCACCACCTCGCCACCTGCTATACTCAACACATATCTCACGGATCTGAACGTTGGGGGGTTTCATGAACATAAAAAAGGTTCGGTCGTTCGTTATTGCCCTGGTGGTGCTTGCGACCTTGGCGCCTCGAATCGGCGCGAGCGTCGATCGACTGACCTGGAGAGCCAGTGGCACCGTCGAGGCGATCTCATCGGACACCCTCGTCGTGAGCCGCTTTTCGTACAAACTTACCGGCTCAACAAGCTACGAAAAAAACAACCATCAGACCTCGCGTTCAGCTTTCGCAGTTGGGGATCTTGTGAGCCTTACATTCCTCACCGACCGCTCCGTACTTCGAGTTGTCGGGAACACCACCGATGACACCCCCCCGGCGAAGGATCAAACACCCGGTGTACAACCGGAGGTTTCGAGGTTCACCGCCAAACTCTCCCCCCTCGGCACCTCAACCGCGCGAGGCGATAGCGCCGGGAGTTACAGCGATGCACAGCGGTCGTTCGCTTTGCGTATCAAACTTCCCCGCAACTCAACTCCGCTCGCGACGACCGACGCAGAAGCGAAAGCCTTGATCGTAACCGCGACTATCACACGACGGGGCGATGTCGTGGCGACGTGCGCAAGCGCGTTCGAGACGAAGCGACGAAAACTATCCGTCTATGAGTTCAAGACTCACCTTCAAAAAGCAGCTCAGAACCGCTTACGTTCCATCAAGGGGAGCTGTGTTCTGCCGAGTGGAAAGTCTGGTCTCCCAATCGTTCGATCGGGAGACCTCGTGACCATATCTGAGGCGACGGCCGGGGAATTCCTGAGAGGGCGCTTCTGAGGCGAGACCGCACTGCGTGAATCGCAGTATCTCGTTGTGACGCTAGAACAAAAATAGCCCCTCGTCCTAAACAACGCTTGTGGGTGTCCCAATTACGAACGTAGGAGTGCGTCTTCTAGCAGGGTGGCCTCAGAGGGGCTAGCCAACGTATCTCCTAGGAGCATCTGGATAACGGAGTCGAACCTCCGGATCACTGAATCCCATGAGTAGTCACTTCGGACGTAGTTGGCCCCGGCCACGGCGTGCCGCGCATGCGCTGCCGCGTCCTCCAAGAAGTATTGGGTAACACCAGCGAGGTCATGCGATGAGCTACAGTAAAGCCCCCCATGAGATCGCTCAACATGATGTCGCGTGACCGGACAGGCTCCGTGAACCACCACGGGAGTGCCCATCATCCATGCCTCCATGATGACGATGGAAAAGGATTCGTTCGTCGATGGCTGACAGAGATAGAGCGCGTGCCGGAGGAGCCGGTGTTTATCACGTTCACTCATGTGGGGCAGGTCAACAATATCGGAGCGGGACAATACCTCGGGGCGGTGAAGGTCCTCAAAGCTTCCCCCTCCGAGAATAGCCAACCTCACACGCTCGGGTATCAGACCTTGCGACTTCGCCTCAACGAAGTAATCGATCAAACTATGCACATTCTTTCCGGTTTCTTTCCGGCCAAGATAGAGAATGTACGGAAGATCATCAGAGAAGTACGGCTCAAGCCCCTCCACATAATCGGGCGAAGGCATATCGAACCCCATCCCCACGACACCTCCTGGAATCTCGCCATAGAGCGAACGTGCAAGCTCCATCTCCGGCTCCGCGTTGAAGAGGCATCCCCTCACCTGCCGAAACATTGAGGCGACAACATCTTGATAGGCGTACGCCTCATCGTGAAGGCATGGAATCAGGATACTTTTCTCAGGAGCTATGAGGGAGCCCCAGAAGGTAGTGCCAAAAAGATAGGGCCCAAAGAAGATCGCATTAAACTCACCGGCGTGACGTGAGATGTGGTTGTACAGCGCTTGAGAATTAACGCTCTCCGCCATCCAGGTGAGTTGGTCATCGGCGGAGATCGTTTGACCATCGTGAAGCGCTATCTGAATGGGGATCCATGCATCGAGATTGCGAGGATCAACGGGGAACCGACGGATAGGAAGTCCCGCTACCTCTGTGACGCCCGGAGCGAACTCATTCCTCCACGTTCTATTGTCTTTCGCGCAGGTCGCCCACACCTCGACCGCATCTCCACGGGCCTTGAGGCGAGAGGCGAGATTTCCCATAAGTGTTTCAGCGCCCCCCGCGATACCATCAAAGTAGCGAGGAATAACGAATGCGAATCTGCGTGAGCTCATAGCGATGTAGAGGTGGGAGGAAGAAGTTACAAGCCCCCCTTCAAGGGCGGCGCAAAGAGGTCCGGAACCTTACCACACCTCTCACAAGCGCCAGTATGCCCTATACAGCAGCATCTCAAAAGCCGACTAATATCCATATATTATTAGTCAATTATGACAAAACGGCGATTAAACGTCACATTCGAACAGCCTCAAACCATAACCATTTTGTCAATCGATTCGTCGGTTGTCATAACGTTTCGGTAATAGTCGTTAGAGGAATAGATATGACACAGGTACCACAACCTCTTCTCTTGACCGTTAAGGAAGTGGCTAAATTACTTCGCATTCACCGACCAAAAGTTTACGACCTCATTAAGGCCGGAACTATTGAAGGCTTTAAACTCGGATCCGACTGGCGTGTGAAGCGCGAGTCCATTGAGAAGTTGATCGGAGAGATCCCTGAGGACTTCTTCGCAAGCTCCAAGGGCGCCAAGAAGCTCGGGACACCTGGCCTCGCTCAGGTTAAACTCGCCTCATAACTTTCGTGCTGGGAGCTCAATGCTCTCGATGCGGCGGGCGACCATACCGAAACGTTCATACGTGGAGCTATTGTTCGCGGACCATTCCGCGAACGCGCAAAACCAAAAAATGAAGTAGCGCAGTCGCTACTTCATGTACCCCTCGCAAACGCCTTAGTCAGCGCCGCGAAATGCTCAACAGATAACGTTTCAGCCCGCACATCCGGGGAGATACCAGCGGTCGCAAGCGCCTCAAGGATCCGCTCCTTCGCCCACCGCCCCTGCGACATCAAACTGTTGAGGAGCTTCTTGCGGCGTTGAGAGAAGGCGGCCCGCACCACCACTTGAAAAAAATCGTAGTCGGGAACGTCAGCTCGTGGGGTCTCACGGAAGATGAGCTTCATCACTCGCGACTGAACCTCAGTGGGAGGATGAAACGCGTCACCAGGAACGATAATTCCGAGCTCGATGTCGGCAAAGAGTTGCGCGGATACGGAGATACTTCCGTACGCGCGGGTGCAGGTCGAGGCACCGATACGCTCCGCGAACTCCTTCTGTACCATCATCACCGCCTGATGAACCTGAGCGCGGCATTTGATCAGATGAAATACGATCTCAGAGGAGAACACGTACGGGATATTGCCGTACACATACAGTTCGCTTCCGAACGCCGAGAGATCGACCGTTCTAACATCGGCGTTAATAACCTTGGCGTGCGGAAACTTCGTCTTGAGATGCTCGCAGAAGCTCGGCTCGATCTCAATCAACGTAAGGTTCCTAAACTTCGCCAGATACTCGGTCAGCGCGCCCGTTCCGGGGCCGATCTCCACAACCTGAGCGTCATCAGGGACATTACCAAAATCAGCGATCGCTTGTGGTATCTCCGGACGAATGAGGAAATTTTGTCCCCTCTCCTTCGTTGGTCGAACGTTAAGGTCTCGTAGCGTATCCTTCGCGCGAGGTCCGCGGGGCTCCTTAGCCATGTGCAACTCCGTAGAATTCGCGCAACGTCTCAACTGGCCACCGGCTGAAGATATCGATGTGCGGAGGTTTGATACCAACGGCAAGATATCGAGCAGCGACGTACGCGATCATCGCGCCGTTATCGATACAGTGCTTCATCGGTGGGAAATACACGGTGCGACACCTCTGCGTGAGACGCCGTCGAAGCTCGGCGTTGGCGGATACGCCGCCACACACGACTAGCGGCAACCGTCGAGCGTTGACTTCACGCAAGACCTTTACCACGAGGGGATCGACGATACCGTCTTGAATAGCCCAACACATATCGGCGAAGAGCTTTTCGTCCCCCTTGAGTTCATCCCGATGTTTTTTCACCGTCAGCGCTACCGAGGTCTTAAGTCCTGAGAAGCTGAAATCCTCCATTTCACGAGCGACGCGTGGAACTTTACATCGTGAAGATGGTGCCCCCTTATCAGCCCATCCAGCGAGGCGAGCGCCACCTGGATAATTGAGATCCAGGAGGTTCGCTGATTTATCGAACGCCTCACCGGCGGCGTCATCTCGTGTGCGGCAGAGGCATGTGTAACGACCGAGCCCCTCGACGAGGATGATCTCGGTGTGCCCACCAGAAACAACCAAGGTGAGGTATGGTGGTCTAAGCCCCGACTCATGGAGCTCTCCGGAGAGTATATGGCCCTCGATGTGATTCACTGGGAACACCGGGATATTCCGCGAGAGACCGAGCCCCTGCGCGAAGGTTACCCCCATCAGGAGGCACCCTTTGAGCCCCGGCCCACACGTCACACCGATACCATCAATATCGTCGAGCGAGAGTCCCGTCGAATTAACGAGCTCATCCCACAGCACGGGAAGGTTGCGCATATGCTCACGTGAGGCCAACTCCGGAACAACGCCGCCATACTTTTCGTGAAGCTCTACCTGCGAGGAGAGCACCTCACCTCGAATCGTAGCGACACCAGCGCCATCGAGATCAAGGATCGCCAACCCGGTCTCATCACAACTCGACTCAATACCAAGAACTTTCATGTTACGACTGCGGTTCTTCAACTACCGAGATGGATCGAAGGTACGCCACAACGTCGTCGATCTCCTCCGAGGTGGCGCGTTGATAGAATTCAACGGGACAGAATCGCGTATCGACCTCTCGACCCGAAGCGGTTATCCCCGTTCGTAAATATCGGGCGAGATCGGCCTCGCTCCAATTGCCGATACCGGCGATCTTCGATTGGGAGATGTTCGGCGCGACCTTGACTTCACCATCGACGGTTATCTCAGCTCCCCCGGTGAGAGGCTCATCCGAACCCAACGTCCCGCCTGGAGTCGCGTGACACCGATCGCAGCCGGCAACACTATTGGTTAGGTACTCCCCGTATTGAAGACGGAATCGCGGTGATATCTGCGGGACGTATCCCTTTACTTCAGCCGCCGAGGTAAAGAACCCGGTAGTGTTACGCTCAATCCACGAGATATCTCGTCGCTGTACCGCGTTCTCGATCCCAGGCACGCTACGAAGGTATGCGATAAGCGCGGTCAAATCAGTATCCGACATCCACTCATTTCCCTTGTGAAACCTTGAATAGAGGAAGGTTCCGTCAGGACGCTTGTTGGCGCGCATGAGGGTACGGATATCTGACTCGCTCCAGTTTCCGATCCCCGACGGCGAGATGGTGATGTTCGGACCAGCGACATCACCGAACGTATCGCTCATCATCCGACCACCGGCGAGCGGCGCACCTGGTTTGCCCTGGAGGGAGTGGCAAAAACCACACGCGGCGAACCCCTCAGCGAGCTGAGCGCCTCGACCATCGGAGGCCCCACTTCCGGGAAGGGGCGGTGGGGGAACATCCTCGGATGAGCACGCGCCGAGCACAAAGGTCATGACAATGAGAAGTGTAAGGGGCCACCGTCGCATGGGGGGAAGACTACACCGCACGGGACGGATTGGGAAAGGCGGTTAACCACCTATATTTAGGTCACTCAATCGCTCTACTGCAACCTTGTTGCATCTAGAAATCCTTTGAGATAGACTTTTCCGACTCGTAGGATCGCGCCAGGCGCTCGGACAGAGCGCCCCCGACGCACATCGGACATAGCCAACAGCCGACCAGCGGGGCGAGCCACGAGATCAAAACAACCGAGACGACTTGAAAAGATAGGAGCAACATACAAGTGGCAACCAAAAACCGACTTCCTGTTACCGTTCTCTCGGGCTTTCTTGGGGCAGGTAAAACGACCCTCCTCAACCACATACTGACAAACCGTCAAGGCCTTAAAGTGGCCGTGATCGTGAATGACATGAGTGAGGTCAACATCGACGCGCAGCTGGTAGCTCGGGGAGACGCTCATCTCGACAGAGCTCAGGAGAAACTCGTCGAGCTGTCGAACGGATGTATCTGCTGCACCCTGCGAGAGGATTTGCTTGAGCAGGTCTCTCATTTAGCGGCCGAACAGCGATACGACTATCTCCTTATTGAGTCGACGGGCATAGGCGAGCCCATGCCCATCGCAGCAACCTTCGCTCACGTTGACGAGGAGGGAGGAAGTCTCTCGCAGGTGGCCAGACTTGATACGATGGTCACCGTCGTTGATGTCGCGAATTTTTTCACTCACGTCGAATCAAATGAGGACCTCAGAGACCTAGAAATGGCGGCGGACGACTCTGACGATCGCACAGTCGTCGATCTCCTGATTGATCAGATCGAATTTGCCAACGTCCTGGTTCTCACGAAAACCGACCTGATCTCCCCTGCCCAGCTAGCCGTCGTGGAGTCAATACTTCGAAAATTAAACCCCGATGCGCGGTTTATCCGCGCTCATTTTGGAGATATCTCGCCTGGGGAAATTCTCAATACTGAATTGTTTGACTTCGAAAAAGCTGCACGGAGTCCTGGTTGGGCTAAAGAGCTTTCGGGAGAACACACTCCTGAGAGCGAGGAGTATGGAATCACCAGTTTTGTGTACAGAAGAGAAAGACCATTTCACCCCCAGCGTTTTGCGAGGTGCATTGAAACTGAATGGCCAGGCGTTGTTCGTTCAAAGGGTTTTTTCTGGCTTGCCTCTCGACCTCGACTCGCCGGGTTGTGGTCTCAAGCTGGCGGATCGTGTCGCACAGAACCTGCCGGATTCTGGGCAACTCACGACGAAGAGGATACGTTTCTCAGTTCGGAGAACATCGTCGCGCAAGGAAAGCAAGAACTCGTACTTATCGGAATCAATATGGAACACGAGAGAATCATCTCACTTCTCGATGAGTGCCTTTTGAGTGATGAGGAGCTCGCTCTGGGGGAGGACGAATGGAAGCGATTCGATGACTCCTTTGCTCCATGGACCTTGCACGAGACACTCGCATAACATGGACAATCACCACCTTTTGTTTCCTCGACACACTGAGAAGCTCGCGTCGTGGTCCTTTAATGGAGTATTCGGTCGAAACTTCGCGCGACTCATTAATCTGCAGATGTGGTGCTTCGGATGCGACATCCGGCGACCAGAGGGTAATCTACTGATTGAATACGGATTCACTCGAGAACGCCCATGCGAGACAACCTGCGGCTCAAGTCGTTATGCAAAGGATACGAAATCCGGAATGTCGCTCTCTATCTGGGGCTTTGGGTTGGTACTAACGGATGAAAGCTCTGCCCTCTATCTAAGAAGGTTCACTCGGGTGCCGAGAGTGCTCTTTGGCCGATTCGATACGGCACGTATACACAAGCCGCACGCCATGTCCAAGTTCCAAGAACCCACATCAAGGAGTGAGATTGATCAGGGGCGTCGTCTGCTGTATGCCCTTCGAGAAGAGGTTATATCCTACGAGCAACACGTTTGTGACCAAGCATCCGCGCTTTTCAAAACACAGCGTCTGGTAACCGCGCCCAAGGTGGCAGCCTATCTTCGTGGATGGGAACCGAAAGACGCTTGGCTTAATCTCTAGCAGGGTGGTGAAAAATGATTTCCTTGGTTTACTTACTGTTAACCGCTACGCTATCGATATCCATATCGAGATCGTCTTGCTGATTCTGCGGACGTTGCTCAACGAAGAATCGATTGAGTCGACGACGAAGCATGAGACGGGAACGGTGCAATCTCGATTTAACGGCTGGGACGGTGAGATCGAGGATCTTACTTACCTCCCTGCTCGTAAGTCCATCGACATCACGGAGGATGAATACCGGGCGATAATCGTCAGGAAGCCTACGAATAGCGGTCTCAAGGGCCTCAAGCATCTCGTTACGGATTGAGAGTGAGTCAACGTATGTGTGCTCAGGGCTCTTGAGAGCTGGCACGACGTGAGCTTGCTGCACGATATCCTCAAGGGGAACGGTTTGATCCTGCTTACGCTTACGGAGCTTCATGAACGCGGCATTCATGGTGACGCGGTATAACCAGCTTGAGAAGGAGGACTTCCCCTCAAATCCACCGATCTTTCGATGAACGGTCACGAAGACATCCTGGAGAACCTCTTCAGCGTCCTCAGTATTACGAGTAAGGCGCGAGGCGAGGCTGAACACCTTATTGCTGTATCGGGAGATCAGCTCCTCGAAGCTTTGTTGGTTCCCCTTTTGAAAATCTACGATTAACTCCAGGTCACTCTTCTTCGTGGTCGACATACCAGCAATCCTCCAGACAACGGTCGAGCACCTGCTCACCGTTACGACTGGACTGCTCTATGCGAAAACCTTGCCATCTTGAATTGACCGTGATGCAGGGAACTTAAAAAAGGATGCACAACCTTAATTCAGCATGTTAACCCTTATACGAGAAACTACGTGCTCAAAAAAACGACACTAGCGTCACGGTTCCGATAGGGGGAGTCAAAAAAAGGGCAACTTTTTCCTGGAAGGGTGCGTCGTGGGCGGCGAAAGTTTCGGGGGCACGAAGATGCCCCTACCCCTTCGCCCGCTTCACATACGATACACGCAGGGTGTGGAGGACATCCTCAAGGAACTTCGTCTCCTCCTTTGAAAGATTGCCTCGGGTCTTCTGCTGAATCATCGCCAAAATATCGATCGTGCCTTTACCGGACTCTACATCAATGGGGATCTCCATCCCTGGCGGGGGCGCCATCTGACCGAGCTGAACCATAGCCTGGGTGGCGAGCGACATCACGAATGATGAGAAATTGACCTCGGATTCGGGGGGGGCCTCTTCCATACGGAAGTTACCCGCGACCTCTTGAGCCGCACTTCGTTGAGACACTGAAGCGCCGGGGGACGTGACGGTCTCATGCTCATCCTCGCCGCGCTCATGCCCTGTGGCATCGAAGCGTCGCTTATCAACGACCTGAAAAGACTTTTTGTTCTCGCCGTTTTCGTTCTCAGCCATAGCCACCCCGATCGCCTCTTGTTAGGTACACCTTCTATACTTCGATCGTCTTCACCCAATTTTCAAGAGACAACTCACCGTTTTCAGCAGGAATATGGGTACTAAGGCTCTCAAAGCAAATAAGGACAACTTCCGGGGAGACATCTATGCTCTCCCATACTACACTCCGAGGGCGTTTTTTGCTGATAGATCGCTCCTATGAAATTCACCCTACTCGGCTCAGGCACCTCGACGGGAGTTCCCCTCCCCGGGTGTACGTGTAAGGTATGCACATCGAAGCACCCACGAAATCACAGAGATCGAACCTCCGCGTGCTTCACCCTCGATGACGGAAGGGTTATCCTGATCGACGCGGGTCCCGATCTTCGTCACCAAGCGCTTAAGCACCAGGTCGGCCGTGTTGACTCGGTGCTCTTCACCCACGCTCACGCGGACCACATCCTCGGCATTGACGATCTTCGCTCATTTAATTTCGCGTCACGAGCTAGGATCTCCTGCTACGGAAGCGACGAGACGATGGATGCAATCACCTCAAGCTTCTCTTACATTTTCAACCCGCGGTCCGGCTATGAAGGTGGGATGGTCGCGCAGCTCGATCCGCATATTATCTCTAACGAGACAACGTGCGTGATTGAGGGGCTCTCCTTTGAGCTCTTTCCACTCATTCATGGCTCAATGACGGTAACCGGCTTCAGAGCGGGAGAGATCGGATACGCCACAGACTTCAATATGATAACCGAGCGAGCGGAGGCGGCACTGCAGGGAGTGAAGTACCTGTTCATCGATGGGCTTCGATACGAGCCGCACAAGACGCATGTAACGATTCCACAGGCGATCGAGATTGCGCAGCGCCTCAACGCGCAACAAACTTTCATCATCCACACAACACACTCGATCGACTATGACGAGGTGAACGCCTCACTCCCCCCTGGCATCGAGCTTGGATACGATGGACTTACAATTCAATGTCCGTAACGACGGGCTGGGGCGCGCTCTGAGGGATTGAGAGATGCGCGTCGATCACTTTAAGCAGATCGCCGATACCCATTCGTTTCGCGGCGGAAACCGCCACTCCTGAGATCTCCGTCTTAAGCGCCTTGACGGTTTCCGCGTCAGCAGCGTCTATCTTGTTCAACACCACGAGCTCCGGAGCATCGGCGAGATCCATCTGCATTAAGATCTTACGCACGGCGTTGTACTTGCCCACCGCGTCCTTGTCTGAGGCATCAACAACGTGCACTAAAAGCGAAGCTTCGTAGAGCTCCTCAAGGGTCGCTTGGAAAGCAGTTTCCAGCTCCTTGGGCAACTTGCGAATGAACCCTACCGTATCGCTGAGAATCACCGTGCGCCCTACCCCTCCATCCTCAAGGGCGATAGTCGGTGGAAGGTAGAGTCTCCGTTGGCTTGGGTCCAGGGTAGCGAAGAGCTTGTTCTCGGCCGTGACCGTGCTTCCGGTCAGAAGATTAAAGAGGGTCGATTTTCCAACGTTGGTGTATCCAACCACAGAGACGAGTTGAAGCTGGTTCTCTCGACGACGCGTTCGTCTAAAGTCTCGCGCGCTTCGCACCTTCTCAATACGACGCTCAAGCTCGGCGATCTTGTCACGAATTCGACGCCGTCCGACCTCAAGCTTCGTCTCTCCAGGACCACGACCGCCGATACCTCCACTTAAGCGAGAGAGTCCGCTATCTTGGTCGGCTAGACGAGGGAGGTTGTATTGTAACTGCGCGAGCTCAACCTGAAGACGTCCCTCGCTGCTTTGCGCTCGCTGCGCAAAGATATCGAGGATCAACATACTGCGATCGAGCACCTTGAGTTCGGTTGAATGAGTAATCGAGCGCCACTGCGACGGCTTGAGCTCCGTATCGAAGATCAGCATATCCGCCCCGAGGCGAATGCACCGAATAACGAGCTCCTCAAGCTTACCACTCCCGATGTAGGTCTTCGGATCCGGTCGGCGCTTCTGAACAACAGCGTCAACGATCTTGACTCCCGCGGTGCGAGCTAACTCTCGAAGCTCAAGTTGCGAGACCTCGGGGTCGTCATCCGCTTTGTCATACACGCCAACGATAACTGCGCCGACCTGATCATCCGCATCAAGCTGCACGACCTCGGCGGAGAGGTTCTGCTCCACCGATGAGATAAATTCACGATAATCGAGTTCGAACGCTCCCAGATCGCTCACTACTTCCGTATGCGTTGTCGCGTTTTCGCTCTCGTTCGTTGGGATAAGGTAGGCATACGCCATCGAGACCCGATTCCGTGCGCTTCGGAGACCGACCACAGCGTCGAAGCGAAGGCGCTCAAGGTCGGTGTAGATATCGTACGGGATCGTAGCCTCGTTCCTATTGTTCGTAAGGTCAGTGAAGATAAGGCGCAGATTTCTTAGACGTCCACGACCAAGACGGTATCGTCCGAGGTCAGGAAGGAAGAGGATCTCTTTCGTACCGAGGATAACCTCCTCGATTCGTCCCTGTCGGTTGATCAGCACACCGATACGTCGGCGAAGTTGCTCGGCGAGCGTTACCATCTCTCGGGCAAGATCAAACGACACGATCTCATCCGGGGAGACCGAACGTTGAAACAACTTCGCGACAGCGCGAATCTCGGATGGGGCGAGCCCCTTGGTATTTCCCGCAACTACATTAGGCATACAGCACCAGGCTACACTTTTTGAAGCGGTTTTTCACTAATGCGGGCTGGAAATTGAGGGAACGGGTTCCCAGAGGGGTCGCACCAATGACAGGAGCCCTCCTCGACCGCTGCATGATTGTGTACAGGGGGATCGTTCGACCTACTTCCGCCGCAATACCACAAGCTCAGCCGCGATATCTCCAGCGAGCTTCGAGCCACCCTTCATAAGTCCGGCGCTCTTTGCGTATCGCTCAACGATAGTTCCCTCAACTGCCCAGTACTGGGAGAGGTCCGGAAGAACCGAGGCGAGTGCCTCACGGTAGTTGACCGGCTTCACACCGAGACGTCCCCGACCGACGCGGACAACAGTTCGCCCGCCCTTACGAACGGTACGTGCGGTCTCAAGCAAGGTCTCATTAATATACCCGTTCCACTCATCGAGAGAGGACGGTTGTTGCTCCGGCTGATACTGGTCAACACCGAGAAACCAACTCCTGAGCCATGAACGTAATCCCTGCTCGGTCATACCGGGCTGATTCGGACATACCAGCGCGAGGTTGACAGAACCAGTTCGCACGGGAGCCATATCGTTCTCAGCGGCATGAAACACAGATCGTTCAAGGTCACGTGTCTGCAAAGTACGGGGAACACCATCACGAACAAGGGCGGCCGCTCTCTTGATGACACGAGCGCTCACGGCTCTATACGAGGGAACCTCACCACGCTTCCGATTGAGCGACGCTTGCTCCTTTGGAGCAGTCGCAGCGTGAGGCGAGGAGTAGCCGGAGAGATGTCCAACGGTGTGTCCATGCAGGATGGACGCGATGATAAGCTCGATGAATGCGTCGACATGGCTTGACCCGTTACGGAGCGCGGAACGAAGGTTCACGAGTTCACAAAACGTATCAACGTCGAAGTAGAGCGGGAACGGATCCTTAAATTCACGAACGTCAACGGGACGCTTTAGATTGAGGAATTGAAGACGGAGAACAACTTCGGCGATATCAGCCGGCGAGAGCCTCGCCCGAGCGAGCTTCACAAGCGCTTTATCCTTGGCGCACCCTACGAAGTGACGACCAAGCAGAGCAGCTTCGACTCCTGTAGCGCCCGTGCCACACGAAACATCGAGAACCGTGTCCCCTTTATCAGAGAACCGATCGATGACGTATCGAGCCACCGGCGATTGCCAGAGGTGTGTATATGAAAAAGCTTGTTGAAGGGAATGCCCGTCGCGCGAGTAACCAGCAGGGTCGACATCGACCTGCTCATTGAATTGGGGCGCCTGTACGAGTTTTAAAACTGCTGCCATTGTTTTTCCAACCGCTACTACATCTATACGGTGAAAGGGGTCCCCGGGTCCGTGTTCACCATAATTGAACACGCTTTTTCCGGATTAGGCCATATAAACCTTCACTACTTTCTGAAGCCTCAGCCCAATCACCCCCTCCTTAAGGGATCCGAAACGATCGTTCCAAACCCTGGAGGGTAAAGGTGAGTATGGGGAAGCGGCCCAGTTGGCACCATTGAAATTGTGACAAACGAAGTTCCTAGTACAAGAAATTTAAACTCCATAACTACCCATACTCATTGCGCAAAATACCCTATTTTTAATTTCTCACCCGAATCATTTTTTTGTGGAACGGTGTAATCTAGCCACACAAGTCAGCAACAAACCGTTCCCTGCTAGGGCCGCAATTCGCTCCCCCGTGCCCGTGACGGTAGACCAAAGCCCCCAAACCCACGGTTTTCCATGACGGCTCCCCTACTCCCCCCTATACTTGAGGGATGTCTCTTCCCTTTCTCTCCGCCTATTGGCGCAACCTTATCGTTATCAACTACGAGGTCGATCCGTCGGCCCTTCTTCCGGCCCTCCCCTTAGGTACCGAGCTCGATCTCTTCGAGAACAAAGCGCTCATCAGCGTTATAGCTTTCAATTTTGAGCGCATGAAGCTCTTTGGGGCGATCCCGACGGTTCCAGTGACGGAATTCGAGGAGCTTAATCTCCGTTTTTATGTGCGTCGAATCGTTGGAGAGGATGTGCGTCGAGGTGTTGTGTTCGTGAAAGAGGTCGTTCCCTCAGCGATCATCGCGTCCACCGCTCGTATTCTGTACAACGAGCCATACGAGGCGCGCCCGATGAGCCACTCGTTCGCTGCATTCGATGAGAATTCGGGGGGTACCCTTTCGTACGATATACAGGTCGGGACGAGCACCGTATCGGCGAAAGCTATAACCGAAGGAGAACTACGATCTCTTCGAGCTGGTTCGATTGAGCACTTCATCCTTGAGCACTACTGGGGGTACACGAAGCAAAACGATGGAACGACCTCGGAGTATCGAGTTCAGCATGAACCTTGGAGGTATTGGCGAACAAAGCTGACCACACTCACGGGAGAGATCTCTACTCTCTATCCAGCGATTTTCCGCGAGGCCCTCACCAAAACACCGCACTCCACCTTTGTAGCGCGAGGATCGAGCGTGAAGGTGTTCGCTTACCGACGATTCTTTCCGACCTTTACCACCGCGGCGGTTTCACACAGCAACGCGCGTGGGCACCTCCTCTACGACGGAGGATGCGGATTCTGCTCGTGGTGGGTATCCAAGATGACCGATCATCTGGCCAAGGTAGGCATCGCGGTTGCGCCCCTTCAAAGCCCCTGGGTAGCGAACACCCTAAAACTACCGCCTGAAGAGCTCGTGGATGATATTCGACTACTCCTCGCGAACGGTACCCTTCTCAGCGGAGCACATGTCTACATAGCCCTTCTCAAACGGATGAGATGGACCCGACCGCTCGGTATCATTATCGGACTTCCCGTGCTGCGAAAGGTAACATGGAGGATCTATCGACTCATCAACCGAAACAGATTCATGGTATCGCGGGTGTGTAAGCTCGAACCGCACCACGTCGAAACTGAAGTCTCAACATCGGCGCGCTGTCCCGACTAAACGAGCTGCTACCTATTCGTCGCCCACTGCATCAAGATTCTTGCGCGCGACCTCAAGGTCAGGATTCAAGCCAAGGGCGGTCTTGAACTCCTGACGGGCCTCCTCGCGCTTTCCTAACCGCTGAAGCAGCACTCCAAGATTGTTGTGGGCATAGGGGTTGCTGCCGTCAAGGATGATTGCGTGTCGCAGGTTGGACTCCGCTGGGCCCGTTTCCCCGAGCTCAAGTTGCGCTCGACCGAGCGCGCTCCACACACGGGAGTTCTTAGGCTCCAGAGCAGATGCTTTGTTCAAGGTTACGATCGCCTCGTGATATTGCTTATTCTCAATGAGGAGCAGTCCGAGATTTACCTGCGCGATGAAGTTTTTCGGTGACATCTGCGCGACTCGACGTAACGAGGCCTCTGCGAGGTGACGCTCACCGAGCTTCTCGTACACCTCCCCCAACGCGAGGTGGCCGCGGACGTCATCCGGTTTGATTTCAACCGCCGCTTGTAATGAGCGGCGAGCCTCCTCAATGCTACCGAGACGAACCTGCATCATCCCCAGAAGATACCGAGACTCGAAATGTTTTGGATTAAGCTCAACCGCCTTACGATAGGAACTCGCCGCAGCGTCATAGAGTTGGAGCTTCTCTTGAAGAACTCCGAGATTGAAGAAGGTGAGGTGATTATCCGGATCAACAGCGGCGGCTTTCTGCAGCGTCGTAATAGCCTCCGGAACTTTTTGCTGTTTCTCAAGGATCACGGCGAGCCCCTGAAACGCCGGAACGCTTTGACGATTCTGCTCTAAAACCTTCTCGAATTGCTCCTTGGACGCTGACACCTCACCCTTCTGAAGAAGAACGCCAGCAAGTCCGACACGGAAGGTTTCATCATCCTTAATCTTGATCGCTTCTCGGAGTTTCGCCTCGGCGCCAGAGAAGTCACCTTTGCGCTGGAGAGCGAGCCCCATGTTGAAGTAGGCCTCAACCATGTGCGGGCAGATCTGAATCGCTTCGTTGTAAAGCGCGATCTCCGAGTCTGAACCGTCCCCGATCTGCACACCTTTCTTGACGAGTTCTACGGATTTTACACACGATTGATCGGTGTGAGCGATCGACGAAGACCCGATTAACACACCCACAATGAGGCATACATGAAGATAATATGTGCGCACCGCCCCGCCTTTAATCTAAACGTCCTATCAACTTCACAATAACTCGCTCTACCTCTATGACGTCAGCGTTACACGCCACTCAACTGAGTCAGTGCGGACACCACCTCGCGCATACGCTCCTCGGTAACAACAGCCGAGAACCGCACGTAGCTATCCCACGCCTCTCCGAATACGATCCCCGGCGTTACCAACACTCCGGTCCTCGCGAGCAAGTGGTTCGCCACTCGTACCGAAGCGCTTGCCGAAGCGTCTCCCACCGGAACAAGGGTGGTGGGATATCTTGCCCACAGACACGCGCCCGCTTGAGGATCGTGCACCTCCCATCCCAATTTTCTCAGGCCCGTGGCGAGGACGCGAAGACGACGGTCATACGCCATCACGGTTGGACGCACGAGATCCTGAGGAGCGGTGAGAGCAACAGAGGCCGCATATTGAAGTGGCAGGAAGAGTCCGTAATCGGAGTGAGATTTCCAGCGCGCCACCGCTTGCACGGTTTGCGTATCCCCAACGAGAGCGCCGACCCGCCATCCTGGTACGTTGTATGCTTTCGAAAGGGAGTACACCTCAACGCATCGAACGCCGCGTTCGCGCACCTTGAGCGCGCTCACCGCGGGCTCACCCGCGAAGCACATCTCCCCATACACGAAGTCATTGATAACCGCCGCGCCGTAGCGCCAACATACATCAGCTATCGCAATCCACCACTCTTCCGACACCACGACACCGCTCGGGTTAGATGGGAAGTTGAGCAACACAACACGGGCACGGGAGGACGCGAGGAGCCGATCCAGCGAGGCCGCTGCTTCATTTGGATCGTTACCACACCCCCATGGAATCACCGTACCGCCAGAGAGCGTGACCGAAGATACATGAGCTGGGTACGAGGGTGAGCTCACGACGACGGAGTCTCCGACTGAGATGAGGCTCTTAATCGCGTGGTAGGTGGCATCCTTGCTTCCGAGACACACGCAGATCTCGGTCTCAGGATTGAGGGTGACACCGAACGAAGAGGCATACTTGGCGGCGAAGGCCTCGCGCAACCGACGAACACCTCGAGATACCGCATACCGATGATTGAGCGGCTTTGTAACGGATTCGAGGAGCCGATCGAGAACCGCTCGTGGAGGGGCGAGATCGGGATTCACCATCGAGAGATCGAAGACCTGTTTCCCTTCAACTAACATCTGATGCTGAAGGGTCTTAAGAGAACGAAGGTAGTCTCGTCCAAATACGGACTCTACGCTACTACGAGCTCCGCCAGTAGCCGCGGGATAGGGGATCTCAACTTCAACGGTCTCCGAGGTAGGAAGAATGTTCGACGACATGTGGAGACTATACCGAGACAGGCACTCAAATTTGGAGTGCTGCACATCACAACGCCCCGCTGCATCAATACTACGGATGACCGCGGAAACGGAAGGGGTGAGAGGGGGTTACCCCCCTCTTTTCGCTGATAATCTGGTATCGACGCCAACCTGCGCCCTCTCCATCAGCACGATGCCATTCGGGGTTTTTTGTTTGGCTAACGGGGAGCAAACAGAGAGCGGCTACCACAGGCACCGCGACCTCACTTCTCTATCACCTGGATCTTCCTCCGTGGCCCCCCACGGATTCCATGTCCGTAGCGCACTCGTGATTCAAGGTTCGGTACGCTGCGGCGTGGATCGGCCTACTGCTGAGACCGCGGCGCGATCAGGTTAAAGAGGTACACCGCTGGACCGATCTTTCCCTTAACTTTAATCTTGTCAGCCAGCATAGCGACCTGAGGGTTGAGGTCCCCGGAGCGAACCGCCATAAGGTTTTGCTCCGTCATAGATATTATTGAGTCCACCAAGGTCGCGTCGCCCTGATTCTCCGCGTTCAAGGTGAGTGCACCCGTAGCAGGAGCTACTTTCGGCTCCTCTCCTTTCCAGTCGAAGATAAATCGTTCACCGGAGCTGCTCAGCTCAAGCCCAAGCACACAGGTAAGGTGAGGTTTTAAGCGGAGCTTTGCGCGAGCGGCGCGGCTTGGAAGTTCTTCACACAATACATCCTTGCCATTTTGAATGACTTTACGGGTAACTGGCTGAACATCCTGTTCATCTTCCTCATCAAGCAGTTCATCATCGCCACCGTCCGCATCCTCGACGCCGCTTTTAGCGGGCTGGTTAGTCCAGGTCTCCTCATCGTCATCACCATCAATCGGAATGCAACGGCGAGCCGCCGTCTCATCGCTCGGGTCTGTCGCCAAGCGTGTTGGCTCCAAAGAGGTTTCCTCAGAAGAGGTCTGTTCGCGCTGCTCGTTGTCTCTTGGATCCGACATGGTGCTCCTTAGGTATCACTGTACGTCTAGCAGGATGGTGAAAAAGGTTCCATCGTGAGAATTTTGAGAGTTTTGCCGAAACGAGGCGAAGATGACGAAAAAACCGGAGGCGTATCCAAGACTCAACTGAGCTCGCCGAGGTCTGAGATACGATGAGGATTTTTTCGGCAGCTCCAACTACGTTGCAGTCGAACTATCGAAATGCGCACCAGGAGATTAATTTTTCACCACCCTGCTCGGTATTGTTCCATTAAGCGCACCGCACGTCAAAACTCTTTACGCTCCAAATCGATCGCCCCCCTGCGAAGTCCTCAAAGTCACTCAAGCTTACACAACTATTCGGAAAATCCCCCGATGACACACTCACCGCTTTGCCTTCGGAATAGGCCGAAAGTAAGGAGGAGCTATCTCAGGAGGAAACCCCACTATGAACATTCAAACACTCATGACCGCCCAACAATCCACCTACCGCCCCCTCGCTCAGGGGATGAGTAGAGAGGACAAAGCATCCTATCTTGCAGGCTCAGCCCTTCCCACCGCGGTACTGACCGGGCTACAGGCGCTTCACGCCCCCACAGGAGGAGCCTCCCTACCAACGGGGGCACTTCCAACCGTGGCTGGAAGGGTCGGAACAGCAGCCAACGTAGCTGGGGGGATTCTCGGTATCATGGAGCTCGCGATGAACTGGGGGCGCTCATCACCCGCCGCAGGAGCGAGCTCCGGCATGACGATCGGAGCCTCTATCGGCACACTATTCGCCCCCGGCATCGGCACCGCAATCGGTATCGGAGTCGGGGCTCTGGTCGGTGGACTCTTTGGTTCGATCACAGCCGGAAAGCACAAGGACCAAAAGATGCGCGACTCTGTTCGTGACCTCCTCATTCAGGGAGGAATTCTCAACTCCGACTACCAACTTCAGCTCGCAGACGGCTCGCTCTACGACATGGGGAAGGACGGCGGGCCTCGCGCCGAGTTCGGTGATCGCAGACCGTATGAGATCGATTACTCGAATCCACTCGCGCAGTACGCGATCGGGTGGATGGATCCGATTATCGCCCTCCTGGCGCAAGGAAATACGAAAATTCAAACTGATTTCGTCGGCTACTTTACTAACGCGATCTTGAGCAACGCGAAAGATCTGAATGATGTGAGCGCGAATGTCGAGCTCTTTCTTTCGAAGTTCGGACTCACGAATGAACAGCTTGCGAACGCTGTCAGTCAGATGGCGAACGCGGGGATGATAGACCAAACAACAGCCCGTGGATGGATCGGTGGTATTCAGCAGAGGATGGATCGTTCGCTAGTAAGTGAGGTTGCATTAACCTAACAGGGTATCGTATCCGGCGAAACTGAGTACATCACATCAAACGGGGCGAGACGGTATACGTTCTGAAAAACTACCGGGGCAGCGACGCGCTTGCCGCTGCCCCTCCTCCGTTACATGCAGAGGTCAAATGGTGTCGAGAGCGACACCAGATGCTGCCAGTCATTATTTCCGACAGCTCGATACTCAGCCGCGTAGTCGAGTAGTATAGACTTGATGAATGAGTCAGGATCCATATCGTAACTTACACCAGCTCCCGCGGTCCACGCGTTGTACTTCGCGCTTCCTGTAAGCTCTCTAAGATCAGAGCGATCATAATCCCACGTAAAGTTTGAGGCGTACCGGTATCCCCCGCGGATCGCGATCCAATCGTCGAGATACTGTTCAAGACCAACACGAATGTTCATCGCGCGTCCCATAGAGTCACCACCAAAGGGGTACCCTGGATCGTTCGCCGAGGGGTCGTCGTTCCCATTATTTTGATAGAAGGTATAGTCAGCGCCGACAGCCATCGCTGTCCTATCCATGCGGTACTCAAGACCGGTCCCGATACCATACTGCATCTGCTTAACGGTTTGATCGTCAGCGAAGTGTCCTTTGTGGTCAAGATCGTGCTCCCCGTGGCCAATCGAGATCGTTGTGCCCCAGATAAGATCCTTCGCGGATCTCATCTGAAGACCGATCGTATGCAAAAAGGTCTCAGCGGAGTCGTAATCGTGAACGTCGGAATCGAGACTATCTTTCTGATAGGTCAAACCGTATCCAAGACTCGCGTATTCATTGATCGCCTTGGCGTACGCGCCAGAAACCTGGTAGGTGCCTGAGTCGGTAGTATCTCGGTCGTAGGTCCAATCTCCCGAGCGCCCCCACCATCCTAATCCGAGGTTGCCACCATCAGGAAGACCATCCGCTGTTGGGTTTATGGGAGTTGCTCCATAGATCTGCCCGATATTTTGTTTGTCCTTCGCGTTAGAACCACTTGGGTATTCGTGTCCCGTTATCTCGTTGAAGCTATATGAGGCCGACATATCGCCGTATCGCATGAGGCCAAGACCTCCCGGATTCTGTACTGTGGCAAGCGCATTCGCTGTTGTCAGGTTCGTGCTGCCCGACATTCCGAGCATTCGAGCGTCAAACGGCCTATCCACAAATCGTTGATTTTGCTCCTGGAAGTAGAAGTCACGCTGCTTTTCATCAGCGTGAGCCTGTGATGTAGACATAGCGATGCCGAGCGACATTACAAGGGCCGCTCTCGTTAGTGTGGTCTTCATCTTCTCTCCTACTTTCTCAAAAGACTGTGGGACGTTGATCTGCCAAACGGTCCCCCGCACACTCCATCAAGCGAGAACGGGAGTCATGCGCTCATTGAGATGAGCACGACGTTCGCCCGCCCTTCATCTCTCGTTTAGCCACATACCTCTATGATCACTATCATCGGTCTATTCAGGGTCGAGTGTGCATAACCCTGTTACTCGAGGAAGAGAGCGCGGGATACGGTGTTGCCCGCAGCAACTATCTTAAAGATATGCGGGGAGGATAGATCGTCAGCCGTTCCTTCCTAGCCAACTTTCGCCCTTGATCTCACCCCCCTTGCGAGCGTAGAGTGTCGGTATGAACGTACTCGGTACCACCTTTTATTTTGTGTTTTCCCTTCGGCCCTAAGGGCAGAGTACTCGGCCATATCGGCTGAAGAAGGCTCTGCTTAACCGCGGGGCCTTTTTTTTTGCTCAGCCTGTACCGGCATCGGTCGGCTGAGCTCTATGCAACGCGAGGATCTTTGTGAGGGATCCAACGCGGTGGATAGGGATGCTTCGTTTCATAGTCGCTAAAGATAGGAAGTACGTATGGCAACATCACCTCAATCAAACACGGACATCGCCGGCGCGCGACAAGAGATCGATACACTCGACAAGGAGCTCATGTCGCTCCTCGCACGGCGACGTGAGATAGCCGAGCGAGTCATTCAATCGAAAGCGGCGGCTAACACTCCGATTCGCGATGAGGCACGTGAGAAATCACTGTTGCGAGAGCGCATCGCTGAGGGGCGCACCCTCGGTCTTGATCCGCAGCTCGTCATGAAGCTCTTTCACGAGATCATCGCGGACTCGGTGCGACTCCAACAAGATATCCTTCAATCAAAACTCAATGGTGCTCCGGATCGAAAGCGTTTGGTTAAGGTCGCCTTTCAAGGTATCGATGGCTCATACTCCCACCTTATGGGGCGTTCACTCCTCTCCTCGACTGGAGCCTCGTCCCGACTGGCAGCGCACACCGCGGGAGCGCCTGAGTTCGTGGGATTCGCTTCATTCAAGGACGCGGTCGACGCGGTGGAGAGAGGAATCTGCGACCTCGGTATCCTTCCGATTGAAAACACGACCTCCGGTGGGATCAACGATGCGTACGATCTCCTCCTGAACTCACGGGTTACCATCGTTGGCGAGGAGAAATTCACGGTGAAGCACTGCCTCATCGGCTTGGCCGAGGTGCCGGTCTCGCACCTCCATACCGTGCACTGCAGTCAACTCGCGGTGTCGGAGTGCGCTAACTTCCTAGCCACTATCCCCTCATGCGTCGTGCAGTATGCGACAGACTCAGCGACCGCGCTCAAGGAACTCAAGGAGAGCGACGACAAGGGACGCGCGGCGATTGCGAGTGAGGAGGCGGCGGAGATGTTCGGCCTCAGGGTTCTGAAACGAAACATCGCGAATCACGAGGATAACGTCACCCGCTACGTGATCGTCTCAAAGAGCGCGGTTAAGGTAGATCCTCGAGTAACCAGCAAGGTATCACTCGCCATGAGCACCCTTAATCAACCGGGGGCTCTCGTTGAGACACTCCTTGTGTTCAAACAACACGGGATTAACCTCACTAAGCTTGAGAGTCGTCCGATCCCCGGCAACACCTGGGAGGAGATGTTCTATGTGGACTTCCTCGGAAACCTTGACTCCCCAAATGTCAAGACTGCGCTGGGCGAGGTCACGAAACTTACCCGCTTCATCAAGGTCCTTGGGTGCTTTCCATCGTGCGACGTTTCACCAACTGAGGTATCTCAGAAAGAGACCTCCGCGTGCGACAATGACTCGTGCTCAACAGCTTCAGTACGAATCGAGGTAAAAGATACACCAGCTCCTCAGAGCAGCGGAAAGGACAAGGGCTATAAACTCGTCAGTCGAGATCACAAGCCCGAGAATACTGTCATCGATGTCGGCGGCGTGAAGATCGGGGACGGCAACTTCCTAGTTATCGCGGGCCCCTGCTCCGTTGAGTCACGAGAGCAGATCGTAGCGTGCGCTCGTGAAGCGCGTGACAACGGAGCGAAGATCCTTCGGGGTGGCGTTTTCAAACCACGCACCTCACCCTACAGCTTCCAAGGCTTGGGATACGAGGGGCTCGATCTCTTAGTCGAGGCGGGTCGCGCTCACGGTATGCCGGTGATTACCGAGGTTATGACAACCGAGGATGTAGAGCGCGTTGCCGAGAAGGCGGATATCATTCAGATAGGCGCGCGCAATATGCAAAACTATAGCCTACTCAAAGCGATCGGCGAGACCCGCTGCCCCGTGATGCTGAAACGTGGGCTAAGCGCTCCGATTGAGGAGCTCCTTCAAGCAACCGAGTACATCCTCGCCGGTGGAAACCAACAGGTATTCCTATGCGAACGAGGAATTCGAACCTTTGAGACCGCGACCCGAGGCACCCTCGATATAAGCGCCGTGCCGGTGCTCAAAGCTCGAACCCACCTTCCGGTGTTCATCGACCCCTCTCATGCGGCGGGAACGAGAGAGCTCGTCGCTCCGCTTGCGCTAGCAGCTAAGGCGGTAGGGGCGGATGGTATTATCGTCGAGTTTCATCCTGAGCCGGAGAAAGCACTCAGCGATGGACCGCAAGCGCTTCGATTCCCTCAATTCGCCAAGCTCATGGCGGACCTTAAAAAGATTGAGGTTTAGTGATGTACACCTTGGATGTAAACGTAGCGCGAACTGAGTCCCATTCGCGCCTGTGGGTTGATAGAGGAGTAATTGAGGACCTTCCGAACCTCATCACCCCTTCGAAATACTCCTCGATCGTCGTAGTGGCAGATGCTGGCGCATCCTCGGTGAGGGATCGGGTGTGCACCACACTCTCTATCCCACCCTTTCGAGTAAAGACGCTGAAAGGGGGAGAGTCGCAGAAGGACGTCCATGAACTAATGAACCTGTGGGAGTTCTTCGTTGAGCAAAAACTCGATAGAAAGTCCCTCGTGGTAACAATCGGTGGAGGAGCTACCAGCGATCTCGTTGGATTCGCCGCCGGAACCTATATGCGGGGGATACCCTTTCTGCACATCCCAAGCACCCTTCTCGCGCAAGTTGATGCAAGCATCGGCGGCAAAGCGGGGATCAACTTTCAGGGAGTCAAAAACCTGATCGGCTCAATCGCGCAGCCCGTGGGGATCGTGATAGATATCGACGCGCTCGCGACCCTTCCGGAACGGGAGCTTCGCTCAGGGTTCGCCGAGGTGGTGAAGCACGGGCTCATCGCTGACCGGAGCTATTTCGACAAGGTAACCTCGCGTGACTGCTCGCACTGGTCCCCTGAGGAGATGGTGGAGATCGTGCACCGCTCCTGCGAGATTAAGAAAGCGGTTGTCGAGTGCGACGAGACCGAGCAGGGGCCTCGAAAAACCCTCAACTTCGGACACTCTATTGGACACGCGATTGAGTCCTTCGCTCTAGCGCATGGACCGGCGCTTACACACGGAGAGGCGATATCGATTGGAATGTATGGCGAGGCTTATATCTCACACCGAGCGGGAAAGATCTCGGCTTCGGACCTCACGACCATCGACACCAGGCTCAAAGCGGCTGGACTACTGACTCGACTACCGCGAGCTATACCGATGGCCGAGCTTCGATCACTTATATCAAAAGACAAAAAAAACATCGGCGGGCAGATACGATGGATCCTTCTTGAGCGGATCGGCTCCGCCGTCTTCGACGTTGTGGTGCCAGAGCAGCTTATCGTCGAGGCCCTCTCAGCAATACAACCGGGAGCAATCCTCGCATGAAGGCACTCAAGCTCACCCCCCCAGGTACCCCTATCTCGCACTCCTTTGAGGTCCTCGGCTCAAAGAGCTACACCAACCGTTCCCTGGTTATCGCCGCGCTCGCCTCCGGTGTCTCGAATCTCTCAATGGCCTCGATCAGCGCCGATAGCGAGGCGATGATCCAGGCGCTTCGGTTGCTCGGCGTGTCGATCGAGGAGGAGACAGGCCCCTACGGAACAACCTTGATAGTTGAGGGTACGGGCGGAGCACTCAATCCCTACCACGGGGAGATCAACGTCGGTCCCGCTGGCACCACAATGCGCTTCCTCACGGCTCTGTGCGCGGCGATACCCGGAATCGATGTCGTGCTCTCAGGAACGGAACGTATGCACGCTCGCCCCATTAAGGAGCTCGTCACTGTGCTCCGAAGCCTCGGAGCTGAGATCGACTACCTTGGCAGCGAAGGGTGCCCTCCCCTCCGTGTTCGCTCGAGGACGCACCTTAAAGGTGGAACGATCCAGATGAACGGCACCGTCAGCAGTCAGTTTATATCGGCAGTTCTGCTCACGGCACCTCTCCACACAAACAAACTCATCGTGGAGATAGAGGGAGAGCAGATATCGAAGTCGTACATCGATATGACCCTCCAAAGCATTCAAGAATTCGGAGTTACGATTAATAACGATTCATACAGACGTTACGTATGCGCCGCAGGACAGAAGTATCAAAGCCGCGTTACTCAGATCGAGGGAGATGCCTCCGGCGCTTCCTATCTGTGGGGACTTGCGGCGATCTCGGGCGGAAAGGTCACCGTTAAGAACGTGAATCCTCAATCAGCTCAGGGCGACATCCACTTCCCGGAGGTCCTCATGCGGATGGGGTGCTCGGTGTCTTCAGACAGCCGCTCAATCACCGTCGTCGGCTCCAAAGTACTCAAAGGGATCGAGATAGATATGTCGAATATGCCCGATGTCGCGCAGACCCTCGCGGTAATCGCCGCGTTCGCTCAGGGTGACACGATTATGCGTGGACTCAGCACGCTCCGAGTCAAGGAGACCGATCGTATCGCGGCGCTGCGCACCGAGCTTGAGAAGGTCGGCATTTCCAGCGATTCGGGTCCGGACTATCTGATCGTTCATGGTGGGACTCCGCACGGCGCACGAATTGCGACGTATGAGGACCATCGCATGGCGATGTCCTTCGCGATGATGGGCGCTCGCGTGCCTGGGATCGAAATTGAGGAACCCAACGTTGTGGAGAAGTCGTTCCCAACATTTTGGGACGCTCTCGCAGAGAGCGGCATCACGGTGTCCCAGTAATGCCGTAGCCCCTGTCCAAGGTCAGATCAAGGTCAGGGCGGCAAGCCCCAGCTCCGGTACAGTGTCCCGAAAATCTTGATCATCTGTTACAACGCGCTTTTATAATCAAAAGCTAACACTTGATTACTTGAGTATAAACGGCTCCAGCGTCACCATAGTGTACACGTAAGTGCTACGCACTTTGGAGAGATATGACTGACTATATCAAATTAGCCGCTACCGGCCTCATCCTGATCCTCATCTTTGCCTGTTGCAAGCGACAACGGCGCTACTGGAGAGAGATGCAGACCAGCCGTCCGACCGGGTCGCTTAAGGCGGGATACGCCCTCGCTATAGCCACTGTATGTGTGTCTCTTCCGATCGCCTTCTATTCCAATACTCAGGCCGGTTGGCAGCTCTTCGTTAGTATCCTTCTCATGACGGTAGTATTCTGTGTGAAGATAACCTTTTCGCCAGCCGTCATCGCCGCGGTGCTTGGAATATGCACATTTCAACTCTACACATACGATAGGTTCCCCTTCTTTGAGGTATGGGGAGCGGCGGTATCCGTCATCGCATGGAGGCTGCCGGAAGAGATACGAGTGGTATACACGACACTCAGCTTCATCTGGGCGATGACAATTCTAATTGGGGGGAGCGCGCCTGAGGGCGAGAGCCCCACCGCTCTGGATGTGAGTGAAGCGACCAGCGCCTTTCCTTACTAGTAAGGCATTACTAGCGATTCGCTAACCCACGACTCACAATATCCTAACGCGCCTCTCGTTTCAGCAGTCCGTCAAAAGAGGTAAAATCTCGCTCAACAGACAGAAGAACCACAGAGATTAGATGAAGACTAGCATCAAGCACATTGCCACCCTCCTCCTGTTCGCTGGAGTTGTCGTAACCCCAACCTTCGCCTTTGAACCAACCAGCCCTCCGGACATAGATCTCGTCGTCGGCACAGCAACTTCAAATCCCTCCTCCGCCTTACCTTTGACGGAGCTTCAGAAGATAGCGGCCCAGGTTAGAGGCTGGAACGTTGCCGATACGAATGCTACCAAAAGCGACGAGAACGGCGATTCAACGGCGTATGAGGAACACGACCGTGTTGAAGAGCCCCAGGAGATCAAGAAACTGGATAGCGTGTTCTTTGACTACGTTATGGCTAAATACATCGAGCGGGTTCGGCGGTCATAACGCCTCAATAGCCAAGCGCAACCCCCTGTGTAATGCGTACCTTTCCAACGCGACCTATCGATATCCACTCAATACGATTCAGAACAAGATAGATCCATAACAGACCCCGTTTGAGTAGGGCACGGGCCACGTGTACACTCCGACCATTATGAGACACCTTCTTCAAATCGCCAGATATTGCGCCCTCTCACTCGTCATTACCATCACTCTCGCTGGATGTGGACAGGATGGCGAAGACGACAATCAGGTTAATCTTCGATTCATCAACGCAGTGTCTAATGTATCCAGCGTCAACTTCCTTGTTGATGGCGATGTGTGGTTTGAGGACCTAGAATACGTACAGGAAACCGGCTACTTCACCTTTGATACGGATCAACACCTCTTCCAGGTTGTGCCGTCTGACTCTCTGACACCAATGAGCAATCTCCTCACGATGCTCTCCGATGACAAGGACTATACCTACATCGCGATAGGCTCAGCACTCGACGCGACCGCGCTTATGCTTGTAGACAATAATGAGAAGGCTGGAGAGGGCTCCTTTAAGCTCCGGATCATCAACGGATGGCAATCAACTAAAAACCTGAACGTCTACGTCGTTGCTAGCGGCCAGAATTATCAAAACTCGGCACCGGCCGCGAAGAGTATTCGCTATAAGTCGGTAACAACCTACCTCACCGGAAAGGCTACCGCGTACGACATCGTTGTGACCAATGCCTCTACCGGCACCGTTCTCGCGAGCCTCTCTGACCAGGTTTTTGAGAGCGAAGAGGTGTACACGATGGTCATCGCGCAGAGCCCAACCCTTGAGAACGCCCCTATTCTTCAGCTCATCGACGACTCAGAAGACTAATCTCGCGGCGTGGAGCTTGCGGCTGCACGCCATGAGGCCCCCTACCAGGGAAGAATTGCGAAGAAGCCTCGGTCCGGTATATCCGCAAACCGATCCCGATTGAGCCCCTCGGCTATGATATCAGCCCAGGTATCGCAGATCTCACGGGCAGAGCTACTCAACGTGAGTCGGTTGACGTCCAATAATCGGGCCGGCGGAAATCGTCGATCAGCGAGGGTCGCTATCAATGTGCCACTTTGGGCGTCGTACACCTTTGCGGCGAAGGCAACGTGTGGATCGGAGACGGTGTTGAATACTAACGAGGAGGCAGGGATCGGCACAAGCATAAAGCCAGCTTTCTGGATGGGATGCGAGAACTCAAGCTCGGTCAACGCGATATCGAAGATAAGTCCTCGTGGCTGAGCGGAGTCAACCACTGACATTACCCCATCTTTATAGTTTGCAACCTTCTCAATGAGTTCCTGCTTGAGGTAGTGGGCCAGCTCGTCGGCGAGCTTCTTGTATTCACTCTCCTTGGACAGAAGCGTTCCCTTGCTGGCGAGCCAGGCCTCCTTTGGTAGAGTATCCGCCGTTACCGTGCGAAACCACACGTTCGTGTACTGCTCCTCAGGAAGGGTTGGATCGATCCATGCGTGTTTAAAGGGAAGAGCTTTATCAACAACCGAAACATCCCGCCCCTCAAGGTAGGTTTGCGGCAACGGATTGGTTCGCTCTTTCACCGCGCATCCGATAGCACCGCTTACCATAACGGGAAGGAGCACGAGATGATACATACATCGAGACAAGGATGCGTTTCGCATGGGGATCCTTTGAGGTTAAAGCTACAACCGGCCAGACGAGCCCCATGCTCACACCATCTGCCCCACTTTTTCAAGCCACATTGAATCCGGACCGGCGATGCGAGTATGATGCAACCGGGATGGCATCACATAAGAAACTCGTTCTGATTGGGTTTATGGCGTCGGGCAAAAGCGCCGTAGCGTCGGCCCTAGCCTCAAAACTAAACCTGCCGCTCGTCCAAGTTGACGAGGAGATAGTGTCCCGTTCCGGATATCCGACCATTCCGGCGATCTTCGCGGACAAGGGAGAGGCTCATTTTCGAGCCCTTGAAGCCGAGGTCGCAGCCTCACTTAAGGATGCTCCCGACATCGTTATCTCGACCGGTGGAGGCATAATCACCCGCGACGCAAACATGACCAACCTCAAGGAGAACGGTGGAACGATCGTGTACCTTCGAACATCATTCGAGACCGTTACACAGCGCGCGGGAGACCTCTCTACTCGCCCCCTCTTCGCAAACAAAGCAAACGCCCTTGAACTATACGAACGAAGGCTCCCCATCTACGAACGCTACGCCGACATCATTATCGATACCGATGGCCGCTCGATTGATGCAGTTTGCTCCGAGATTCTCACCAAGATAAGGTAGAGTACATGCAGGTAGAGATCTCAGCACGTTCATCACTCTGCCTCATTATTGGGGCCCCCGTAAGCCACAGTCTCTCTCCCGCCATGCACAATGCCGCCTATGCCGCGGCACACCTCCCCTTCATAATGGCCGGAGCGCACGTTAGAGCGGAGAGCCTCCCAGACGCTATCAAGGGGATGCGAGCGCTCGGCATTCGGGGGCTCGCTGTCACCATGCCGCACAAGGTAGCGATCATGAAGCTGCTCGACGAAGTAGATCCGGTCGCCGCTACGATCGGAGCGGTAAATACGGTGGTCAACGAGAACGGAAAGCTCACCGGCTACAACACAGATTGGCTCGGCATCCTTCGCCCACTTGAACAACGAACCTCCCTTGAAGGAAAAAAAGTCGCTCTCCTCGGAGCCGGAGGTGCTGCCCAAGCGGCGCTGTACGCCTGTTCAACACATCGAGCCGCAGTCACGATCTTTAACCGCTCCATCGACAAAGCTGAATCGATCGCGGAACGATTTGGTGCGTCCGTTCTCCCTCTAGAGAGGACAGAGGAGCTTTCAGCTTTTGACATCATCATCAATACAACCTCCGTCGGCATGGCGCCCGATGTGGACGCTTCGCCCGTGCCGGAGTCTGCCCTCGCAAAAGATCAGATCGTATTTGAAACGATCTACGCTCCCATCACCACCAAACTTTTACGTTTAAGCGCGCATGTTGGAGCGGATACCATCTCCGGACTCGACATGTTCCTTGAACAAGGCGTCGCCCAATTTCATCTTCATACCGGTGTCAAGGCTCCCCGAGCGGAAATGGAAAAGATTTTAAGAAACTCGCTTGGGGCGTGACCAATGTCATACTTTTTCGTATACTTTGCCCCCTTGAGTGAAGTTACGAAGACGTTACTCCACTGAGGTATTTTGAAGTGTATTTTCGCTATCCGCCGGTCGCTGCCTGAACTAGAAAAGCTCATCTCGGAGCGATAGTTCACAAGGTTCAATCGGTGAGGCTCTCCTGCTATGTGCGCTCAACGAGTCGATAATAAGTACTGCCTCCCCATCATCAAACCTACCCGAGCTGAGGTCGAGGAGGTTCTCAAAAAGAATATCAATAAGTTTCGATACGCCGAGGTGTGGCTGGATTACGTCGAAGATATCGATCCAGGATTCGCCGCCTCTCTAGTCGGTCAATATCCGAACAGACTCGTGATGGTATTCCGTCGACGGAACCTCGGCGCGATGAAGATCAACCCGGAGACCCGTTTTAAGATCATTAACACCCTGTCTCGCAAACAGGTGCTCGTTGACATGGATATCACCGTCCAGGCGGACGACATCAGTCGGCTTCAAGCCGCCCGAATTCCCGTGAAGAGCATCCTCTCCTACCATAACTTCTCGCAGACCCCCTCCGATACCGTGCTTCGCTCAATCGTGGCCCGCATGAAGGGGTGGAACGCGCATATCATCAAGATAGCGACCCACTGCTCAACTCAGCGAGACGCGCTTAGACTTCTCTCGCTTCTGATAGACCTTCGGGAGTCTGGTCACAAAAGCATCGTTCTCGGCATGGGCAAGAACGGGGTTATCACCCGTGTTTTCGGCTCAGTATGGGGTAACGAGATGGCGTTCGCTCCGATTGAGGCCGCTAACCGCTCCGCCGCAGGACAGATAACGGTCGACAAACTAGACTCGATCATGCAGGCGCTTGGGTGATACACTTCTCCCCTCGGGAGGACGTATGGCCGGAAATTCATTTGGAGAGCTCTTTAAGATAACTACCTTTGGGGAGTCGCATGGTGGAGCAGTCGGCGTTGTTGTCGATGGCTGCCCTCCAGGCCTCGAGATTTCAGAGGTAGATATTCAAGGGCAGCTCGACCGCCGTAAGCCCGGACAGAGCGATATCACCACTCCTCGCAAGGAGGAGGACACTATCCACATCTTGAGCGGCGTCTTTGAGGGGTACACAACCGGCACCCCGATCATGATGCTCGCGTATAATAAGGACCAACGCTCTGAGGACTACAACGATCTTCACAAAGCGTTTCGACCTTCGCACGCGGACTTCACCTACCTCTCAAAATACGGACTCCGCGATTGGCGCGGCAGTGGTCGAGCATCCGCGCGAGAAACTCTCGGACGGGTCGCCGCCGGTGCCATTGCGCGTAAGTTCTTACGCGAGAGCCTGGGTATCGAGATCCTAAGCTACGTTGAGCAGGTCGGCGCCATTCAATCGAACGTGAATCATGATGAGGTAACTCAGGAAGCGGTTGATGCAAACATTATCCGATGCCCTGACCAAAACGCCGCCACCAAAATGATCGATCTCGTGCGCGAAGTAATGGCGGATGGAGACTCAATTGGCGGTATCATTCGATGCGTTATTCGCAACGTGCAGCCGGGACTTGGAGAACCGGTATTCGATAAACTTCACGCGGACCTCGGCAAAGCGATGCTCAGCATCAACGCGGTGAAGGGCTTTGAGATCGGACTAGGCTTTAACGCGGTACACCTCCGTGGCAGCGAGCACAACGATCCCTTCGTAGTTGGAGAGGCCGGCGAAGTTACGACCGCTACAAACAACGCCGGTGGCGTGCTCGGTGGCATCTCGACCGGCAACACGATCACCTTCCGAGTCGCCTTCAAACCGGTCGCCACGATTGGTAAAGAGCAGGACACCGTGACCACCGATGGTCAACCAACAAAGCTCGCAGCGTCCGGACGTCACGACCCCTGCGTTCTTCCACGAGCGGTACCGATTGTCGACGCGATGGCGGCATTAGTGCTTACGGACCATGTGTTGCGGGATAAGGCGCAGAATTTATAGGCAGCTTGGCTAACATGCGTTCGACGAGGGAACGACCACAGAAACACCTGCTTTTACTGAGAGAGGTATCGGTCCGCATTCCCGTTCGACCACGTTGAATAGCCAAACCCGCGATGATACCGTTCCCCCCATGCAAATCTCCGTCTCAACCCCGCAGAGCCTCGGTTATTCAACCCTTACTGTCTATTGAAGATCTCTCTCATGACTAAACGCACCGCATTAATCGTTCTTGTCGCAGCCCTGGGATACTTCGTTGATGTCTTTGACCTCGTACTCTTTAGTGTGGTTCGGTCTCAAAGCCTCAAAGACCTTGGAATCTCGGGAGACGGTCTCCTCACCGAGGGCGTTACGCTCCTCAACGCGCAGATGTTCGGCATGATCCTCGGTGGTGTTATTTGGGGCATACTTGGTGACAAAATTGGTCGCGTTCAAGCCCTTTTCGGCTCGATCCTTACCTACGCTTTGGCGAACATAGCGAACGGTTTCGTCACAAACGTGGAGCAGTATGAGGCGCTTCGCTTCATATCAGGGTTAGGACTCGCTGGTGAGATCGGAGGGGCGATAACCCTTGTAGGAGAGGTCTTGTCCAAGGAACGACGAGGTATCGGTATGGCCCTTGTTTTAACGGCCGGAGCTCTCGGAGCCGTAGTCGCAAGTTACTCAACGCACCTCTTTCATTGGCGCACTATGTATTACATCGGCGGAGGTCTCGGCCTAGTCCTCCTTGCGCTACGCATGGCGGTATCGGAATCCTCAATCTTCGCCTCGATCAAGAGCGATGAGACGATCAAACGGGGTAGCCTCGCCCTTCTCTTCACCAACCGGGACCGTGTGGCTCGATTCATCGCTCTCGTGTTGATTGGTGCTCCCTATATGTTCTCATGGACGATTATCGTCACATTTTCCCCAGAGATAGCTCAAGGCACATCCGGCTTCGTCGGTTTGAGTAGCGCAGTTCCGATCTCCCTTTTCGCTATCGGCGCTACGGTTGGCGATATCGCCTCAAGCCTTACCAGCCAATACTTTAAGAGCAGGAAGGCAGTATTGACGTACTTTCTTGTCGCGCAAAGCGCGTGCATCCTGGGAATTGTGCACCTCAACTTCGGGCAACCCTGGATATTTAACGCGTGGTTTTTCCCGATAGGATTCTTCGGTGGTTTCTGGGCGGTATTAGTGACCACAGCCTCTGAACAGTATGGGACGAATCTCCGCACAACCGTGACGTGTATGATCCCCAACTTCATCCGCGGAACCACCGTCGTCTTGAGCTGGAGCTTTCTCGCGCTCAAGACATCTGTTGGAATTTTAAGCGCGATTCACATCATGACCGGCGCTCTGACCCTCATCGCATTGCTAGGCGTCCGAACGATCCGAGAGAGCTTTGGCATACACCTCGCCTTCGTCGAGGTTCAAGAAGGGCAAAAAACTAACGATCAAGTCATCGCTGCTCAGCGTGTCGAAGGTGAATTTAAACAAGTGAACGGCCGGTAAGCTAATAAAACGAAAAACTGACCCAGGTAAAGAGGGTCCGCACCAGAGAGAGGTCGAGCGGTAAGCGGGATTCTGTTCAGAGTCCTTGTGGGACCGTGTGATCATTCATCTCGGCTTACCGTTGCCGATAAGCTCTAGCGACGCTACCCGAAGGCTCGTCGCGGGTCGCGACGTTCCACGTTGCCGTAAAAAGCCTTCCTATTCGGTCTTGCTTCAGCTGGGGTTTACCAAGCCACGGAGTCACCCCCGTGCTGGTGAGCTCTTACCTCACCGTTTCACCGTATCCTACCCTCTCAGGTAGGTCGTCTTCTTTTCTGTGGCACTTTCCGCCGATCACTCGGCGCCGCCGTTAACGGCCAACTTACCCTATGAAGTCCCGACTTTCCTCTCAGGTGTTACCCCAAGCGATCACGCACTCAACCTCTCTCTGCTGGGGACCTTTTGATGGGAGTCCCTTGAAGATAGTCCCCTACTCTGCCGCTAATCGCAGAATTCGTCCACAGCCGGGGCATTTTACCACATCTTGGCGGGAAACCTGCACTATCACCTGCGGGCCTAATTTCATGAAACATCCTGAGCAGCTATCTCTATGTGCCACCTCAACCACTGGATTTGAAGGAAATCTATCGCGGATGCGATTGTAGGCGATCAGAACGGTTTGTCCAGCGAGCTGCGCGGCGTGTTCCGTTCGCTCTTTAGTGAGGGCCATCACGTGCTCCTCAAGTGCTTTGATCGTCTCCGATGACTCTTTGTGCAGTGCGGAGAATTCATCGTTGAGACCGTTAATAACACCGGTCATATCAGCGACCTCCTTTTCAAGGGTCTCTATCTCCCGCATCAGTCCAAGCAGGAGATCTTCGCGTTGTCCGATCTGCTTGGCGGTATAGTCGATCTCTCGCTCCGCGGCCTGTTGCAACTTGTAATTGTTGAGGGTGTTAAGCGCGGCGCGACGTTCGTTGATCTTATCACGCTCAGCTTTGACGCTCTTTTCCTCCTTGGCGCACAGGGTCTTCTTGTCAGCAAGCACCCTCTCACGCATCCCTTTCTTCGCATCATGCGAGGCGATGGCCTGTTTCCTGCTTTCAAGATCGCTCTCCAACTTTTTCTTGCGGGCTGACATCGTCGCTATTTGAACATCGAGTTTGCTAAGCTGGATGATGATCGAAAGAGCGGCAGGAGCTGGAGCGTCTGACATGTGACCTCTATCACGGGGGTGGTCCCTTGATACTATGAGTAAAGAACCCATAGTATCAATTACCAAGATGACTTAGGGGAGAGAAAGGACGCAGAATATACCCAAGATTCAGACGTAAGGGTTGCACGCCCCGAGGGTTAAGTTGTACAACAGCATTCTCTTTCGTATGGCCCTATAGCTCAGTTGGTTAGAGCGGCCGGCGATTATTCCCTCCGGGGGCTTTTCCTCTCGGAAAAGGAGCCGGCCCAGTAGCAAACAGCTGAGGCCTACGATACACTTTGGATTCTCTCGTGGCCCTATAGCTCAGTTGGTTAGAGCGGCCGGCTCATAACCGGTAGGTCCCTGGTTCAAGTCCAGGTGGGGCCACCAATTAGTTCGCGGAGTTGCCCGCTCCTTACAAACTCGGCGATGGAGGAATGTTCCAAAAATGTTCCATCCCATCGCCATTCGTAAGGAGATTTACATGGCGAGCTACAGAAAGCGGAAGAACAAGGACGGTACCTTTAGTCATCAGTTCAGGATTCGAAGAAAGGGGTATCCATTGGTCACGAAGACCTTCGAGCGGAAGACCGACGGCGAGGCCTGGGTACAAGAGACCGAGACATCCATGCGAGCCGGAAAGTTCAACTTCGACTCCTTCTCCTCCGAGATAACCGTAGCCGAGCTGATTACTCTCTACGTCAGCTCTCCCGACTTCCAGAAGCGAAAGTCCAAGCACTCACCTATCCAGACTCTTGACTGGTGGAAGCAGAAACTCGGGGCCCTCCCAGTGAAGAACCTGTGCCGCCCCGTCATTAAGAGGCAGTGGATGGAGCTTGAAAGAACCCCATCAGCGAGAACCGGGAGGCCACTAACTAACCGCACCTTGAACTCGTATCTTGAGACGTTCTCTGCCTGCCTCTCCCATGCTGTAGCGGAAGAGTTACTCGACGAGAACCCAGTGCTCAAGATACGGCGTAGACCGCTGGATAACGCTCGCGAGCGCGTCCTGTCGTCCGATGAGCTAAGACGTCTTCTCGATGCCGCCTCCCAATCCTCGAACCGCTACCTGAAGACAGCAATACTGATGAGCCTTTCCACTGGAGGACGTCGAGGCGAAGTCATGGGCCTAACGTGGAGCGACGTAAGCCTCGAAACGGGAGAAGTAAGGTTCCGCCTAACCAAGTCGGGGAAACGCCGCGTGGTCGTTCTCGGAAGCTCCGCTCTTCAAGCTTTGCGCGAACACTCGAAGCTTCGCTCTCTGACCAGTCCGCTCATTTTTCCGCCTCTCAAGGTACGACGTATGGGAACGAAACACGTCCCCTGGGAAGACCTTAAGGCGCCCTTTTATCGGGCGTGTAAGCAGGCGGGGATCAGTGACTTTCGCTGGCACGACCTCCGCCACAGCGCCGCATCTTTCCTCATCATGTCGGGAGCGACTATTGAGGAGGCGATGAAGGTTCTCGGCCATCAAAGTGCGGCGATGTCGTGGCGCTACGCGCATCTCGACACCAGAAGAAACGCCGAGCTGGCGAGTCGCGTGGACGATAACTTCTTGGCCCAAGCTGTAGCGTAATTGTATGAACTTCGCTGATGACCTCGACCGCTATGAAACCATAAAAGAGGTCATCAGCGATCAGCTCTATCGAAAGCGAATTTTTTCCAGCAACCTTCTCGGCCCGACCCTTCCGCTCACGGAAATGACCTCTGATCCGACCAACCAATTTATTCGGGCGGTCGAGGACTTCTTGATCAACGATGTCACCTGGATACTATTCCGACAATGCCGCGAGCTTCTAGTTGGTGACAAAGCTCCGACAGGTGTCATTCTCGCGGCGTGCCGCGATATTCTGATCAACTTATCCCCAAGCAAAAAGAAGGACCTTGCTAGAAGATCCTATGATCCAGAGCACAGTTTTGACGAGGAGACCGAGGGCGACTCCGACAAGCTGATCAAAAGCCACCGTTACTCGCGCCTTATTCGTGCGATTGAGAACCAACAAGAACTGCCCAAGGTTGACTCCAACGGATTTCCCCACATCGCCCTACCCGAGCAACTTAGGACAGGAGCAACTGTTTACGAACTTGCAGAGTTTGAGTTTGATTGTTGGCTGCTCTCTGCTTTACCGTCGGCGATCGACCACCTTCCCAAACTCGATTATTTTAGCCACGGGAAACTACGACCAGGAGAAGCCTCCAGCGCCATAAACCAACTATTAAGCGAGGCACGTCGCCCTCTCGCAGATACCGTAAAGGAGAGCCTTTCAGCGGTCAAAGTGGTCTCGAAGCGCAGCCCTTCGCAAAGAAATAAAAACAACAAAGCGGCCTGGGAGAAGATCTTCAAGGCCTATGACAAAAACAAAAGCGGCCAGAAACCCCAGTCCGCACGGTTGTTTTATCGACGCGTGGCAGTTCCAATAATCGAAGATTGCGGGGCGCAGCTATCCGAGGCAACGGTGTGCAATCGCCTGGCAGAACGAGAAACGAAGAAGAGAAGACAGTTTACTCCTAAGCAGAGTAAACGCAGGTAGCCCCCACCTCTCGCCCCATAATTCTACTGTGATCTAGGGCTCCTATGAGCCCTATAAAAATACCTATTACTCACGTCTCGGAGTAAATCGACGACCGCCTAGCTTCGTGATGATCCTACCCCCCATCGAGGAGCGGGCAACTCCCCGTGCGTTCTCCGATGGGCTAGCGACTACCTCGTTATCCGTGCGGAGGACGCCATTTTCTCTTCATTACGTCGAGGAGCGTTATGAACCACCAGCGAAACTATCTGAGTTTTAACCAAGTAATTGAGTTGTACCCAATCTCACGCGGAGCACTGCGGCGATATCTTTTGAACCGGGAGCAGAACGGGCTCGCGTCCGCAATCATAAGACCCCGGCGAAAGCTGATCATTCATCGGAAGCGATTTGAAGCTTGGCTCGAATCGTTCTCGGAACGGACTTGCAGCACGACCCAAACGGTGAACAAATCTTCCAAGGGGGGCAAGCGATGAGCAAAACACGACGCCTCCAGTTACAATACGAAGAACGGCTAAGGCTTCTCCCGGTCCCAGGATACGGAAGAGGCTTTCATCAGCAGATTCTCGGAGTAGCAAACCTCGCGAGAAATCTTCGCCTTCCTCCTAGCAGGGTGTTTGCGGACATTAGCCGAGTGGCGAATCAGGCCGAAGGACTCGCCTCCCGCAACATTGAAGCCGAAATATGTCAGGCGATCGACAAGGCCTACGGGTTCGAGGTTCCCGGCACGCGGACAGTTCCAGGCGTACACAGAGCGACAGCAGCGAAGCTTGCCCGACCCAACAGGCCCAAAGCACGAGCGGCAACAGTTGGTGTCGATCCTGAGGAACAAGCGGCTCGGAGAGCCGAGATTCACCAGGGAAAGGTGGTGTCTGAAGAACTTTTAGCGGCGTTGTCGCCGGTGTCAGTACCGGCACCCGGGGGGACCATCAATGAGCAGGCACTGACCCTGTTTGCGGAGATCTTCAAACCCGACGACCACGTATTCATCGGATGCGATCGAGATTCCTACTCACCGTTCACGGTGCTGCAGCTGACTCGCGCATTCCGCAAGAAACCAAACGTAGCGAACCGCTTTCCTTTCGTCATTCCGAATGTGCTGACGGGTAGCGTCGGTGAGACCAAAAACGGAAGGCAATCCTATCGAGCCGACAGCTGTGTCGAGCATGCCCACATCATGTGTGTGGAGTTCGACGGAGTGTCGCTGGCAGAACAGCGGTCATTCTTCGCCTGCGTGTCTCTACCAATCGTTGCGTTGATCTACTCCGGATCGAAAAGCATTCACGCATGGGTGGACCTCAAACGGGCCGGTCGAAGCCAACGGGGGTTGACCTATCTCGAATGGGAGGAGGTCGTGACGAACGGCTACAAGCCACTGCTGGTTGCTTTTGGAGCGGATCCGCAAACCTTTAACCGTAGTCGGCTATCGCGGCTGCCTGGTCACTTCCGCTATGAGAAAGGTCAGTATCAGCGGTTGCTTTATCTCGACCCGAAACCCAATGGTGCTCCCATTATCTTACGAACGAACGGAGGCTCTCATGTGTAGCAACAAACTTAGAGCAACAGCAACGACACAAGAACAACTTGAGGAGATGGACGCCGCTTTTCGTCAGGAAGAGAGCAGCGATTTACCTCCAGCGGTCCCTCTGTCCGAATTTCTATCAGGCCACTTCGAGCCAGATGTTCCTGCGGTGACCGGTCTCTTCGATCTCGGGCGAAAGGTAATGATCGTAGGCAAGGCAAAACTGGGTAAGACCCACTTCGCCCTATCGCTTGCGCTTCGCCTAGCCGAAGGCCGGGACCTATGTGAGCTGAAGATACCCTCTTCACTACGGGTGCTCTACATCAACTACGAGCTACACCGGAACGCCCTAAGGAAGAGGTTGGACGCCCTAATGGCGACTGAGTGGCTCGACCGTTCCGGTCCGGTAGCGAGGCAAGTAACCTTTCTCAACCTACGAGGGTATTCGTATCCGCCCGATACTATAGTCGAGCATATTATCGATCAGGCCAACCAGCATCAAAGTCAGGTCATCATATTGGACCCGCTTTATCTGCTCGTAGACGGTAATGAAAATGATAGCGAAGCAATCCTCGCATTGGTTAAGTCTATCGACCGAATCATTCGAGATACGCAGGCCGCGTTCATTTACGTACACCACGATATCAAAGGCACTTATCCTGGAGAACGCTTGAACGTGGACAGAGGGAGTGGCTCTGGATTGCTGGGTCGGCACTGGGATGCCCAGATAGCTTTGACAGAACATGCAGAGTCGGAACGAGCCGTGGTCTTTGAATTTGGCAGTCGGGAGTATGCCCCTCCCCCGCCGATGACAATGGAGAGGACGAACGGCTGTCTCGTGTGCTCTTCCCTTACGCCTTTTAAGCGTACAAAAAATAGCGACCGACGAAACGAGCCAACGAGGGAGGAGAAAGCTGAGATGATTCGAGAAGCAGCCAGCTACGCCGCGGAACTCATCACCCTCATGGATAAGGCGAAAACTACGGAAGTGAAGAACTTCCTGCAAGGCCGGTATCCTGCGATCGGGGAGCGCGGAGCCCGTCGGCTGACGTATCAGCTGGACGGAGTTGAAGTGCGACCACAAACAAAACTCAGGTTAATTCGAACGAAGAACAACCACGACCACTTTGTAACGGACTCGCCCCCTTAATCGCCAACCTGGTCGTGTGTCGCATGCCGCATTACAAGTGTGCCGCACGCCCAGATCCACCTCTCCTGTATGCACACTCCTCTTTAGGAGTGTGCGACAGAGAGAGCATACGCGATCCACCGGTAATAATGGCCCAAAAATGAGTCACTCGGCGGAGGGGCGGAGGAGGGCCGAAGGCTACATGTCAGACACACTAAATAGCGTGCGATGCCGGAGTTCTCTGGTGTCAAACATCGCGTAGACGGAGGGCACTCATGCCGTCTCAACACGCAGTTACGGGATATCTTGAGAAGCTAGCTAAATGCGAAGCCTAACACAGGCAACGACACCCACAGATTCAGAGGTCGAGAGGGTACCCCCTTCGCATAAACCGTCGAGAGCGCCCGGCGGCCCGACACTATTGGTAACGCGGTTACCTTCCGTGAGCTGTCGCAGAGCAGCGCCATCCCTTAATACGAGACGCCTTCGGAATGTAGTCCGGAGCAGTAGCGAGCACTTGAGCAACGTGCTCCCCTGCTGTAGCGTTACACTGGGCAACCGAAGAGAGCGCCTTGATAAAGACAGAATATTCGTTTACGTCCTGGGGATTATCCAACTCTAACGTCAAGTGCACCCCCTCCACCTTGGCGTATTGCGTCCTTCCCTCCCACCACCAAAGGGCATAGGCGGAAGTCCCCATGAGGACAAGCTCAACAAGTAGACACAGGATCACCCAAAACTTGACTATACTATCAACCTTTCCCCCTGCCTGCCGAGAAGCTTCCTTGAGCGTACTGGTAAAGAGAAGGCTCACCACCGTGATACCTAGAATCACCCACCAAAGCCCGGGAAGTGGTGTCAGCCAGAGCGAATAAAGAGCGCTCAACGAAAGAACAGATGCCAACAGCCCCGAGCCAGGAAACATAGCCCCTCCCAAATAACTCCAATTCGTTAGGGCACCCGCGAATGTCGTTTTACGGGGTCCCTGCCAATTGTTTGCTAACCGTATCCGAATATAGCAAACTATCCGGAAAAGGATAGCTGGTTTAACTACCTTCTTCCTCCTCATGAGGAAGTTGCCGGGTAAATTGGAGCGCACGTTTGCCAAGAGGCTGAAAGAGCTTCGGGGGGAAACGTCTCAGCTTCAGTTTTCAAAGCGACTCCAGATTGCTCAATCGACGCTTAATCGCCTTGAGAATCTTGAGCAGAGCGCCAGCTTGCATATCGTGGAACGTATCGCCGAACGATTAAAGGTTCCGGTCGAGAAGTTGTTGTTTTAGCGCGCTTGGAGGACTCCATGAGATTCGCAATAGCTTTGTCGCTATTAGCCACCATTACTTTGTTTGCTCGCCCTGCCCATGCAGCTCCGGCCCGCGTACCTACGCTCAAGCTTTGTTTAGGTCCGGGCGGCACCATCAATATCCGGCAGAGATGCACCAAGACAGAGACCACGGCCAATTTGGCCGGACTTCGTCCGGTATCGGTGAAGGGTGACCAAGGAGCACAAGGGCCACAGGGCCCCCAAGGTGCACCTGGCCTAATGGGTCCGATCGGACCGCAGGGTCCCGAAGGCGCACCCGGAGCACCGGGCCTGATGGGGCCGCAAGGGCTTCAAGGAGCAACTGGCGTTCAGGGGGCAAAGGGTGATTCCGGCCTGAATGGGGCGGACGGATTGAACGGCGTTTTTGACACCTCTCTGTGTTACTCTCGAACCACATCGTCTAGTAGCTCCTTCAGCGCCACCGCTAGTTGTTTGAATCCCTCGGGGGAGTTCATGCTGAATTGGGGCATCGAGCCAAGTTTTACATTCAGCTCCGAGCTCGTTCTGAACCGAGCAGAGATTCAGCGGACCGGAAACACGCCCACTGGAATCAATGTTCGGATGATGACTCTCGACGGGTCGGTGGAGTATTTCACAGTCAGAATTATCTGCTGCCCCGGCTAAACCTCAGAGGGTCTGGCACTACCGGGCGCTCCCTCACAACCGTCCTGTCACCCCGGGCAGGGCTAATGGGAAACAGATTGAGGGAATAGGCTATACCCTGGCCGAAACGGAACAAGACAAAAAAAATCCTGCCTATCTCAGAGGTCAACCTAGCCTTCGGCAGGCCTTATCTTACTTCTTTCGTCCGATGACATTTCCCATCACATCGAACTCCAGTGAAGAAATGTCAATGTCCTCCGTAACCGGCGCTTGCATCTTCTCCACGGCATTCAAGGCCGTCGTCAAGGCCAGTAAACCACCTCCCAGCCGTTGCAAAGAAACTGCGTCATCCGGCGATGCAGTGCGAATGGCCCGATTCAGCAATCGTTGAAAACTCGCTGCCGATGAGGCCAACTTCTCGGCGCTTCCCTTCAGATCCTTTGCTGCCATGACAAGCTCCTTTGCTCTCCGCCGAAATAGAAAGCGCATCCCTTTATTCAGTGATCCTTTTGGACGTGCCATTGAGCTGCATAATATCGCAATTTAACACTACTAGAGAACAACCTTTCTTACCGGTTTTCATGCCTAGTATCGTCATCTGGACAAAAGATAGCGTTCCCAAGCTGTATCAAATCGTCACCACAGGTGCGGGCGATTGCAACAAATCCCATCAGTGCGGAAATCGGGGGACATTTCATCTCGATAAAGAGGAACTGAAGGCCACCTTAAAGTCTTGCGTTGACGTCCGATAATTCCTCCCGCTACATCGCAGTCGAGGCTTTCAATATCGGGAGCATCATTATCGTCGGGCTGCGAAGGCTTTCCGTTGATACGGCGAGCCCAGCTCATAACCGGTGCGGGCTCACCGTCTCGTCCGCAGGCGCAGAACGAATAGCCTTTTCCAATCACTTTCGATAATTTTTCGCTGCACTATTAAGCTATACCACTCCAGTGGTCGTTATTGTCCATGTCATAAGTTTGTCTCGCGCTCTCCTCGTTATCAAAAAGCGGTGGTCCTTATTGACGGATCCGATCGGTCGCCCCATACTCGTCGCACTGCGCCATAGTCCCCACCTAAGGTGCTCTACATTATCCGCCTGCCAAGGCAGAGACGGCGTGACGTCAACCTACCGCAAGCCTTCTCGAAAGCCCGTCATTGTCGCCCACCGTTCAATCGCCCGCCGCATAGAGTTCTGTCGACCGAAATTCGCCAAAGGTAGGGCATCACAGGCCTTCGACAGTGTGCCATATACCCACGCCTTATTCCTACTTCGAGTTGCCGCCTCCAACGCGTCGTCTGCCAGCTTCATGCGCTGATTGAAATCTATGAATCTGCCAAATAAGTCAAAAAGGAAGCCCGCAATGACAGGTATGCCGGAATCGTAAGTAGTAGGCTCATCAAGCATCGAACACGTTTGACGAAACGCAAAGGAAGATGTCCAGCCCGACCTCTCGGCTAGTTCGAGAAGGACATTTTTATCAACACGAACGTAGAAATAGTTGAGCGAGCAAAGCGTTGCGCGACCAGAAACTAACTCTTCATCTGACAGCACGCCCTTGTCGCGACCGTAAAGCATCAGAGCCTCTGACCATACCGTCTTAACGCCGAGCGCGTTTGCCCCCTGGGCTCGCGTGCACAGGTCATCCGTGTACAGAACGGCTTTATGTCTCTTACTGATTAAAATAGCTTCGGCTGCACATCGTCCGAGTCGCTGCTCCAGTTGCTGTCGAAAATTTCTGTCCATCTCAAGATATTCGTCACAAGGCACGACAGAACAGTGCTCCCGCAACCAGCTTAGCCCCTCCACCAGGAATTCAGCATCGAAGGCAATTGATTCTTTTGTCACCTGATGCCAGACCGTTTCCTCGCCGACCTTACTCATGATCGCGTATCCGGCCGCCTTGGGGCCCCGCCTTACAAAAATCATGCTCTCTATCTCATCAATGACCGACTGCGGCACTATTGGCTGAGAGCACAGGGACATTAGTGAACGGCGTGCCTCTGGAACTGCCTGCAACGCCATCGCGGATGAAAGATCGAGGACAACCTTCCCGCTAATGCGAATGTTTTCACGCCCTGAACTTATCTCTTCGTCCGTTCCATCGGAGCAAAGAATCCGTCTATCCGCAGCTGTACCGAAGCATCGCCACACGTCGTAGTAGTCCGCCGTCGAAGCTTCGGAAAGCTGCTCCAAAGTGATTTGAACGGCTGCATACGCCACTTCAAGTTTAATTCCCACATTCCTCCTTTCTAGGAGGTCTGCTTCGATTTCTTTACGAACTTCCTCGGGGTCCGAAGACTTAATAGCCTCTACTGCGATTGTCGGGAGGCATTCTCGGTAGCAGAGTACATACTTCGATATGACCTCTCGCACTGTGAACCTTTCGGTAACGAACCGATTAGGCGCCTCAACCACATCCTCCTTCTTGCAGCCAATTACGCGGTGGAAGAACGGATCGTCCAGCGAGATTTCATTCTTCTCCTCCGCTGGATGAGGCCCTGATTCGACGATTAGCCACCGACGACCTCCGTCCGTCCCTTCAATCAAGAATGCAGAGTCGGCACCAATTCTGTCGACGTCTAGCCAAGGAATACTTCCATCCTTTGGGATATTGAAAAATGTAGCGGCGTAGAGTCTATCGAGCTCGACTGCACTCCGATATCGCCGCGCATTATAGACAACGATTAGGGCACCTATCGGTCTACGCCTTGCGAGATACAGTCGTGACGTCAAGGCAACATCTGATGAATCCAAAGTTTGAGCATCGATCTTCGAGTCTAAGAAACTATCCACAGCATCAACTCGACCTTGGCGAAGATGTGTGAATGCCAATCGAATCTCCAACGATTGCCTGTGCTCGGTTTGCTCTAAACACTCCTCGTAGCAATTAGCAGCCGCGAGCAGATCATGTACCTCGGTAAAAATTGATGCGAGCAGCGAATTATAAAAGACAGGGTTTTTAGAATTCTTCAATACAGATTCACATAGCGTCCGGGCACGACCGAGATTTCCTGCTTGATACAATAGGCAGGCTGCTCGACGCGTGAGGACTCCGTCTTCGGACAAATTGCTAACCTGTTCTAGCAGTCGCACTCCTTCCATGGGTAAGTCCAGATTTGCATACTCCTCCGTCATCTGCAGGATTCTCTTTACGGACGGGGCCTTGGTTTCAAGGGTCTGTAGTACGGACTGAGCCTTCTTCCTATCTCCTTTTAAACGTGACAATTGGGCCGAAAGAAGTAAATTGTCGACATCATCTCCAGCAACTTGCATGAGGCGCTTCATGATTCTCTCGGCGGATCGAAGTCGCCCGTGCTCAGCTTGGTGCGAAAACACCATGCGAAGAGCCGCTACCCGAACAGAATCTTCTGCGTGGCGAAGTAGTTGCTTAACGGCGTCTCGATAAACCTTCTTGTTGGAGAGGTGGTGCGCAACGTCCCCTAACAAGATCAACAGTTCAAAGTCGCTTGGCGCAGAGATTGTAGAGAAATGCTCAAGAGCTTTTTTTAGATTGCCCCTCTCAATTTCGAGCAGGCCTGCCGCCTTGCGTATCTGCTCACCACCCGTTTTCTGTTCAAGGTATGCATCGGTTTTGTCATAGGCGTACTGCCGTCGGTCCCTAGCGAGTGAAAGCCTGGACGCAAAGATAATGTTTACCAGAACAGGCTCAAATTGGTCGGCGTAGGGAGTGTCCCCCACAATGTTCCAAGCAGTAGTAAGCAGCTCCCAAGATTCATCTATCAAACGTTTCGTCTTTTCAGCGGCGATACCGAAAATAATTTGCTCATGCTCACGCGCTGCGAGGCGCAACAGAACTTCACCAAGTTGCACACCCAACTTAATTCCGACGGAGGATGAGTGAGTTCTCGATTCCTCGAAACATTTGCGTGCTAATTCAAGCTCACCGGACTCTTTAGCTCTACAACCGAGCGCATAGCATACCTCTTCTGACTGTCGAAGCCGAGTTGGGATCTGAGCAAGAACCTCGTCCATCGGTACGTTCGGACCGGTAGCCGCAATTAGGCACGCGTATGCGGCGGCACTATCAGGCTCCTTGGCAATGGCCGCCCTCGCGTACGTTTCAGCCTGTGCGAGGTCCTCTCTAAGTATGTATGCGTAAGAGGCATTGCAGAGGGCCTTGACATTATCGGGTTGAAATCGGAGAGCCTCCAGCAAATGAGTAGTAGCGTGTGGGAAATTCCCTTCAAGTTCAAACGCTGCTCCGTAATTCGTGTGCCATCGAAAGCGCAGAGTCGAGTTGTTCGTAGTAGCGACTAACTCTCTAATCTCATCCAGCAAACCCTTTGCCTCCTTCGGGTTCAAGGCTTCAAGTCGTTCCTTTGCTTTGCTGATAATCGCGCTCAGTTGTTGGGTCGCTTCGTCGAGAAACGTCCAACTTACCGTTTCCACCTGCAAAACCATTCCGGTTTGTAAGGTTGGGGTCGTTAGGACCCCGGGCTGCGATTTTAGGAAATAGCTGGAGACCTGATATCGGCTATCGGATATTGGCTTAAGCCCAACAAATTCTTCCCTGGACGGATCAGCCTGTTCGACAGTCTTTAAAGGCTCAAAGGTTCGGCGTGCTAGGACGGAATGAATCCCCTCTTGTAGTAGATCCTCCATTCTTGCGCGATCAAAGCGTTTGATTTCGTATAGCCAATGCGTTGTGCGATTTTTTGCGTCAGGAACGAAGATAGAGAACTCCTGTCGACCGTGACGAATGGTAGCATCAATCGCTTCTCGAAATGGAATCAGCAGGTGCTCGGCTAGGAGCTCGATTTCATCTATGCTAAGTCGCCGCTCTTTAACCTTAGGCAGCACCTTGAGTTGGTTGACCGTTTCGTACTTCTCATAGTCGAGCGCCGGCCCTTGATGTAGATGAAACTTGCTAAGCAGAAGAATTAAGTTGGCACTCGTATATGAGGAGAATTGGGGATCCTCTCTGAATTCTTTAACTGTTTCATCTACCCAGAGGGATACTGAGTCAGGTAACGCTGCTCCGATCTTAAGATGCTCATGGCAGCTGGTCAGAATATAGGAGAGGTTCGTTGCGGTTTTACTCTCTTCGTAAAACCCAAGGCTTGATAAAAGCCCGAAACGCTGAAATTGCCCTGGCAATTGCAAGTCAGAAAGAGCCGAATTTTTGATGGTCTTTTTGACCTTCGGAGAATTGGCCTTGAGTGGAGGTTTGCCGGGCTTGCCAGACGCCACCTGGATCAGTCCTATCCAGTCCTCTTTGTAGCTTTGTACCAAAATGTCATCGTGTAGTTCACAGTAAACCTGAGCATATTCGGGCGCATCACCGAGCGTCCGAAGAGCGTACTGTAAGGCGATATGAGCCTGATAAGTGTACCTGCTTGACGTGTCCGAGCCCGCTTCACAACGGGGCGCATGCTTCTGATGTGTAATTCCGGTCTTGTCACCCACCCTAAAACCTTCTCCAATCCCTAATCTTCTGATCGCCCTGTTGGCGATCCGTGGTAATACTCTAGCTCAACTGTGGTTGGCCTAGAACTACAAAGGCACTTGTACAACAGTACCTGTATAACGAAAGGGAATCCGCGCGTTTAGTGTACCCGGGAGATCGGGGGGGGAGGGCATTTGGAGCGGGGCAGAATCCCGCCTGCGACAAGGGATTCCTTTTTATGCCCAATAATGCCGTCGTCGTTGAAATCTTGTTGACCTCTGGCCGGTACGATGATCATCCGAACTCTCTACGAATCTAAGCTTTAGCTGCAGTTCGTGTCCCACTTTGTTCCAATCTTGATGAACATTCGTGGTTAACACTGAGCACTCCCGAGCAACTAAATCATTGAATGTTCTGCTCAGTAATGCTACCAACAGCTCAGGAGCGAGCACTTTCAGCGGCTCATAACCGGTAGGTCCCTGGTTCAAGTCCAGGTGGGGCCATTCCCTTTTCTCCGAGTAATACAAGAAACCCACCTGGACTTGAACCAAAAAGACACAGCAAGTCCATAAGGACTCCATCGCGAAGCGAGGGAGTCCAGGTGGGGCCATTCCTTTGACGCTGCCGTAGGTGATGCGAGGCTTTTCAGCGACCGAGGACGGTCGCCCTCCCGTTATCGCGAGTTCGAACCAGCGAGCCCGCGACAATCGCCTAATTAAACCTCGCCCTCGGTGCGGCGCCTTTTACGAAATTCAAAACCGAGGCTGCTTGAAGGTTTGTGTTATCACTTGCTCCCCCACTGACTCGGCACGCCGATGGCCCCGCGCGAACGATCGCCACGATGCCAGGCTGTCCATTATTTCCATCCAAGAGGAGAGCCCCGCCGGAGTCCCCCTGACACGTATCACCACTTCCGTCACTCAGCGAGTCTACTGAAAAGTCAGACACTCCGATTACTTCGAGTGTCGTGGCTTTGAGTGGGGCTTCACCACTTTCGATCCGGCTCACAAAGGTTTCGTCGTTCTGATCGAGACCAAATCCGTAGGTCACCACACTATCCCCTGTCGCCACACCTCGTGAGGTGTTAATCGGAACGGGATTTACCGGCGCGTTCTGACCGATCGTCACAATAGCGACATCATTTTGATCAGAGGGAACGTACGGATTGAAACTGGGATGAACCTGCACCCGAGTTGAGCTGTACGAAAAATACTGCGATAGGATCGTCGCTGAGGTTCTACCATCCGCGAAGCAATGACCGGCGGTGAGGACCTGATTAGCGGTGATAAAGGTTCCGCTGCAGTATCCAGCCGAGGTACCAACAACCACTATCTGGTTCGGCCCGTCTGAACATTCGGCCCCTCCGGCGATCTTTAACGTAGAGCATATACTTGAGTCGGTGTCGGAGCCGCCCCCTCCTCCACATCCCATACCAACAATCGAAACCGCGATCATACAGATGAGTGAAAGCTTCACACGCATACCTATTTCCTTTCTGATAACGAGCTCACTCGGATAGTCGTTGGAACGACACTCAACTCGCGGCCTGTAGGTCGACCGATACCTGATTTACCGGTCCTTTGAAAGCCAATTTATCGCGCCGCCTCAGTCAAAACGGGGAGTTAAATGGACTAAATCGGCCTCGCCGTTGATATCCCGCGGTGCGCATGATACCAACTACCCACCGAGCGGCTGTGTTTCACCTCATACAGATGCGGTTGTCGCGCCCTCTCATCTCTCTATCTTAGGCAAAGGAAACCTCATGGGATTTACGTGTGGTATCGTTGGACTTCCCAACGTTGGCAAATCGACAATCTTCAACGCGCTCACCTCCGCTAAAGCTGCCGCAGCGAACTTCCCTTTCTGCACGATTGAGCCGAATACCGGTGCGGTTCCTGTTCCCGACCCTCGCCTTGAGATCCTGGCAAACATCGCAAAGTCAGCGAAGTTAATCCCCGCTCAGATGACCTTCGTTGATATCGCGGGACTTATCCGTGGCGCCTCAAAGGGCGAAGGTCTCGGCAACCAATTCCTTGGCCACATTCGAAGCGTCGACGCCATCGCTCACGTAGTGCGGTGTTTCGACGACGAAAACATCGTGCACGTTGACGGTGGAGTAAATCCCCGTCGGGACGTAGAGACCATCGACACGGAGCTCATCCTCTCTGACCTCGATGCTGTTCAGAAGGCGAAGCTTAAGCTTGAGAAGGTCGCCAAATCTGGAGACAAAGGGGCCAAGGCTCGCGTTACCCTCCTTGAGGGATTAGAGTCATGGCTCAACCAAGGAAAGCCAGCTCGAGCCTTTAAGACATCTCCACAGTTCGGTGGAAGTGAGGAGGATTGGAGCGAGGTCTCTAGTAATCTCCTCACCTCAAAACCCGTACTCTTCGTGGCGAACGTTCATGAGAAGGACCTCCTTCACGTTCCAACCCCGGGAGGCGCTCACCCAATCGACGAGCTCGCGGCATACGCGGCCGAACACAACTCGCCGCTCGTGACCATCTCAGGTCAGGTTGAAGCTGAGATCGCGGAGCTCAACGCCGTTGAGCGCAAGGAGTTCCTCGCCTCCATGGGTGTAGAGCAATCCGGTCTCGATCGTCTTACGATCGCTGGATACAAGCTGCTCGACCTCATCACCTTCTTCACCATCGGACCGAAAGAGGCTCACGCGTGGACCGCGAAAGCCGGCAGCACCGGCCCACAATGCGCTGGAAAAATTCACTCTGACTTCGAGCGAGGATATATCCGAGCCGAGGTGATTTCGTACGGAGATTACGTCGCGGCGGGCTCTGAAGTTAAAGCTAAAGAGAATGGAAAGATGCGCACTGAGGGCAAAGAGTACATCATGCAGGACGGTGACATCGTGCATTTCCGTTTCAACGTCTAACGGGAGAGCGTGTTCTGCAGCCCCTAGCACAAATCTTGGCGCAGCCAAGTTTGTGTAGGAAAACGGTTCGCGTAGGAAAAGAACCGCGCCAGAGATGAACCCAGGGAGTCCTAACCTAGGGGGGGTCCCTAGGGGCAGCAGCCCCTAGGCCGTCACACAAATCTTGGCGCAGCCAAGTTTGTGTAGGAAAAAAAACTGAGCCGAGGAGGATTCGAACCTCCGACCCACTGGTTAAAAGCCAGTTGCTCTACCGACTGAGCTATCGGCCCACAACGCTGTGAACGAGCCAACTATACGGAATTATAACGAGCTTGTCACCACTCGGGGGGCACCGATACACCCCATGGAGTCTAAATCCCTCAAAAATCACCCCCAGAGGCCGCTGAAGCCGAAAAAACTTCCAGGAACCGGGCCAAAACCTCCTCGGGATCGGCTACGTCGTTGAGGAGTCGTGGACCGACGCTCGGAGGTTGGAAGTTAGCCCGTATCATGGTGGCGTATTCCGCGGAGACCGCATTCCCCCGAGCCTGCAGACGCTGGGTAATAAGCTCGTCCGGAGCATCGACCCACACCAAGGCCACTCCGGGATGCTCTGAAGCCACAAAGGCGCGGTGACGCTCCTTGTACGCTGCTTGCATAACCAGAACCTTAGGGTAGGTTTCTTTGAGATGTCTAATTCTATCACTCACGATGGTGAAGAACTCATCACGCATCTCATCGGTGAAGGGTCGTCCCTCCGCAATAGCGGCTCGCATAGCGGCGGTGCAATCGGCATCGAGATCGTAACAGTGATAACCCAGGCGTGCTGAAATCAGATTCCCGCAGAAGGTCTTGCCGGCACCGGCGAGGCCAAAAAAGAAAAGGAGGGGGGGAAGGTTGTTCCCCGATATCTGTTGGGCCGGGACCATAGAGGGTGGACTCTAAGACGTATTAGCTCCCGTTTCCATACAGGCACCCGACTATCTGACAAAAAATCGGACTCTAAACGGTACCAGGGTATCTTGTCCGACTAGATCCGGACACGTTATCTGTGAGGGTTTCCGAAGGGAACGCAGTTGGCGCACTCGGCGGTGAATTCCATAGAATCCGAGGTGAGAACGACCATCGGAAAGGTCACGCTGTAGTCACCGACCTCCCCCGGTACCAACACGGCCTTGCCCGATAACTGCAACGGGACGCCACGAAACTTTCCCATCACGACGATCCCCTGGGCGGTTTGTTCCCCCCGGTTTTTAATTTTGAGCTGAACTCCCTTTAGACGGGTTATCGAGCCATCCTCCCACGTTTTCACAGGCCCCATGATCACATCAAGATCGGCAAGCTGAGAAACGCTCGCGGGTTGTTGCGGCGCGGATGTAAAAGAAGACCCCAGGGCTATGACTATAAGAACGAAGATCCCCAAGGCAGCAATAACGAAGGTCTGCAGATTGTTTTCCACCCACGAGGGCAAGCCAGCCCTCTTTTTTTTCGGCAAATATGAATTCACGTTTCGTTACTCCTCGACCCGTATCGTCCAGTAAATAGTACCGTCATACTCAGCCCCCCGAAAAGACTGAAATAAAAGTCCGCTAAAAACCTCGTTCCATAGCTCCGCCCCGTGCCGCGGCGAGCCGCGCACAAAACAGATGCGATATCCTCGATCACCAGCTCAGGTTCGAGATGGTCTCTCATTTGAAAAATCACCCTTAATCTGAGATAGTCCGACCACACATCGTACCGGAATCATGAACACCAAAAGCCTCATCAAGCTCGCTCTCAGCATCCTCATGGCGGGAATCGTGCTCAGATCGGTCGACTTGAAAAACCTGCGGACGACCTTCCTGACGATGTCTCCGGGCGCGGTGATTTTGGTCGTGGTCGGCTACACGATCGGTCAACTGATCAGCTCTGTGAAGTGGTGGACCATTGCTCGTTCGGGCGGAATCACCACCGCCTACCCCTCCGCGCTCAAAGCATACTTTATCGGAATGTTCCTCAACTGCTTTAGCTTCGGGATGTTGGGAGGCGATGCCGCTCGGGGAATTCTTGTGGCGCAGGGCCAACCGAAGAAGACCGAAGGGCTAGCGTCCGTTGTAGCAGATCGAGTTCACGGCCTTATCGTACTGAGCTGCATCGCCCTTCTGACGAGCGTGATCATGGGACGGGACCGTGTCGCCCCTGATCTTATTCAGCTCCTCCTGCTCCTCGTGATTGGATGTACCGCGGGATGGCTTATCGGTCCTTGGATCCTCCCCCGACTACCATTCATGAGGACAACTAGGATCGGTCTAAAACTACAGCAGGTGATGACGATATTTCCCAGAGATTTGAAGACACTCACCGTCATTACGAGCCTTTCAGTGGCCTTTCATCTTCTGCAGATCTCCCTTCATTGGGTAATGGCGTATGGGATGGGAATAACTATCTCCTTCACCACACTCCTCATGGTCATTCCGTTCGTAAATATCGTGTGCAGCTTGCCGATTAGTTGGAACGGACTTGGTGTACGGGAAAAAGCCTACACATACTTTTTAGCAACCGCACCGGCGATCGTTACCTATGAACAAGCCGTTGCGTTCGGGGCTATCTGGCTCCTCGCCGTCACGGTATCGAGCGCTATCGGAGGAATCGTGGCTATGATGTCAGAAGATATGCGAAATCTCAAAGCTCAACCAAGAGCCGAACGAAGCTCCGCCGAAACTGCTCTATAGGGCCTAGGATCCCCAGGGCCTAGGATCCCCAGGGCCTAGGATCCCCAGGGCTGACGATACCCAAGGTCCTCATGTGGGCGGGGGCTTTCCGAAATACAAAGGCGCATAGTGCGCGTTTACTGGGCATATGGAGCGCGCGCATGTACGTCTGCGACTCCGATGATGCGTAACGCGTGGAAGGGACCTCTGCCACTACGAGAGCCACACACCCTCAAATACATCGCTGTGGTCGAGGCATTTTCCCGCACCTTCAGCGACAACACCGAGAGGATCCGCTGGAACGGTAACCTCAAGCTCAAGCTCCTCTGAGAGTCGCTTTCCAAGCCCTCGCACCAAGGCACCGCCGCCGGCGAGCGCAAGACCGCGATGGATAATATCACCGGCTAATTCTGGCGGGGTATTTTCAAGGGTCTGCCGAATAGCGAGCACTATCGAACCGATTACCTCGCTCATCGCCTCACGTACCTCTCGGCCACTAATCAGAAGAGCGGTTGGCGTGCCGTGAATGAGCGAACGGCCTCGAACCTCCATCACCTCATCATCGTAATCCGGATGGGCGGTCCCGATCGATTTCTTTATCTGTTCGGCGGTCGCCTCCCCTATCAGAACGTGGTGACGACGGCGCATATAATTCACGATCGCTTCATCAAGCGCGTCTCCACCCTGGCGGAGGGAGGCTGAGCACACCATATCCTTCATGCTGATGATCGCGATATCGGTTGTTCCTCCACCGATGTCAACAACGAGACTTCCAACCGGCTCCGTTACAGGGAGATCACAACCAATAGCGGCGGCCATAGCCTCATCGATCAATCGCACCTCTCGAGCCTGCCCCTCAACTGCCTCACGAATCGCCCGCTTCTCAACTTCGGTGATACCGCAGGGAACACCCACCATGATGCGTGGTTTGGAGATAGACCACCACGTGGCCCGCACACGCGATATGAAATGCCGAAGCATCAAGCTCGCAACCTCGAAGTCCGCGATGACACCGGTGCGAACAGGACGAATCACAACAACCCCTTCCGGCGTCTTTCCGAGCATCGTCTTCGCTTCAGAGCCGTACGCCACCGGGATACGTTTTCCGTTCACCTCTTTGAGCGCGACCATAGAGGGCTCATTGAGAAGAATCCCTACGCCCTTCTCGTAGATGAGGGTATTGGCTGTTCCTAAATCAATCGCGAGATCTCGACCAAAGACGCGCTTCATATCCCACACTATGCACTACAACGATTACTCTCTTGTCTCAGGCACCATAAAGGGCCGAATATCGATATGGTGGCACATTTCATTTACGATGTACAAATGCCCAGGACCGCTCCTTAGACCGGTCCACACGAGAGAAGAAGCTATGAAAGATATCAAAACTGTTGGGATTGTTGGGGCCGGTCAGATGGGCGCTGGAATAGCGCAGGTTATCGCAGCGGCGGGCTACACGACGATCCTATGGGATGCCGCCCCCCAAGCGATTGAGCAAGGTATCGCGGGGATAGACGCTCGCCTATTCAAGGCTGTCGAAAAAGGCACGATTGACTCCTCGCAACGAACCGCCACCCTCTCCCGGCTTTCTAAGGGGACTACGATCGCGGACCTCTCAGCCTGCGACCTCGTTATCGAGGCGGTGATTGAGCAATTCGAGGCTAAGGCTGCGCTTTTTAAAGAGGTCGACAGGGTGCTCCCTGTCGACTCGTTGCTCGTGAGCAATACCTCCTCAATCTCAATCACCCGGCTCGCGGCCGCCACCAAACGGCCCGAGCAGGTTATGGGCGTTCACTTCATGAATCCTGTGCCGGTGATGAAGTTAGTGGAGCTCATTCGAGGGCTGCAAACGAGCGATGCAACGTACAACACACTTGAGTCGTTCTGCGCCGCGATTCAAAAAACAACGGTCCTCGCGATTGATGCTCCGGGGTTCGTTGTAAATCGCATTCTCTGTCCGATGCTTAATGAGGCGATCTTCCTCGTGCAAGAGGGCGTAAGGCCAGAAGACATCGACACCGCGATGAAGCTCGGCACCAACCAGCCGATGGGGCCACTTACCCTAGCGGACTTTGTGGGGCTCGATACCCTTCTCTATATTCTTCAGGTGCTTCATCGAGAGCTCGGAGAGGACAAGTATCGTCCATGTCCACTACTCATCAAATATGTTGAAGCTGGGTGGTTCGGCAAAAAGAGCGGTCGCGGATTCTACACATATTCGTAGATCGCGTAGGCGACACCACTCTTCCCGCCGCGGATTACGAGCCATGCCTCGTTCTCATGAGATCATTAAAGACACTTCGAATATAGTCTCTCGCGCGCATCGTTACCCCTCCTCCTCAACTAAGACCGTATTGAAAAACCCATCGCCATACACGTAAGCCTATGAGGTGATGTCTCGAGGGATCACTCGAAACACGCCGTAGTCCTGAATCGAGCGATGGTGCGACGCGGCGTCTATCATATCCTCGCTGAGAAGAATCAAGGCCCGTTCATTTTCCTCGGCTTGGGAGAGCATCCCCTCTAGCGACAGCACCGCATCCTCCTCCTCAAGAGCGTCAGCAAACGAGCGCGTCAACTCATAGCTACTCTTCTCAAAGTGCGTCACCTGACGCAGAGTGGTCATAATAGCGAGATCTATCACCCGCTCATCTCCACGTACCTCAGAGAGCGCGATCGCTTGACGTGTCAGCGCCTCCATGACGCCACATCGCTCACCACCAAGGTTCTCAAGGACGATCTTTGAGATCCCCTCAAGCCGCTCACACCGCTCCTCGACCTGAAGCTGATACTCTCGAACAAGGGACTTAACTTCTCTAGCCGACAGGCCCTGAAGTATCTTCGGTAATGACTTAGAGAGCTGATGTTCCCCTGAATACATCAGTCTGAGCTGTTGCATGAAGAGCCCGCGAAGAGTTTGAAGAGCCATAGCCAGTACCTCGTGAAAAGCCACATCAAGACCTTCCACGCCGAGAGTGGAAAGTGCGATGGGGCTGAGTTCGGGAAAATTCCGTGTGAACCGCTCTTGGATTCGGAGAGGGTTCACACAGGTCACCTTACGGTTCCCGAGTGTGCCCCTACTCTTCAGATCGATGCATGAGCGGAGTCACCTTTTGACGTTGAAACGATTTATTGCCGGCTTGCGTGAGACCATTTAGACTTGGTCGAGATGAAACTCCAGAGCTCTCCACCATCCGGAAATTGCGCTCCCGCCAAACCACGCGGACGAGCGCCAAGATCTCGCGGCATGGCTCTGATCATGATTGTGTTCATGATCGCTCTCGCGTCCGCCATCCTGATCTCTTTAACCGATTCAACCTATGTGGCGATGAGACTCAACGGTGCGGCGGAGCAACGAATTAAAGCTGAGTACATCCTCAAGTCGGCCGTGAATGTGGCTCAGGTGCTCATCAAAAGTGACCTCACTAATTTCGATGACCCGACCCAGGACGCGTGGATGATATTCGTTGAGGGACGAGAGGTACCGGGAGAGCTACTCGCGATTCCCGAACCGAACATCCGAGTATCGCTGCTGATCTCATCAACAAACGCGAAGATACCTATTCTGAAGACCTATTCATCGGGAGCTGTGCAACAGGAATGGAAAGCGATCCTTCTGCGATTGTTCGTTCAGTTAGGATTTGACCAACCTCTTCCCATGAATCAGGCGCCTGACGGCTCTCCACTTCCAGAGGCCAAACAACTAGTGGCAAACCTCATCGATTACCTCGACACCGATGAGAACAATTTTCCAGGAGACTCACTCATCCCCCCCGGCATCGAGGAAACCCTTCCCGACCAGAGAAAATTTCCGAATTCTGGCGGCATCGACTCCCTCGCGAACGAGCTTCCCGCAATTCCAGGTTTCTCAGCGGGACGCATTCAACGCCTCCTTCCCTACGTTACCGGCCGTCGAACCTCATATATCAATGTCAACGCAGCGCCGATGGAGGTTCTCTCCGCGGTTGTAACCGACCCCTCGGCAGCCGCCAGCATCGAGCAGTGCAGGAATCCAGCCGCCGGCGGAGGTCCGATTCAGAATCCGTCAACTGACCTCCTCGCTCGATGTGGGGTAAGCGACCCGAACTCCAGCCTATTTCGGGGACAGGGACAGTGGTTTGATATTATCGCCAAGGTTGAATACGGAACCTCGATGTTCATGGCGAGCGCGGAATTGGACAATACGAGCGGCGGCGGAAGACTTCCAAAGATCGAGAGTTTCCAGATGTATTAGGGACCATCAAGGCCCCATAAACCTTATAGATATCATACAGTTAGACAATACATCTGCGATTGCGGGCTAATCTTTGACAATGTACCCAGGAATATATAAGGTTTGCGGGAATTTTTAACCCTGCGAGAAGTACTATGGCACGTCGTTGTGATATCTCTGGTGTAACTCATCAAAATGGTAACCGTGTTAGCCACGCTAACAACAAGACTCACCACAAGTTCGAGTCGAACCTTCAGTCGAAGCGATTGTTCGTTCCAGAGTTGGGCAAGACCGTTCGCGTGCGTGTATCGACCCGCATCCTTCGCACGATCGACAAGCTCGGCTTCACCGGCGCTCTCAAAAAGTTCAATCTTACGATCGCGGACGTAGCCAAGTAAGGAGGTCAGCGCATGGCGCTGGCTCACGTACCTACCCCTTTTATCCACGTGCATTTAGTGTAAGCAGCCCTTCCTCAGGGCGTTAAGTTTCTCTGCGCTCAGTTTCACAGCGGCTATACCGCTCATAATCGCCTCGCCGCTATCGGTGCTATCCTTCTCAACAGCTCCGCGCAGAGCCTCGTTGTCGAGCACTCCGAGACGCTGCGTTGCAGGTACGAAGATCTCCTTACACTCGCGGCATTGCACCACGACGATGATCCCTTGGTAGGTCACCTTCGTAAGTTCAGTTGTGAAATTTTCATCATCCGCGCCCACTACGCCACAGCATGGGCAGGTAATTGAATCAACGAATGTCTCGGCGAGTCCCTTCAATCGAAATTTAAGAGCCATAGTCCTCCGTGCTTTTTCGCTCATGCAACCGCTTCATCAGGGTTACCACTGAACCGTTCCTATCAAACCGCACTTCATCAACCGCGCTCGACATTAACGCCAATCCCCTGCCCGAGCACGCGAGGGAATCCAATCTTCCATTAGCCTGCACCACGTGCGCGTTGAGGAATCCCATGCCCTCATCACGCACCGTTATCTCAAGACAACCATCGCTGAACGCCAGATCCACATACACGAAGCGGTCGGCGTATCGTGGGTCCGCCAATCTCTGTCTCCGAACAGAGGAGAACCGATCGCTGCCATCCGCTTCTATCTCCTCCTTCCACTGAGAATCCAACTCCAAATTGCCATGCTCGAGGCCATTTAAAACCGCCTCCTGTACTGCCAATCGAATCTTGAGAGCGTCGGTTTGCGACAACATGCCGCTCTCAGCGAGACGACCGACAAGCGGCAATGAGATCGAGGAGAGCCGTGCTAAATCAGCGCACGAGAAACGCATCTCAGCGCGCTCACTTGTGACGAATCGATAGGTCGCGCGCTCACGTTCATCGTTGCGACGAGAGAACACGATCTGCTGGACGATCCGCTCCAACCAACTAAAATCAACGGGACGGGCGAGAAGGTCGGTCGCCCCACTACGAAACATCTTCAGAGCGTCTTCATAAGTTGCGTTCGGACTAACCGCGATTATCGCTTGCGATGGATGCTTCGCAAGAATGTCTCGCAACACGCCCGCGGCGTCCTGCCCGGACAACTCAACGTCAGCGATGATGATGTCGTACGTCCCCTTCTCAAGAGCTCCCGCCATCGCGGAGCTATCAGGAACAACCTCGTACGACCACCCTCGGCCCGCGAAGAAGCTACCAAACATCTCACGGCTCTGTTCGTTGCCGTCCGCGAGTAGTATGCATGGAGGGTTAGCGCCCACGCTCATGAATCCCTTCTTATGCTCCGATAACGTTTCGCATCGAATTCCTCTTGCTATTGGCTAGTTGAGTCATCGATAGGAAGCAACTTATCCAACATCAAAAGCTCGAACGTTTCCTTTACAAATCCATCGAGGGGCTTCACCATCAGCACTCCGTTCTCGGCCTTGAGCCGTTTGTAGCACATGAGCACCTTGCCAATGCCGTAGCTGTTGATGATTTGCGCGCCCGAAAGATCGAGGATGACGGTACGTTTTCCCTGCTCGTAGACCTCGTTAAACGCCGAACGCAATGCCTCTCCAGCGGTCTCTGTATCGAGATCACTTGTCACTCTGATATAGGCCTTGTCTCCGATGACCTTGGTCGGAAATTCCATGCGCTACTCCTGCCCTTAAAAGTCGTTACCCACCAAAGCTATCGACCGCTCGTCCGCAAAGCTGAAAGGAAAAGCGCTCCTTGGTGTACATACCTCCCAATAGTCAAACTATACCTCTGGAATCACTCGGCAATTTAATGATCCTCCAGGGCCGCACCACGTCAGGCCCCCGTGAGCATCGGAGGCGGTGGCTCGCCTTGCTTTTATGTGAGTTAAACCACTATAATCCCAGCCGTTTTTAGGAATTCACCGTGGCCGCCTGGCCACGTCACCGTCTTACGAGGATAGTCATGTCGCCTTTGGCGGAGTACACCCCGAATCCGATGGATATCCCTGCGACCTCAGAACTCACCGAGAACGCGGATCTTCACGCCTCCTCTGATGAATACGCAGCCCGATTCGGAGATGCCGTTGGTCAATGGATGCTGCACGTTCAAGAAGATGCTCTGTTTCAACTTTTGGACAGTGCGTGCGCGACGGTCCTCGACGTGGGCGGAGGACACGGTCAGGTTGCAATCCCCCTTGCACAGCGTGAGCGTTCGGTGACGGTAGTAGGAAGTTCACACCTCTGTGCGCAACGACTCGCGCCCTTCATCGAGAGTGGAACTATCTCTTTCAAGGTCGCTAACCTAATCGATCTCCCCTATCAAGACAGGTCATTCGCCCTCGCCACAAGCTTCCGATTGATGAGTCATTGCACTCGGTGGCGCACCTTAGTGGCCGAGTTGTGTCGGGTCTCAGAACACGCGGTGATAATCGACTATCCCGTATGGATGAGCGTTAACATCCTGGCCCCCTTCCTCTTTTTTGTGAAGCGTACGATCGAGGGGAACACACGAACATATCGAATGTTCTCTACCCGAGAGCTCCAGCGCGAATTCAAGAAGCACGGCTTCCGACTTGAATGCGCGAAGAAGCAATTCGTGTGGCCGATGGCTCTCCACCGAATGCTCGAAAGCATTCCGCTCTCGAAAAATCTTGAGGTGCCGATGCGCTGGCTCGGTATTACCCGTTTCTTCGGTTCGCCCGTTGTGGCTAAATTTGTTCGAGAGTGAAATTAACGATGACATCGGCAGTCGATCCATCAGGAGAGAACCAATCCGCTCCACGACGAGGGAAACCAGCCTCGCTGCGAGTGCTTCCTGAGATGACTCCGTATATGCGGCTTCGCGAGGGCGGTTGTTTTAATGAGCCCCTCGAATGGACTGAGGATCGGGACGACAAAACCCCTCGCGCCTTGCGCGGTCTCGCGAAGATCATCGACGGTGGGCTGTGTCACCGGTGCGGTTCGTGCGTCGGCATCTGCCCAACCGGAGTCCTGGGCCTCGACAACGAGGATTACCCAGCGGTCCATAACCTCTCAGCGTGCACCGACTGCGACCTGTGTGTGAAGGTATGCCCAGGTGACGAGTTTGATCTTCATGAGGCGTACACAAAAACCCTTGGTGTAGAAGCGGACGTCACGTCGACACATGGGCACTTCATTGATTCCTTCATCTCCTACTCCACCGATCCGATGATTCGAGAACGCTCGACGAGCGGTGGATTGGTAACGGGGATCCTTCTCAATATGCTTCGACGTCATGAGATCGATGGAGCTGTCGTGATCGTCTCCGACGACAAAGAGATCTGGAAGGGCAAGCCGATAGTAGCGCGCACGGAGGAGGAGATCCTCTCTGCCATGAAATCGAAGTACGCTATCTGTCCCACAAACTCGGTGTTCGGAGAGATACGAAACATCCCCGGCCGCTACGCGCTCGTTGGACTCCCCTGCCAAATTCATGGATTCACTAAAGCGGCGGAGCTCGACCAACGACTCAAGGAGCGCGTCGTCCTCACCATCGGCCTTTTTTGTCACGCCGCTGTGGAGCACGAGGCGCTGCGCATCATTTGGGGAGGTCTCGGTGACAAGGTAAAGAACGCCACGAAGTATATCTCTCGTGTGGGTAAACACCCCGGGACCCCACACCTTGAGATGAAGGATGGCTCCCTCTATCCGGTGTACTTCGGCGAAAAAGAGGGATATCGCCCCTCGTCGATGGAGATCATCAACATCGTCTACCGCCTCTACACCCCAGCTCGGTGTCTCACCTGCTTTGACGCGAGCGCTGAATTCGCTGATATCGCGGTGGGAGATCCGTGGATGGCTCCGCCTCACAGCGGCGTGGATTTCTACAAGGGATGGAGCTTTGGGCTTACGCGCTCCGCTCGCGGAAAGGCGGCGACGGATCAAGCGGCGGCCGATGGTGCGATAGTCAATGAGCCGGTCACCCGCAAAGAGGCGCTTGCGTGCAACCGTATGATGGGCACCGAGAAACGGTGGAGAGCATTCCGTGTTATTGAAACCCTTCGGCGTCAAGGCAAACCGGTACCGGCCTACGGCCCGCATGGATTCCGCTTTCCTCGACAATCAGGGAAACAGTTCGTCAAGACAGAGATCCACATGTTCACCCATATCTTCTGTCATCTTCCTCGGCTTCGGGGCTACGTGCTGCACCTGACCCTCTCGTCGTGGGGATACGGATTGCTATGGCTCAATAGCCAACGGCGAAAGCTCCGATTCTTTGTCAGAGACAACATGGCGCGCGTTAAGAACTCACTCTTTGGACGAAGGTAAGATGAAGGTCCTATTTCTAGCGCCCCAACCCTTCTACCAAGAGCGTGGCACACCGATCGCCGTGAAGCTCGCTCTTGAGACCCTCGCTAAAAAACTGACTCGCGCTGAGCCAACTGAACCGGTGATAGATGTGCTGTGCTACGCTGAGGGAGAGGACGTTCAGATACCAGGAGTACGGGTCTATCGTACTCCGAGCCCACGGTGCCTCATGGGCATACGCCCGGGGATATCGCTCAAGAAGCTTTTGTGTGACGTTATCTTCCTCTTCTCCACACTCGCTCTCGTTATCAAAGCCCGCAAAGACCAGTACTCGGTGATTCACGCGGTCGAGGAATCTGTGTTCATCGCGTGGCTGGTCAAAAAGGCTTGGGGAATTCCCTACATCTACGACATGGACTCCTCCCTCTCCCTTCAAGTGACCGAGAAATGGTGGTGGAGCAAACCACTCTATCCGATCATGAACTTCTTTGAGGGCATAGCTGTCCGCGGAAGTGTCGCGGTAGCACCGGTATGCGACGCGCTCTCAGCTATCGCCATCAAACACGGATCTCCTCACACCGTGATGCTCAGAGATGTTTCACTTTTGCCCCTCTCAACTGAACGAAACGAGTGTCGTAATCGCGCTCTGGGTTTGAGCCTAACTGACAGGCAGCCGGTCATCCTGTACGTCGGCAATCTCGAGTTTTACCAAGGGATCGACCTGCTCGTTGAGGCGTTCTCTCACGTTCGCAACCATGAGAGCCAGCCACACCTCGTCATCGTCGGCGGCACACCTGACTCGATTGAGAAGTATCAAAACAAGTCCACTCATCTGGGGTGTGGCTCGATGGTGAGCTTCTTAGGCCCCCGCCCGATCTCTCAGTTACAGGACTACCTCTCAGCAGCCGACATTGTGGTATCTCCGCGCGTGAAGGGAAACAATACCCCGATGAAGATCTACTCCTACCTTCACTCAGGTAAAGCTCTTCTCGCTACAGATCTCCCTACCCATCGACAGGTGCTTGATGAGGAGATCTCGGTGCTCGCTCCAGCGGATCCTGTCGGCTTCGCAGAGGGTCTGCGCGTCCTTCTCGATAATCCAAGCCTGCGGGACGCGATCGGGAATACGGCCCGACGTCGCGCAGAGGCCCTCTATACTCTCACCGCATTTGAGACCCAGCTCACGGCGCTCTATGACGAGGTGCGCGCAAGGGTTTCGGTGGGAAGTCCTCACGATGTTGTCGTACAAGAGGAAGGGTAAAATCAATGCGATCATTTCTGATTACGCTCGCGATGACAACGTTCGGAATCGTTGTGGCACTTGGTTTTGTCGAGGTGGGCGTACGAGCCCTCGCTCCATCCGCGCCAAAAGGGCCAAAGTGGAGCGATCGTCCGGTATTCTATTTCCGCGCTCCCGGAGCACCAACGATGCAAAACTACCCGTACAACCCACAAAAGCCTGCGGGCACCTTTCGAGTGGCGGTAGTGGGAGATTCCTTCACCTTCGCTCCCTTTATGCAGTTCACCGATACGTTCTCCTATAAGCTTCAACAGATGCTCAAGGTGAGTGGCAGCCCGAGAGAGGTCGAGGTGATAAACTACGGCGTGCCCGCGTACTCGACCTCACATGAGATCGACACAACGAAGCAAGCTATCACCGAGGGCGCGGACCTCATTATCCTCCAAATCACCCTTAACGATCCGGAGATCAAGGCGCACAGACCGACCGGCCTCACTGAGAATATGGAGGACCGATTCGGTCCGTTGCGACTCAAAGGGTCTATGAAACATCTCGCACGGCACTGGAAGACCCTCGGGTTTATCCTGACACGCCTCCATAACTCTCGCACACATCAGGCGTATACCGATTACTTTACCAGCCTCTTCATGGAGGAGAAAACGTGGACGCCGTTTACGGAATCGATGGGCCGACTTGTGGGATTGGCGAGGGAATCAAAGGTCCCGATCGTGTCGGTCGTGTTCCCTCTTTTCGGGATGCCGATGGATGACAAGTACCCCTTCTACCCTATCCACACTAAGGTGAAGAACCTCATGACCTCCCTCGAAGTTCCGATCCTTGATGTCTCAGATATCTATAAGGGGATTCCTCTTGAGCACCTTCAGGTTATTCCCGGTGTAGACCGCCATCCGAACGAGATCGCACACCGCATGGCGGCGGAGCATATCTATCTGTGGCTTGAGGGACAGAGCAGGATTCCTGAGGAGTTTGTGATCAAAGAGAAGTTCGCGACCCGACTCGGAGTAAATCGACAACGGCCGTGGGTTTCACCACAAACACCTGTCGCCACCCCCTCAAGGGTCTCAGCTCAATAACGCCTCACGAGAGAAAAGACACTCGGCAGGCTGGGCACCTTAGATGCCGGTTCCTACCGAGTGGATTCGCGAAATCAGGCGCACAAATGTCGTCGCAAGCGCCTTTTTTAACGAGATATATTCACCTCGCCAGCTATCATGTTTTTTCTGTAAAAATCTACGAATTGCTAGTGTTGCTTCTCGCAAAAGTCATTAGACTAGAGCTAGCTGTGCTTGGTGAAGTTAATACAAGTGTGGGGAGAGATGTTCGCTCTCACAGCTCCGATATGAGAAACATACAACCTTCTCCGACGCTCTTCGACAATGCGTTGGGACAAACACGAGGAACCATGAAAAAGATACTACGAGCCCTCTCAGTAACCTTGGCGGCCCTCTCCTTCGGAGTAGCGGCACAGGCGCAAACAATCGCCTCCTGCACCACCGTGAAGAGCCTTCCATCAAAGAATTTCATCTACAAGAACTCGGCTCCGCTGCGCAGCGGGGGACCTGGAACACCACTGATCGGATTCCGACGACAACCAACTCTGATCATGAATAAGTCATACACACGCTCAGGCACGCGGGTATATGACTCTCAGGACAACCTCCTCGTGAGTTGTCCATGGGCGACAGCTCACGGGCACGCTGGAGGCCGTTTCCGGTGCACTAATTCAACTGCACTCATGCGAAGAAAAGCGATTAAGAACACAGGCTCCCCTTCCGTGTTCTTCGTAACGAATCCTCGCACGAAGTCCTGCGCGCGAGTTCCAGACGCTGGGCGATGCTACGGCAGTGTCAAGGGAGAGTGCAACCAGCTCATCAAGTAGCTTTGAGGCAACCGGAACTACTCCTGAAGATGTTGGGCGAATCTGTTCGCCCAGCATCTTTTGTTGTTCATTATGTCCATCAAAGGACCGAGGACAGGAACCGTCGAGCGGCCCTCAGGGGCGAGTTACGAGTACCCCACTGCGAGATAGTTCCCGCTGAAAGGATCGCATCCTGAAGACTGCTCCAGGCGCTCACGACCTCATCAACTGGGCGTGTCACTACGAGCTCGACCCCGAAACTCCCCACAAGCTCCTCGTCGCTCTTCGTAGGGAGGGGATCGGTGCCGTAAAGGAGCTTAAATCCCCTACTCCTCGCGTACCGAAGCAGGTACGACGGAGGCCCAAGTTGCGATCGTATTGAGATATCTCCGGCGATAAGGGCCCTTGAGGCGGTAGTATCCAGAAGGGTACGAACCACCTTCCCCCGACTGCCCAACCACTTTCCCGGCGACCACGGAAGGCATGCCAAGCCCCCAAGCTCACCGATGCGAGAGATATACTCAGCGGCCGAGGAGCCGTCTGGAGAAGAACGCTGTACGCCTAGTCCAAGAACCTCAAGCCGTTCACTCGTCACGTACTGCACCCCTTGAACGATCACCAGCGAGCCGTCGCCAAGGCGCGCGATACCCGCCTGACCATCCCACAGATCATTCCAGTCGCCGAACGACGGCACCTCACGGCGAAGACGAGCAAGGGAATCCTGCCCCTCTCGATCCACCACGAATACCACCGAGGCACAATCACCACCCCCTCCGAGATTTCGAACAGCAGCCTCGCACCATTCCTTGACAGAGTACGAGTCATACAGATGCGCATGCGTATCAATTCGTAGAAGGGCTCTCATGCGCGGGTCCTACATAGAGTCTATCAGCGTGAACAGCTCATCTCGAATACCTGGCTGCACGATGATTATGGGATTATTAGGCTCAATCTTCCAATCATGGAGCGGAATCCGGCGACCGAGCGGATCCAACCATACCTCTAGCCCAGCCTCTGCGGCGAGCAGCGTCGCTGAGAAATCCCACGGCTTCGCGGCGAACTGAACGCTCATCTGCTCAAATCCCTGGGCGAGTCGAGCACAGTCGTTAGCAAATCCCCCGAATCGGTACATATTCTCAATCGCGTTATGGTTCTTCAGGTGTTGCATGACCCGTGTCTCGCCGTGATGCCCCACAAAGAAAAGCACCCCTGCCTGCACGAGCGCCGAGCATCCGGGAGGCGAGAGCCGCTCCCGCGAACCGACCTGACCGACTGAGAAATCGGGGGTAGAGATGTAGGTTCCATACCCCTTCACCGCGGTGAGCAATCGGCTGTGCGGAACGCTAAAGAATGACGCGACCGCGAGTTGTCCCTCGTACACATAGCCAACGAGGGGCCCGTACCCGACATGGCCACCCTTTTGGCCGAAGAAGCGTTTGCACGAGGTTGTGCCATCAAGGGGGTCAACAAGGAAATAACTACCGGCGGAATGGATGAGCCCATGAGAGCTTTCGTCCTCCTCAGCCACCACGGGATGTCCCGCCGGAAGATTGGAGAGGACCCGACGCTGACTTTCAACGTCTATGTTCATGACAAGGGTATGGTCACCTTTTACAGTGACTTCAAGCGCCGCCCCAGAGCGGCCCGCTTCATCGAGATATCGGCCAGCGTCCAAGACAGCGGCCTCAACGGTGTCAACGATCGAACGGAACGGACTAGCGATAAAAGGGTCGTTTTGCATACCCGAAGTCTAGTCCTTTATCCGCCTCTTTGCCACGGCCACAGCCACGGCCTCGCTCAGCCCCCAAATCCCCCGCTAGCGACCTCTTAGCCTGATACCGTACACTGGATAGGTATGACCAAGGATGTCGCGGACCTCTTCGCGGAAGCCCGCCCCGACAAAAAAGTAGCTACACTTCCCCTCGGCTCTATCGTGACCGAGTACCTTAGGTTTTACGCCGAGGGCCGAGGCCATACCGCAAGAGCTAAACAGCTTGACACGGATAAGTTCCTTGAGTTCTTAAAACGCTTCAAACGCAAAAAGGAGATAGACGACCTCTCGGTTGAGGATTGGGACCTCTCCTCGACACAACGCTTCATTGACGAGGCCCTACGGGTTGGCGAGGCGCCCGCGACCGTCTCAAGACGGCTTGCAACTCTTAAACACATGGGGCGGGTTCTCTCAGAGCGGATCCCCGGATTTGTGAACCCAGCTCGTGATGTGAAGCCACCCCGACTTCAGACCCGCCGACCAAAATCTATCAATGCCCATGAGGTTGCAGAGGTCAAAGCCAAGGCGGCTTCAGCGCGAAGCGAAAAGAACTCCTTTAATCGGTTGCGCAATGAGACCCTGCTCAAGCTGCTCCTCGATACCGGACTCCGCGCCGAAGAGATCCGAACGATCAAGATGAATCAATTGAGCGACAAACTTGACTGGATTCGACAGGTGCGAACGAAGGGACGAAATTTCAGAGATGTCTACATCACCTCCGAGATGCGGGCGCCCCTCCAAGTCTACCTCAATCAGCGCGCGCATGAGTTAGCTCGTTTTTTCCCTAAGATGAGCGCCTCGGTCGACGCGACCCTTCCCCTCTTTATCAGCTCTTATGGAGCCTCGGCGAGCGACCTGCAAAGTTTTGAGTTGAGCCCAAAGAGTGTCTGGCGCGCGATCCGCTCCTTCTCCGTTGACACCAAGCTTCACCCGCATCTTCTCCGGCACACCTACGCCACCAACCTCTTGAACGATTCCCGAGATATTCGATTGGTCGCTCAAGCGCTTGGCCACAGTGATGTCCGGGTCACCATGCGTTACACTGAGCGTGGAAACGAGGAGGTCGCGGAGGCGTTAGAGAGGGTACGCAAGAATAAATGAATGTCGCGAGCAGTTAAGGCCTTGTGGCTAGTTCATCGAAGAATTTCGGTGGGATCGATGGGGCTTTATTTTTTAGGTAGTCTATCACTCGGTTAACCTGTTCTGCGGTGAGCTCCATTTTTTTGTCAAAATAGTTTGTCATTGTCGTACCACTGCCCTGCGGAACAGCCGTTGGGTCGATGATTTTTAGAATTGAGTGGGCAGTCAATTCTCCTGCTGCCCTTATGGATAGAAGGAATTCGCGCAACGTAACCCTGTGCTCAGGCGTACGCTCCTGCTGGCCGTGCTCGTTTTCTGCTGCCGTGAATAGTTGCATTCCAAGATTGAATACGGCTTTAGCTAGAGGACGCAAAGCTTTTACTGATAGTGGTGCAGCGTCCATCCTAGTTTCAGCAATATCATCCTGTATCGCATTCCTAACAACTGTCCGGTAGGGTTCCGGCAAAGAGTTTATGATCAGGTCTGTGTATATTCGCAGACCGACCGCAACGACATTTCTTTCGCCAATTTCCGCATTCTGATCATATCCGAACGCTCGTTTTATGTCCTCAGAGACCAGGTTCTTCCATCTGCCGGACAGTAGCTCCGTAAAAAAAGACCGATAATCGCCATCTGTTTCCTGGCGATTAGAGCCGACCGTGGGGTTTGGGCGCTTGTGTCTCGATAAATCTTTCTGTATCTCGTTAAAATCCCTCCTCCAAACACCAGACCATCCCTGTTTAAGAAACGATGTATAAAGCTCGCGGTCAAAAAAAAGGCCGTACATACTAAGAGTCAATGCGGCTGATGCTGTTGAGGGATCTTTTAAGTCCAGTTCGGAATATCTAGTAAGCAGACGGTATACCACGAGAGCTTTTTGACCAATTAAATCCTCAGTGGCAACTTTTGCGATTGGCTTGACTTCTTCGGAAATTAATGGGCTTTTTGCCTCAATGAGGGCTGCTTGCATAAATCGCGAGGCTAAAATGCCACGCGCTTGCGTAGCTTGTGCCTGAAGCGATTGTTCTTGCTTTTGAGATGCTTTTTTCTCTTTTTTTGACAGCGGTAGCGCCAACTCGCAGTGATCATCATCAGAATCCACGCTTTCAATTTGCGCTAGATTCTCTCTGACCATCCTTGCTAGTCTGTGAGGAAATCGATCGATTGGATCATTAATTTTTACATAATCGGTTGGTTTTTTTCTACTTTTACCCACTGCAGGTAGTGGTATCGCTTCGTCATTGTCATAGAAAAGAATCGTTGTCGTGCTTCCGTCCGGATCATTCGACGAAGTACAATTCAACATAACTACATCGGAAGATGGGCACTCCCTGATTTTTATTGTTATCGTCCCATCGCGGGGATCAAAAGCTGGCGATAAAGACCCTGTGCTGACTGCTTTTGTGTGATTGGAACCATGATGACCTGAGGATGGCTGACATGTGATCTCTAAATTTTCGCCAGCTATCTGTCTGAGGGAAACAACATTTGGGGCGGACCTCTCACGGAGGATTTTTAGCGCCACCCGCGCATAGATCACTGCAAGCTGATTTCTGACGACCTCTTCTGAACTGCTCTCACGAAACGAAAGACCCGGTAAATTAGCTGAATCAGGCTCAGTGACTAGGGTCCTAGTGAAATCCCCCAAATCATGTATAAAAGATCTATTCTCGTTTGGATTTTCAGGATCCTTAAACCTTGATTGAAAAAAATCTCTGAACACTTTAGATGGAGTGGTCGTTGTTTGCCGTCGCATATCTTGTGAAAACATAAAAGCCCTCCTATCCCCCGCCAATTCATTCGAGGTGCTAAACACATGGAAGCTCCTGCCCAACCTCAAACTTAGAATATAAAACGGCTTTTAACTACAAGACGGGCGCGATATTTACACCACCCAAGCGCCGCCTTCCGGGGGCTTAAATACCCAGTGCTTTTAGATGCCTACGCCATTTCTGCCTCCAATAAGTCCTCGCATAAGAAAATGACATGCTGGTAAGCGTTACGAGGGAGCGGGCAGTAAGGGCATTTCAGGGGCATTTCAGGGGCATCTCGCATCCTTGGTCGGTCGAAGCTTCAATTTGTGGGGTTTTATCAATCAAAGAAACGACTTATCAGTGGATGTCGTATCGGGGTATCTGGTATCATGCTCGGCTATGACACTCGATCCCCTACTCATCCGCTCGCTCGCTACGCAATTTCACACCCCACTCTACGTCTTTGAGGAGTCGGTGGTTCGCAAGCGGTGTCGAGAGCTTAAAGCCGCGATAACCTACCCAAATCTCGTCATTCGGTACGCCTGCAAGGCGCTCACGTTGCGAGTGATCCTCTCTATCGTCAAAGAGGAAGGCATCTGGATAGATGCGTCATCGCTCAATGAAGCGAAGAGAGCGATCCTTGCCGGCTACGCGCCTGAGCAGGTCGCCTACACCGGTGAGAGCGCATCACATTCGGTATTCAACGAGCTGCTTGAGATGAACGTCACCATGAATTGCAGCTCGCTCGATCAGATGCGAATCCTCGGCCAGGTCCGACCTGGAGCGAGGCTCTCTGTCAGGATAAATCCCGGTGAGGGTCACGGCGCAAACAATAAGATTAATACCGGAGGCCCAGCGAGCAAGCACGGCATTTACGTCGACCAGCTCGATGAGGTCCGCGCGATCGTAAAGGAATATGACCTTAAACTCGATGGCATTCACGCGCACATCGGTTCTGGGACCGATCTCGCTCATTGGTTACGTATCAAGGACCTTACGCTCGACATCGGCCGACAGTTTGACGACCTCTCCTTTGTAAACTTAGGTGGGGGTATTCCCGTCGTGTACAACCCGGAGACCGATAAGCCGATGCCTCTTGCTGAGTGGGGAGAGCGTCTGACCGATAGCTTTGAGCGATTCTCAAAGGAATACGGCAAGCCCATCCAACTTCAGATAGAGCCGGGGCGGTTTATAGTCGCTGAGTGTGGACACCTCATCGCTGAGGTGCAAAACGTCAAGCGCACCCCGGCCTATAACTTCGCGCTCCTTAACACCGGTTTCAATCACAATCCTCGCCCAGCGATGTATGGAAGCTACCATCCCCTCACCCTCGTTGCTGGAGACGGTCGAGAGCTTGCCGGCTCTAAGGAATATGTCATCGGCGGCTACCTCTGCGAGTCGGGAGATATCTTCACTCAGGGAGAGGATGGAGAGCTCAAGCCTCGGGTGTTTCCGGAGATAAAGGTGGGAGACCTGATAGTAACCGAACTGGTCGGCGCCTACAGCCACGCAATGAAGAACGAGTACAACTCGATGAACCTCCCAGCCTCAGTGCTTCTTCAAACAAACGGAACCGCGAAGATTATCGAGCGACGGGGAACCCTTGAGGATGTGATTCGACGAGAGGTTGAGGCGTTCTAGCAGGGTGGTGAAAAATGGTTCCGTCGTGAGCATTTTGAGAGTTTTGACGAAACGAGGCGGAGACGATGAAAAAACCGGAGGCGTATCCACTGAGATACGTTGAGGATTTTTTCAGCGGCTCCAACGAAGTTGCAGTCAAACTATCGAAATGCGCAACAGGAAATCATTTTTCGCCACCCTGCTAGCGCGACGTTCCCCGAAGGCGGCAGACCTCATCGTACGCCTGTTGGAGCTTCTGAAACGCTCGAAGGTGCGCCCGGATCTCTTCCGGACGCACGGCGCACGAGGAGTGCTTGTCAGGATGAAGCTTGAGCGCGAGCTTTCGGTAGGCTCGCTTAATCGTCTCGTCGGTATCGTACTCCGTACAACCGAGATAATCGTAGCTCCAGTGAGAACGGTGTGGTTGCGGTCGCTCTACGCGAACCTTCGCTCCTCGCGGTCCCCATGATCTGCGAGTCGAACCATCCCCTCTTCTTTTTGTAGATGTTTGTCCGACCGAAGCTCGTGGAGAGGCTTTGGGCCACACCGGCCTCTGAGCTTTGCGCGTCGATACGACTACCTGGAGCAGATCCTCAATCACCTTGAGCGCCTCTCCCTCATCTGACGAGAGCGGACCATCGCACACCGCGAACTCGAGGAGCCTGGCCAGAAGCTCTCGCCGCTCACGGAGAGATGGCCGACATCCCATGAGAAATGACCTGATCTTTCGAGCCAGGGCTTCCCGTGACGGGACGGTTGCGACTTGAGAAACGCCGCACTCGCGTCGCATAAAAGCCACCTCGAGCACGGAGAGTTCGCCATCAGATCCTCCGAGATAGAGGTAACACCCTAGCCTGGTTTCATTGAGAATACGTGTTCGCACGACCTGGCGGCTCTCCATGCGCCGCGCTCGTGCCCGTTCCCGTTGTTCCTTGGTTAGTTTTGCAAATCCTTTTGTGGCCATGCGTGAGGCGACGACGATATCCTACCGATAGTTCGGCGGCTACCGCTTTTTTGTTGCTACAAAACAGATCGATGTAAGGGGGATCCGATATGTAAGCACACCAACAACAAAGATACTCTCGCTCGTCCCGATAACGACGCTTCTATCCTTTATCGGTATCAACAAACATGGAGTAGGAATAGACCTCTCGAAGCTCTGAATAATGGAGCACAAGGATCCCCTCGATAATAACAACATCCAAACGAGACGTTCGCCTTATCGTAATAGTAAGAATCGAGAGGAATAACTTGCACCCTTTATGGCCCGCCGACCCTGCAGCGATCGTGCCCAAGGGTGGTTTTGCCACTGGCGGTTCCACCAGCGACTGAAATGATTCGAGCCATACCTAACAGGGTGGTGAAAATTGATTTCCTGTTGCGCATTTCGATAGTTTGACTGCAACTTCGTTGGAGCCGCCGAAAAAATCCTTAACGTATCTCAGTGGATACGCCTCCGGTTTTTTCGTCGTCTCCGCCTCGTTTCGTCAAAACTCTCAAAATGCTCACGACGGAACCATTTTTCACCACCCTGCTAAGAGTTATCCAATTTGA